>CAZBYY010000054.1:0-15550 GCA_964495855.1 uncultured Acidobacterium sp. | reverse complement strand
GGTGGAGGCCCACAACAACCTCGGCATCGCGCTGGCGCAAAAGGGCGACGTGGCCGGGGCGATCGCCGCATTCCGTGCGGCGCTCGCGATTGACGAGCGCTCGGTCCACGCGCATCGCAACCTTGGCAACATGCTGTACGACAGCGGCCAGCGCGCCGAAGGCATGCAGCATCTCGAACGCGCCGTCGCGGTCGCGCCGAACGAGCCGGAAGCGATCTACGACATCGGGACCATCCTGCTCAACGAGCAGCGATTCGCGGCCGCGGCCGCACGCTTCGAGATGGCGTTGAAGATCAGGCCCGATTGGGCGGAAGCGCACAACAACCTGGGCATCGCGCTCGCCAACCAGAACAAGCTGCCCGAAGCGCTGACGCATTTCGAGCGCGCGGTTGTCTTGAAGCCATCGCTGCAAGACGCGCAGGCCAATCGCGACCAGGCCCGAGCGGCGCTCAAGCGCTAAAGAAAAAACCAGGAGCGGGCCCGATGGCCCACCCCTGGCACAAAGGAACGGCGCGACAGAGTCTCGTGTTACCAGCGGACGACGACGCCCAGGCCGTACATCCGCCCCTGCATGATGCTGTTCGGGGCGAGGTACGACGAGGAGAGCACGTTCGTCGTGATGTAGCTGATGATTGCGTCGGAGTTGTTGACGTTGAAGATCTCGAACGTCGGCAACACCTGGAAACGATCGACCTTGAACGTGCGCGCGACCTTGAAGTCGAGCTGGACGATACGCTCCACCGATGACTGCCTCGGCGACTCGAGGTAATAGCTCATCGACGTCTGGCCGAAGGTCGCGGTCGGCATGATGATCTCGCCGGCGGGGCACGGCGACGGGCAGTTCGCCGGATACCGCGTGCTGCCGCGCGTGACGGTCATCACCCGCGAGCTGGTGGGGCTCGAGTTGTTCTGGAACGAGAACGACAGGTTGATGCCGTACTTGATCTCCTTGGTGCCGGACAGCTTGAACTGCGGGCGCCACGGGATGCTGAGCGCAAAATCATCACAGAGCGCGGCGCCGAGGAACGTGGTCGATCCGTAGTTCGGATCGTCGGGCGCCGTGCACGTCTTGATGCGCTCGCGCTCGAACGACGTGCCGCCGTTGATCTGCCCGCCGCCGGGAATGCGCCAGCGCGCCTCGAAGTTGTAGGACTGGTAGACGTCCTTGCGTTCCGGATCGAACGTGTCGAGGTTGCGTTGCGGCCGCGCCGTCGCGGCCGCGCTTCGGGCGTAGACGGTGAACGGCTTCCCCGTGACCGGGTTGTACCAGGTGTAGGGCGAGTAATCGGCCAGCGACCACGCGGTGTTGATGGTGTTGGTGAGGTTGTGAAAGTCGCCCTTCCACCACGAACCGGTGACCGACAGCCCCGACACCAGTTCGTGCGAGATCTCCACGCCCTGCTCGAAGTTCCAGGTCCGCGGATACTTGCCGTACTCGTTGAGCGCGGCGATGCCGAAGTTCGACGACAGCGCCGCAAAGTTGATCTCGCAGTCCGGCGCGGTGAAGTCGCAGCGCAACGCGCCCTGCGCGATGTCGTCGCCGTTCTTGTCGACCCACGGCAGGGTGGCGCTCGCCGTCAGCAGCGGGTTGTAGTTGGCGGCGATGCCGGTGGTGCGCGACAGGTTGTAGCGGTTGATCGAGTACTTGAGCGCGGTCTTGCCGTTGCCGAACAGGTCGTAGACCATGCCGAGGCGCGGCGCAAAGTCGCTCCAGTTCGGCACGTCCTTCACTTCCGGGAAGTTGCGCGCCGGCGCGAAACGGCCGGCCGGAGAACTGCCCGCCATCACCGACGAATTCAGTCGTTCCCACCGCAGGCCGAAGTTCGTCGTCAGCCGGTTCAGCCGCCACGAATCCTGGATGTAGATGCCGAGATCCTGGTTCAGCTTCTCGCCGAACACGAGCGGCGAGTTGCGGATGATGACCGTATCCGGCACCGTCCACCGCTTGCCGGTGCTGCTGCTGCGGTACTGCTGGATCAAGTCTGCGTTGTAGTTGCGGGTGTGCATGAACTGGCCCCACCGCATGTTGGCGCCGAACTTGATCGTGTGGTCGCCAGTCACGTAGGTGGCTGCACCGCTCCAGTACAGCGCCTTCGGGCTCTCCGTCAGGTTCGCCGGCGCCGCCGTCTTGTAGCCGCCGAGGTCGAGTTCGTTGCGCGCGGCGCTCGCGTACCACTCGGCCGTGCCATACGACTTCTCGACGCCGGGGCGATATTCGTTGGTGTAGTACTCGGTGTTGTTGGAGAACCCGGCTTCCAGGAAGAGCGAGCTCGTCACCGGCGACGTCCACTTGATCGCCGTCGTGTGATACGCGGGCGAGTTCCACACGGTCGCGGCCGTTTCGGGCTCGTAGTTGGCCTGCATGTCATGGCCGCGGTACTTGTCGATCTCGTCGAAGTAGCCGGAGATCTTGTTGCGCGGCGAGATCTGCCAGGTAAGGCGGGTCATCGCGCTGCGGATGAACTGATCGTCGATGCCCTGGCTGCCGTCCTTCATGAAGGTATTGGCGATGAAGTTGTTGACCGAGAAGTAGCGGCCGGAAGAGAAGAACCAGACCCGGTCCTTCTTGATCGGGCCGCCGACCGAACCGGTGTAGTCGACGATGCGATCGATGGCGTTGCCGGCGCTCAACCCGCGGTCCTTGTGGCGCTGGGTCAGGTTGGTCGCCTGCCAGGCGCCGGGACGATTGACCGCCTTGAAGTCACCGTGAAACTGGTTGCCGCCCTCGCGCGGGATCATGTTGAGCCGCACGCCGCCGGACGAAGTCTCCGCGCCAATCGCGGCCGTCTGGTAACTCATCTCCGCATTCATCGCGTCGTTGTAATAGCTCTGCACCGCGCCGTCGCTCTGCAGGCCGTTGGTCATCTGGCCGTCGACCAGCACCGTGGTGTTCGACGTGCTCATGCCGTGCGTGGACATGTAGGTCTGCTGCATGGCGCGCGCGCCGCCGGTGTCGGGCAGGTTGAGGCTCACGCCGACCACCAGCTGCGCGAGACCCTGGATGCTGCGCCCCGTCGGAATCAGGTCGATCGCTTCGCGATTGAGCACCGACGTCTTGGCGGTTGACGTCACGTCGACCACCGGTGACGCGCCCGTCACCGTGATGGTTTCTTCGAGCGTGCCAACGCCGAGTTCGGCGTTGACCGTGGCCGTGAACTCTGACGGCAGCTGCAGGTTGTCGCGACGGAAGGTCTTGAATCCGGTGAGCGTGAACGTCACCGTGTAGGTGCCGGGCCGGAGATCCGAGATGCGATACGCGCCGTCACCGTCGCTGATCGCCGACTTCACCTTTTCGATCAGGACGTCGCTCGACGCTTCCACCGTCACACCGGGCATCGCCGCGCCCGATGCGTCCTTGACCACGCCGACGATCGCGCTTTGGGCGTAGGCCGCCCCGGCCACGAGCATTGCTCCCGCGAACGCGACGAGCGTCCTCGTTACACGCGCCATGCTGTTCCCCCTCTCAACCACAAACGAAGCCAACCCGCCTTTCCCGCCGTCGCGGTCAACAATGACCCTCCAGCGTGACCTCGCCGACGCTCGGCACCGAGCGTTGGCAGGCGGGATAACCACGACACGACGAACGGACACCGCAGTACCTCGGCAGCAGGCGGCCATCCTCCGTCCGGCGGAGGCTAAACCCGCGCCCTCCCTATGTCAATGACAATTGATTGCAATTCACCCGTCGGAAGCTCGGCTTTTGTGTCTCAGGTTGATAGACTCGGACGATGAAATTTGCCTCGAAATTGGCGATACGTCTGGCGATGGGCTGCGCGCTCCTGGTCGCTGCGTGCAGCGGAAATTCAACGAGCAGCAGTCCGACCGCGCCTTCCACGCAGCCCGCGGCCGGCAGCGTGCCCTTCTCGATCACTGAACTGCGACCGGGCAGCGGCGCGACGGCCACGACGGGCCGTCAGGTGCAGGTGCGATATACCGGCTGGCTGTACAGCACGACCGCGGCGGACAACAAGGGAACGCAGTTCGACAGCGGCACGCTGCCGTTTACCGTGGGCAGCGGCGTGATCGCCGGATTCAGCCAGGGCGTGACCGGCATGCAGGTGGGAGCGATTCGCCGCGTGGTGATTCCGCCGTCGCTCGGCTACGGCTCGGCCGGCAGCCCGCCGAGGATCCCCGGCAACGCGACGTTGATCTTCGAGATCGAACTGCTCAGCGTCTCGTAATTACTACTTCGGGAACCGGCCGAGCGCGACGAGCAGATCGAGTCGCGCTTGCCGGACCGCGTCTTCCGCCTGGGCCACAGCGGATTCCTGATCGCGCGCCGATCGCTGCGCGTCGATCACTTCGATGTTCGTCGTCGATCCGGCGTCGAACGCGATGATCGTGATCTTCAACACCTCGTTGGCGGTATTGGCCGCCTCACGTGCGGCCGCGAGGGCGCGTTCGCGCGCTTCGACTGCTGCGCGGGCGATGCGCACTTCAGAGCGCGCCGCAATCTGCGCGCGCTCGAGCGAAAGCGTCGACGCCTGGAACAGCGCTTCGCGCTGGCGACGCAGGCTGGCGCGCTGCCCACCCTCGAAGATCGGCTGCGACAACTGCACTGACAGCGACCACGTCCGCGATGGCTGGAAGATGCCG
Source organism: uncultured Acidobacterium sp. (assembly GCA_964495855.1). Classification (GTDB taxonomy): domain Bacteria; phylum Acidobacteriota; class Vicinamibacteria; order Vicinamibacterales; family UBA2999; genus 12-FULL-67-14b. Next base: position 10,954 of record CAZBYY010000054.1, on the reverse strand, counting down.
GCCGGCGTCAGGATCTGCGGGCCGAACACCACGTTTGCCGTGGGCCACCAATCGAGGCGGCTGTCGTTCACCACGCGCTCGTTGGCGCGGCGCTGCTCGGCGAACACGCGAATGTCCGGGCGATTCGGCAGCCACTCGGCCTCGGGAACGTCCGGCGGCACTTCGAACGACGGCTCGCCGCTCACATCGACCGGGCCATCTGCGACCGTCAGCACGCCAAGCGCCTCCTGGGCGCGCTGCACGTTCAACTGCAGCGCCTCGAGCTGCGCCTGCGTGGACGAGAGCAACTGCGATGAACGCAGCTCGTTCAGCCGGCTGCCCACACCGCCCTCGCGCCGGCGCCGGTTGTAGTCAAGCTGGCCGCGTGCGGTGTCGATCGCGGTTGTGATCACCTGGACCTGCCGCTTGGCGGCGATGACGGCAAGATAGGCTGACGCCGTCGCCACCGAAATCTGCCGGCGCGTGTCGGCTTGCGAAAGGCGGGCGACCTCCACCTGGTCCATGGCCTGCGCGCGTGCCGCCCATTGCGCCGCCGCGAGCACGGGCATCGATGCATTCAAGCCGAGGACGCTCTGGTTTTGCGGCTGCACCACCTGGCCACTGAACTGCCGTCCGCGATCAAGCGTGGTGTTGGTCACGTTGCCGGTCACTCGCGGCATCACGACGGACCGCGCCTGCTGCAACAGCGCCTCTGAGCGCAGGATGTTGGTGGCCGCAAGTGCCACGGTTGGATTCTTTTCGACCGCACGCGCGATCGCCTCGTCGAACGTGAGGCGCTGCGGCGTATCCCCTTGGGCCTGCGCAAACGACGGTGAGGCCAGCAGCATCGCGACGATCACGATGCCCGCCGTCACTGCCGAGGGTCCGCCCCCATCGTCAGCACGGTCGCGGTGCGCGCGTCCGGGCGCGAGCGAGCGGATCACCACGTAGAGCACCGGGATGAAAAAGATCGACAGGAACGTCGATGCGAGCATGCCCCCGGCAACCGCTGTACCCACCGAGTTGCGTGATGCGGCTCCGGCACCGGTGGCGAGCGCGAGCGGCAGCACGCCGAGAATGAAGGCGAACGACGTCATGAGGATCGGCCGCAGGCGGATGCGCGCGGATTCAATCGCTGCATCGACGATCGACAACCCGCGCTCGCGCAGCTGCTCGGCGAACTCGACGATCAGGATCGAATTCTTCGCCGCAAGGCCGATCAGCAGCACGAGCCCGACCTGGCAGAAGACGTCGTTGCTGAAACCGCGCAGCAGTTGCGCCGAGAGCGCGCCGAACACCGCGAGCGGGACGCCCAGCAGGATGATGAACGGCAGGATGAACGACTCGTACTGCGCCGACAACACGAGGTAGACGAGCAGCAGGCTCAATCCGAAGATCATCGCCGTCTGCGTGCCGGCGCGCCGCTCCTCGAGCGACTGCCCCGCCCAGGCGAAATCGAAGCCGGGCGGCAATGCCTGCCTGGCCAGCTGCTCCATCGCGTCGAGCGTCTGTCCCGAACTGCGGCCCGGCGCCGGATTGCCGGTGATTTCAGCCGACCGGAACAGGTTGAAGTGGCTGATCACCTGCGGAGCGGTCGTCTCGCGCAGGCGCACCACCGTGTCGAGCGGGATCATGTCGCCATTGGATGCGCGGGCATACAACTGCTTCAAGCTCGCGGGGCTCGCGCGGAAGCCCTGGTCGGCCTGCACGAACACGCGATACGCGCGGTTGTTGAAGTCGAAGTCGTTCACGTACTGCGAGCCGAGGAACACCGACAACGCCGAGGTGACCTCGTTCAACGGCAGGCCCAGGCTGCGCGCCTTGTCGCGATCGATGTCGACGATCAACTGCGGATCGTCGGCGCGGAACTGACTGAAGGCGCCCATCACCTGCTTGCTCTGGTTCGCCGCGCCCATCATCCCGAACGTGGCGCCGGCCAGCTGGTTGATGTCGCTCGACCCCGTTTGATCGAGCACTTCGAACTGGAACCCGCCGAACGCACCGAGGCCCTGGATCGAGGGCGGCGGAAATGCCGCAACGATGGCGCCGGGGATCATGAACAACGGCCCGCTCAACCGCTGCAACACCGCCTGCAATGACTGATCCTTGTCCGGCCGCTGCTCGTAGTCTTTGAGCCGGACGAAGATCATGCCGTTATTGGGTGCCGCACCCGCGAAGCTGAACCCCATCACCGCAAATGCCGCGGCCACGTCCTTGTCCTTGTAGATGATGTTCTCGGCCTTCTTCGCGATCTCGGTCGTATATTCCAGCGACGCGCCGGCCGGCGCCTGGACCAGGCACAGGAAATATCCCTCGTCTTCCTGCGGCACGAAGGACGAAGGCACGAGGCGGAACACCGTGTAGGTCGCAAACAACCCCAGCGCGAACACGACGACCACCAGCCAGCGCACCCGCATCGCGCCGCGGGCGAGGCGCACGTAGCCGGCGGTGCCGGCATCGACCATGCGATTGAACGCGCTGAAGACGCGGCCGTGCGAAAGGGGTTCCTTGTCGAGCAGCAGCGCCGCCAGCGCCGGCGCCAGCGTCACCGCATTGAACACCGACAGCACGACGGCGAAAGCGATCGTCAACGAGAACTGCTGGTAGAGGCGGCCCGTCACGCCCGGGAAGAACGCCACCGGCACGAACACGGCGACGAGCACGATGCCGATCACGACGACGGCGCCGAACACCTCGCGCATCGCATCGATCGAGGCCTGCCGCGCCGGCTTGCCGTACTCGCGCTTGTGGCGCTCGATGTTCTCCACCACCACGATCGCATCATCCACCACGATGCCCGTGGCCAGGACGATGCCGAAGAGCGTGAGGACGTTGATCGAGAAGCCGAACAGCTTCACGAAGGCGAAGGTGCCGATCAGCGACACCGGGATGGTGATGGCGGGAATGATCGTGCTCCGCCAGTTCTGCAGGAACAGGAACATCACCAGGATGACGAGGCCGATCGCCTCGGCCAGCGTCTTCAACACCTCGACGATCGATTCGCGGACGACGACCACGTTATCGAAGGCGACCTGCCATTCGAGCCCGGGCGGGAAGTTCTTCTTGAGGCGGTCCATCTCGGCGACGACGCCGCGGAACACCTCGATGGCGTTCGCCGACGGCAGGAGCGAAATGCCGACGCCCTGCGCCTCGAGGCCGAGGAAGCGCAGGTTCGACGAATAGGTTTCGGCGCCGAGTTCGACGCGGCCCACATCCTTGACGCGCACGAGCGCGCCGTCCTTGCCGGCCTTGACGACCACGTCGGCAAACTGCGGCGCCTCGGAGAGGCGGCCCATCGCGCGCACGCTCATCGTGTATTGCTGCTCCGCCGGTGCAGGCGCATCCCCGAGGGCGCCAGCCGCGACCTGCACGTTCTGCTCGCGCAGCGCCGTCAACACGTCGCCCGCGGTCATGTTGCGCGCCGCCAGCTTCGTCGGATCGAGCCACAACCGCATCGCGAACTTGCGTTCGCCGAAGACGATGACATCGCCGACGCCTGGCACGCGCTTGATCGCATCGCGAATGTAGAGGTCGATGTAGTTGCTGATGAACTGGCTCGAGTAGCGGTTGTCCTTGGAGTAGAAGCCAAGTCCGCCGATGAAGCCGGACGACACCTTGTTGACCGTGATGCCGTTCTGGCGCACTTCCGCCGGCATGCGGCCGAGGGCCTGGTTGACGCGATTCTGCACGTCGACGGCCGCCAGATCCTGGTTGCGATCCACGTCGAACGTCACGGTGATCGTCGCAAAGCCGCTGTTGGTGCTCGACGAGGTGATGTACTGCATGCCCTCGACGCCGTTGATGGCCTGCTCGAGGGGCGTCGTCACCGCGCTCTCGACCGCTTGCGCGTTTGCGCCGGTGTAAAACGCCGACACGGTGACCGCGGGAGGCGCGAGCTCCGGGTAGCGCGCGATCGGCAGCGTCGGAATCGCGACGGCGCCGGCCAGGACGATGAGAAGCGCGCAGACCGATGAGAGGACGGGTCTGCGAATGAAGACGTCAGCGATCATAAGGGTGCCTACAGTGCCTAAGGTGCCTAGAGTGCCTAAGGTGCCTTGGGTGCCGCTGCCGGTGCTGGGATGACGGGCGCGCCGTCGCGGATCTTCTGCAATCCCGAGACGATCAGCTCATCGCCGATCGCGAGGCCGCTCTGCACCACGTAGGCGTTGCCGATGATGTCGCCGAGCTGCACCGCCTTCTGCTTTGCGGTCATGCCCTGACCGGACTTCTCGACCACGAATGCGAAGTACTGCGCGTTGATGCGAGCGACGGCGGTGACGGGAATGGTGATCGATGGCGCCGTGGTCCACACGATGCGCGCGCGCACGAACTGATCGGAACGGAACTGGCCGCGGCCGTCGACGAGCTGCGCCTTGGCGAGCACCGATTGCGTCGGCGTGTCGACGTCGGACGAGACAAACGTGATCTTGTTCGTCGCGAGCACCTTGCCCGCGTCGTCGACGAGCCGCACCGGGAGGCCGAGCTTCAATTGCGACGCCTGCTGCACCGGCACGTTGATGTAGAGCTCGAGGTTCTCGTTGTCGTTGATCGTGGTGAGCATCGTCGATCGCGTCACGCGATCGCCGGCGTTGACCGGCACGTCGCCGATCGTGCCCGAGGAGGGCGCGGTGACGCGATAGTAGCCAAGCTGGCTGCGCTGCTGACGCAGTTGCTCATCGAGCGCCTTCAGCTGGGCTTCGGACGTTCGCAACTGCGTTTCGAACTGCTCCACCTCGCGTTGGCTGACGGCGCCGGCCTGCAGCAGCGTGCGGTTACGATCCACCTGCTGGCGCGCAAACGCCACTTCCGCCTCGCGCATCGGCCGCATCGATTGGAGTGACGCGAGCGCGGCCTGCTGCGGCGCCGAATCGATTTCGAAGAGCTCAGCCCCGCGGTTGACGCGGTCGCCCGATCGCACGGCGACGCGCGTGACGAAGCCTTCGACCTCTGGTTGCACCGTGGTGGAACGGCGCGACTTCAACGACGCGACGAACTCCGTCGACTGCTCCACGGACTGGGCCGCGACCGTGATGACCTCCACGGGCATCGGCGGCGGTGCTCCGCCAGGACCACGACCGCCCTGCGGCTGCGCGCCGCCTGCGTTGCCGCCGCACGCGGCAGTCACAAAGATCAGCGAAAGGAACGCGAACATGATTCGCGCTGCAGGTCGGAATCGCGGGAGCGTCATAGCAAAACTCATGGGGCAGGCTGAATCCGGAGAAGACGTAGAAAAGGCGAATCCTTACTATACGCAGATCCGTTCACAGCTGGCAAATTCAGCTGGAGACCACAACAATGAAAGGTGAGATGCGCGAGGACGTGAGGGGGTTCAGCCGGGCCATGTATGCCAACTGGCTCTGGCACCGGCCGCTGCAATTGCTGGTGGATGCGGGAGAAGGGCTGCAACTGTCGCTCGGAACCAACGTGTTCTCGCCGTCCGTGCTGGCGATTACGCACGGCCATTCCGATCACGTGCTCGGGTTGCCAGGACTCGTGGCGGCAAGAAAATTCGGCAAGGGCGCAGTCGACAAGCCCTTGACTATCCTCTATCCGGACGGCTCCCAGGGTGTGCAGGCGATACGCGAATGGCTCGGGCGCGCGTATGCCGGCGTGGTATTTCCGCTGACGTGGGTCGCGGTGCAGCCCGGCACCGCGATGCCGCTCGGCAAAGGCCGCGAGATCGAAGCGATGGCCGTGCGGCACACCGCGAACGAACCCGCCGTCGGCTACCGCGTGCTGGAAACGCGCAGACGGCTCAAGCCCGAATTCGCCGCCATGCCGAAAGCGGACATCGAAGCCGCCGCGCGGCAAGGCACGCGCGACGCCTTGCTCGAGGACGTTCGGCATGTCGTGTTCGCGCACTCCGGCGATGCGATGCCGATCGATCCGGCACTCGTCGCCGATGCCGACCTGCTCGTCCACGACGCGACGTTCCTCGACGAGCGCGACCGCCGCGAGCCGATCCACGCGACGACCGAAGAGGCCCTGGCGGTGGCGAAAGCTGCCGGCGTCAAGGCCCTGCTGCTCTATCACCTCTCGATTCGCTACGAACGGCCGCAGTCCCTCGCCGTCCTGCGACAGCAAGTGGCCGCCAGCGGATTCAACGGTGAGTGCGCGCTGCTGGACGAGGGCGAGGTCGTCCCGCTGCGATAGAATCGAACGGATCGTGTCCACACTCAGCAAACAGGACGTCCAGCGGATCGCGGAACTGGCGCGGCTCGAGCTGACCGAAGCCGAACTCGACTTGTTCACCCGGCAGCTCGGCGACATTCTCACCTACGTCGAACAGATCCGCGCGCTCGACACAACCGGTGTCGCCCCGACGTCGCAGGTCCTCAATCGTCCCGTCGATCGCGACGACGTGGTTGGAGCCACGCTGTCGCGCGCCGAACTGCTCGGCAATGCGCCCGACGCGTCGATGGAAGCCGGCATGTTCAAGGTGCCGCGGGTGATCGGGTGATGCCGTCAGCCGTCGCCAACGTCGAGCGCGCCCTCGGCCGCATCACGCAACTGGATCCGCAGCTCTCCGCCTTCAACACGGTGATGGCGGAGCGCGCCCTGGAGCGCGCGCGCGCCCTCGATGCCGGTCCGTCACGCGGGCCGCTGCACGGCGTGCCGATCGCGGTGAAAGACAACATGTGCACGGCCGGCGTGCCCACGACCGCGTCATCGAAGATCCTGGCGGGCTTCATTCCGCCGTACAACGCGACCGTCGTCGAGCGACTCGAAGCCGCCGGCGCGATCATCATCGGCAAGACGAACCTCGATGAATTCGCGATGGGCTCGTCCACCGAGAACTCCGCGCTGGGGCCGTCGAAAAATCCGTGGGACCTCACGCGGACCCCGGGCGGATCGAGCGGCGGTTCAGCCGTGGCGGTGGCCGCGCGCATGGTGCCGCTGGCGCTCGGCTCCGACACCGGCGGATCGATCCGCCAGCCGGCGGCGTTCTGCGGCATCACCGGCATGAAGCCGACTTACGGCCGCGTGTCCCGATACGGGCTGCTCGCCTTCGCCTCGTCGCTGGATCAAATCGGGCCGTTCGCCGAAAGCGCGGCCGACATCGCGACGGTCATCCAGGCGATCAGCGGATTCGATGCGCACGACTCGACCTCGTCTTCCGAACCGGTCGCGGACCTGGCGGCGGCGCTCACGGGCGAAATCCGCGGCTCGCGCATCGGCGTGCCCCGCACGTTCCTCGACGGCGTCGATCCGGCGGTGCTCGACGCGTTCGAGGCGGCGCTGCGCGTGCTCTCGGCACGCGGCGCCACCATCGTCGACGTCACGCTGCCTCATGCCGGCTACGGGATCCCGGTCTATTACCTGATCTGCACGGCTGAAGCCTCGTCCAACCTCGCGCGCTACGACGGCGTGCGCTACGGGCATCGCACCACGCTGGGGAAAGATGACGGCCTGCGCGACATGTACGAGCGCACGCGCGACGAGGGCTTCGGCGCGGAGGTCAAGCGCCGCATCATGCTCGGCACGTACGTGCTGAGCGCGGGCTACTACGACGCGTACTACCTCAAGGCGCAGCAGGTGCGCACGCTGCTGCGGCAGGATTACGAGCGCGCGTTCGAACAGGCGGATGTGATCGCGACACCGACGACGCCCACACCGGCCTTCAAGCTGGGCGAGAAGACCAGCGATCCCGTGCAGATGTACCTGAACGACATCTACACCGTCACCGCGAACCTCACCGGCTTGCCGTCGATCAGCATGCCCTGCGGTTTTGCCGGGCCGCTGCCGATCGGGTTCCAGATGACCGGCCGCCCGTTCGACGAAGCCACCCTGCTGCGCGCTGCTGACGCCTATCAACGCGACACCAGCTTCCACAAGGAACGGCCGCCCATCGCGTAATGGCGATCGTTCTTTCGCTGTGCGTCGCCTACGTAGCCTATTGCCTGGGTACCAATCCTGCCGGTCCGCTGACGACGCCTGATTCGTACCATTACCTGAACGCCACGCCAATCGTTCCGCTCGGCTATCCGGCATTTCTCAAGATCACCGGCGGCGGCGGCGCCATCGTCGTGGAGCCAATCCTGTTCGGCGCCGCCCTTGCGTTCCTCGGCCGCGAGATTGTCCGTCACACCCACAGCACGCTGCTGGCGGTGGTGACGATTGCCGGCATCATGGCGTTGCCGCAGCTGCGCGGCTCTCACGCATCGATCCTCTCCGAGTCGCCGTTCCTGACGCTGTCGATCGTGTTCCTGGCGCTCGCCGTGCGCTTCACCTATCACCCGACCTGGCACTTGATGGTGCTCATCGCGATCACCATCGGTCTGGATGCGACCGTACGCCGCACCGCCGTGGCGTTCGTCCCGGTCATGGTGTTCATGGTGCTGCTGCAACGCGACCGCCTGCGCGGGTCACAGGCTGTTGGACCCGTGTCGCTCGCCCAGGGCAAGCCGGCGTTCTTTCTGGTCGCTGCGCTGGCGCCGATCGGCGTGATTCTCGGCGCGGAACAAGCGGTGGCGCCGATCGTGCACGGTGGACACCCGTCGAGCCTGATGGGGCGCCACATGTTTGCGAAGGCGGCGTTGCTCGACGCGCCACCGGCAGCGCGTACCAACGATCCGGTCCTGGACGGGCTCAATCAACATCTGGAAACGATGTACCAGCCGATCCGCACCGTGCTCGCGGAGGCCCCGCGCGAGATCCGCGGCGTGCTTTCGATCTATTACGAGACGTGCCTGCAGGGCGGATGCGCGGATCGATCGCGGGACCTGATGCCATCGCTGGACGAGGCGGACCAGACGCGCACGATGGGCACGGCCGGCCTCGCCCGCATCCGGCGCGCGCCGCTCGCGTTCCTCGACCTGACGGCGCTCAATTACGAATCGCTGTGGACGGTGGATCGCTTGCGTTACCCGGGACGGGCCGAGGCCTTGACGGCGTTCGTCGCCGCGCATCGGCCGATGCCCTACGAACTCGTCGCACTCTCACTCAAGCCCGATTACGTGATGGAGTTCCAGCCTTCGCCGCGCGTGCGCTACATGCAATGGGTCATGAACGCGATCGCGTTCTGGACGGCGGCACTGGCCATCCTCGGCCTGTACGCCGCGCTCCGCTCGCCGCGGCTGCCGCCGATCTTCGCAGTGGCGGCCACGGCGGCGCTCTGCGCACACGCGGGCCTGCTGCTGACGGCGGTGCTGGCCGCAGGCTTCTCGCGATTCATGCAAGGCCTCTGGCCGTCGATCGTCGTCGCCACGGTCCTTGGCGCCTGGTCGCTGGCCACGGAGGCACGGAGACGCAGAGGTAAGGTTTTCTAAAAGCCGCGAGCCTGTGGCACCCCGGCACCGCGCATCAGGCACTGGGCAATAGGCACCGGCCTATTGGGCGTTGATGTTCGCTCGGCCCTTCCGCAACACAAACTTCTGAATCTTCCCCGTCGCCGTCTTCGGCAGTTCCGCGATCGGCGTAAAAGCATGCGGCACCTTGAAGTGGGCCATGTGCTCGCGGCAGAACGCGCGCAGGGCCTCGGCGGTCGCGTCGCGGCCCGGCTTGAACACGACGAAGGCGTGCGGCGCCTCACCCCACTTGTCGTGCGGCACGCCGACGACCGCACACTCCTGGATCGCGTCGTGACGCAGCAGCATCGCTTCGACTTCGACCGACGAGATGTTCTCCCCGCCGCTGATGATCACGTCCTTGAGCCGGTCGGTGATCTGCACGTAGCCGTCCGGATGCACCACGGCCGCATCGCCCGTGTGGAACCATCCGTCACCCATGCACTTCTCGGTCGCATCGGGATCGTTGTAATAGCCGGCCATGATGACGTTGCCGCGCGCCACGATCTCGCCCGGGGTCTCGTGCGGCACTTCGTGGCCATGATCGTCGACGACGCGCAACTCCCCTGACGTGATCAGTTCCACGCCCTGGCGCGCCTTGATTCGAGCGCGGTCCTCGCGCGAGAGCGCCTGGTGCTCGGGCCGCGGTTCGCAAATGCTGATCGCCGGTGCGGTCTCGGTGAGGCCGTAAATCTGAATCACCGACCATCCCAATTCCTCTTCGATGCGCTGGATGGTGACCGCCGCAGGCGGCGCGCCGGCCGTCATCACCGCGACGCCCGAGGGCGCGAGCGCCTTCACGTCGGCCGGTGCGTTCGCGAGCATGATCAGCACCGTCGGCGCGGCGCACAGCCGCGTGACACGTTCGTGCGCTGCCGTGGCGAACACCGTGGATGCATCGAACTTCGGCAGGCAGATGTGCCGTCCGCCTGCAGCCGTGACCGCCCACGTAAACGTCCAGCCGTTGGCGTGGAACATCGGCAGCGTCCACAAATACGTGTCGGCCGGCGTCATCGGCCAGTGCGCCAGCATGCCCACCGCGTTCACCCACGCGTTGCGATGCGTGATCATCACGCCCTTCGGGCGCGACGTGGTGCCGCTCGTGTAGTTGATGGTGAGCAGATCGCGCTCGCCGATGGTCGGACGATGAAACGCGAGGTCGCTGTCGGACAACAGGTCTTCGTAGGCCAGCCATCCCGCCGGGGCGGATGCGCCGGGGGCCGCATCGAGGGCAACGAAATGCTGCACGTCCTCGAGGTCGTCGCGAATCGCGTCGATGGCGGCGAGGTGATCCGCGCCCGCGCACACGACTTTCGCGCCGCTGTGCTGAATGAGATAGCGGAAATCATCGGCGACCAACCGGAAGTTGATCGGCACGAGCACCGCGCCGATCTGCGGCACGGCGTAGAAGGACTCGAGTTGTGCGTGTGTATTCGGCGCGAGGTACGCCACGCGGTCGCCTTGACGGACGCCCAGGCGCTGCAACGCGGACGACCATCGATCACAGCGGTGAAAGAACTCGCCGTAGGTCCACCGGTGGACTCCGTCAACGACGCCTTCTCGGTTCGGATAGAGGCGCCGCGTGCGGCGCATGAATTCGAGCGGGGTCAGCGGCGTTTCCATGCCGCGGATTCTACTTCGTGACCGGCGTGCGGGCGGGTCTGGCTACGCGGTCGCCGGCCGGCGTT
>CAZBYY010000053.1:0-15554 GCA_964495855.1 uncultured Acidobacterium sp. | reverse complement strand
GAGGCCGTGCTTACCGCCGCGCTGGCCGCCGGCAAGCCGGTGGTCACCGCCAACAAGGAGCTGCTCGCGTCGAAGCTCGCCGAACTCGGCGTGCTCGCGCAGCGAACCGAGACGCCGCTCTACTGCGAGGCCGCAGCCGCGGCCGCGATTCCGATCGTGCGTCACCTGAGCCATCGCGCCGATGAAGTCGACAGCCTCTGGGGCATCGTCAACGCCACCTGCAACTTCGTCATGACGCGCCTCGAGCAGGGCGACCTGACGCTCGACGAGGCGATCGTCGAGGCGCAACGGCTGGGATTTGCCGAAGCGGATCCGAGCGCCGACCTCGACGGCCGCGACGCCGCTGCGAAGCTGTCGATCCTCGCGTATCGCGCGTTCGGCGCATGGGTGCGCCCGGATGACTTCCTCGTGCGCGGCATTCGCGAGATCGATCCTGCCGACTGCGATCTCGCCGAGTCGATGGGCTTCCGCATCCGGCAGATCGCACGCGCGGTGCGCGTCAACGGCGCGCTCGACATGGCGGTCGAGCCGCTGCTGCTGCCCTCCTGGCATCTGCTCGCGTCCGTCGAGGAGGAGTACAACGCGGTCTACCTGCGTTGCGTGTCCTCGGGGGACCTCAGCCTGTTCGGCAAGGGCGCGGGATCATTGCCCACCGCGACGGCCATCCTCGGAGATTTGATCGACCTTGCGCAGGACAACTCGGTACGGTGGCCGGTGCCGCGCGCCCTGCCTGTCGCACGCGACGGCTCGGCCGCAACGCCGGCGCCGCGCCGCCACTACCTGCGCATCACCGCGCAACCGCATCCCGGACTCGAGCGCAAGCTCGAGGGGCTGGTGCGCCGCATGGGACTGATCGTGCAGAACCGCGCGATGCGCAGCGAGAAGGACCGCACGCAACTGGCCTTCATGGTGTCACCGAGCAGCGACGCGCAGATTGCGGAGATCGACGATGCGGTCGGCAAGCTGGCGCGCGTGGACCAACGCGTGTGCCTCGGAGTGCTCGACTGATGAACGGGGATCAGGGATCAGGGATCAGGAACCAGGGAGTCACGGATTGGCTCGATCCCCTGTCGTGCCCTGCAGAGCGACCACCGCTGGAAACGATGTCGCCGTCGACACGTGCGCTGCATGAAGCGATCGATGCGCACGCGCGCCGCACCGGCATCCCGTATCTGCATCCGGATGAACCGACGGTTCAACTCGACCTGCTTGGCTCGGCGAACGTGATCGAGTGGCAGGAGGGTAAGGCGGCTTTCCTGTTCGCCAGCGAAGGCTGCTGGTCCGAGCTGCCGCCCCTGTACGCGCGTTACGGCACATCCGCCACGGCGACCCTGATCGCCAAGCTCAAAGCCCTCGAGCACGCCGGATCGGTGCTGGTCTGCGATTCAGGCATGCAGGCCACGGCGCTCGTGGTCGATGTACTGATGGAACCCGGCGCGCACGCGGTGTTGATGCGCCAGGTCTACAACAAGACGCGCAGTTACCTCGAGTGGCTCGCCGGACGCATCGGCGGATCGGTAACGGTCGTCGACGACGGCGATCCGGGCGCGCTCGCTGCGGCGATTCGTCCGGACACACGCTTCGTCTTCGCGGAAACGTTTACGAATCCACTGGTGCGCGCGCAGGACCTCGATGCGCTGCGCGTGGTGATGGCGGAGGCCCGCACACGCGCGCCGGGCATCAGGCTGGTGCTCGACACGACCATTGCCTCGCCGTGGGCATTCAAGGCACCACCCCTCCACACAGGCGTCGACATCGTCGTCGCCAGCGGCACCAAGTCGCTCGGCGGCAACGATCGCGACATGTGGGGCTACATCGCGACGAACGATACGCAGGTCGCCAACGCCGTGATGGACCTGATGGCGATGCGCGGCGGCATTTTGGATTGGCGGCGGGCCTCGGCGATCGCCGCGGCCTTCGACACCGCAGACGAGGCTCACGCGAGACGATCGGCCACGGCCGCGACGGTGGCGGCGTTTCTGCATCGCCATCCGATGGTCAGCGACGTCTTCCATCCGTCGCTGCCGAACCACCCCGACCGCCGCGCGATTGACGCGCAGTACGTGCGGCATGGCTCGCTCCTGTCGTTCAGGGTGAAGGAAGCGGCCGGCGCATCAACGAGCGGCGAAGATCGCGCGCGGCATTTCGCCGATGTGCTCGCGACCACGATTGTCGTTCGCTATGCGCTGTCGTTTGACGGGCTGACGACGAAGGTCAATCATCATCGGACGGTTTCGGAGTACTTCACGGCTCCGGAGCAGCTGAAGCGGAACGGATTCGACAAGCTGATTCGGCTCGCGATCGGCCTCGAGGAGGCCGACGACCTGATCGCGGCGCTGAACTGGACGCTGCATCACGGCGATCGGGTCACCGCGGCCGACATTGCGCAGTGGCAGCAACAACGCGCCGCGGCGCTGGGACTCTGACATGAGCGCGACGGAACACCTGGGCATCAAGCAAGGGGAATACGATCGCACGATCGCGACGCTGATTCCCCACTACCGCGAATTGATCGATGCGGCGGCGGATGCCGTCGACGTGGTCGCGCGCACCGCACCGGCGATCGTCGATCTCGGGACCGGATCCGGCATGCTCGCGCAGCGCCTGCTCCGAGTGCGGCCGAAGGCCCGGCTGATCGGCGTCGATGCCGACGCCGCGATGCTCGCCGCCGCGACGCGTCGTCTGCGCGGCAACCTCCAGACGATCGAGGAGGATTTCGAACGGATTCGCATCCCGAGGGCGGACGTCATCTCGGCATCGTTTGCGTTGCATCACGTGCCCACGGGGCGGCGAAAGGCCGCGTTATACCGGCGGTGCATCTCGTCGTTGCGGCACGGCGGCATGTTCGTCAGCGCGGATTGCTACCTGGCATCCAGCAAGGACGTGCAGGCGGCCAATCGCGAGGCGTGGTTGCGCCACCTGCAACGCTCCTACACACGCAGGAAAGCCGAGGGCTTCCTGCGCACCTGGGCAAAGGAAGACGTCTATTTCACGCTCGATCGCGAGATCGAGTTGTTGCGGGACGCGGGATTCGCGGTGGAAGTGATGTGGCGGAAGGACAGCTTTGCCGTGATCGTCGGCCTCAAATAATCCTGATGGCCTGATGGCCTGCTAGCTGAACTCCACCACCACGACGTCGATGTGGCGTTCCTGTTTTTCCGCAGGCTGCCACTGCACGAGGATTGGGCTCTGGTACTGGCCGCGCAGCATTACCGGCACGTTCGACTGTCGATCCGAACCGGCAAGGAAGCTGACGCGTCGCGACCGCAGGAAGCGGCGCGCCGGCAGGGACATCACCTTGGCTACCAGCCGCTCGAACGATCCCTCGTCCAGCCGCAGCGCCTCCATCAGCGAATTCAGCACGCGGACGACGTCGTACTTGGCGTAGTTGAGGGTCTTGCCCGGGATCGCGAGCGGATCGTTCATCATGTTCCGCCCCTTGATGCGCGCAAAGCGCAGCGGGTTGCGGAGCACTTCGACGAGGTCGTGCTGCATCAGCAGCGTCTCGTATTCGTTCACCGTCAGGCCGACGTGGCGTTCGGTCGGGTCGACGATCAGGTCGACACGGGCCCGTTCAACGCCGGCACGCGCCACGATCTCGTTGATCTGCTCGAGCAGGCCGAGCTTGGGATCCGCGAGGTTGATCGAGTCGATGGGATGCTTTGAGACCGGAATCGTCAGCTTGGCGCGCGAGACCACCTCGTCGTGATCGTAAGCCACGATGGTGGTCTTGCGCTGGCGCGACATCGCATCGCTCTTGCCGTCGAGCTCGATGAAGTAGACCGGCGCATCGGGCCGCGTGCGGTAGGTGACGCAATTGCGCATGCCCGCGCCGATGAACGTCAGGTGCGAATCCGCATTGCGCGGCTCCACGATCTTCTGCTCTTCGCTGAGCTCGCTGCGCAGGTGCATCTGGTCGTGGCGGTACTCGCCGCCCTGCGGGAACAGCGAATGGAACGCGCGGAAGAACTGCGACACCAGGTCGTGGCGGTGATGGAGCCGCACCGAGAGGCTCTGATCGAGATAGCCGGCGGTGGTGTGGAACGACGTGTAGAGGGCGCGGCGATGGCGGCGCAGCAGGTCGCCACATTCTTCGTTGAGACGGTGGTTGACGTCGATCGCCTCAAAGCGCCGCTGGGGCGCCAGCGTGAGGGTGACCTCGGTCGGTCGGGTTCCAGTCATGCGATGCTCTGCTTGGGATGCGCGACGTCTGGGCCGGCTAGGTCGGCCGGCGTCCGGCCGCGCAGGGCCAGGATACGTTCGATCACCTCGCCGACGACGCTGTCGGGCGTGGAGGCGCCGGCCGTGATGCCGATGCGCGTGTCGCCGGCGGGCAGCCACGCCGGGGCGACGCTTTCCTCGTGGGCGCCGAGCGCCCGGTGCCGAATCCCCGCGGCATCGATGCACCCGGGGCTGTCGATGTAATAGGTCTGCACGCGCGGCGCGCACATGCGGGCCAGCGCCTGCGTGTTGCTGCTGTTGTAGCCGCCGATCACGATCATCATGTCGAGGCCGCCGCCGTCGAGCATGTCGCGCACGGCGTCCTGGCGCTCCTGCGTCGCCGAGCAGATGGTGTCGAACGCACGAAAACGCGACGCGAGGTCGGCCTCGCCGTAACGGTCGACCATCGCGCGGCGCAGCTGTTCCTGCACTCTCAGCGTCTCGCTCATCAACATCGTCGTCTGGTTGGCGAGGCCAACGCGCTGCAGGTGCTGTTCCGGATCGAAGTCCGCGCTGGCGGCATCCTTGAAGTTCGACATCAGGTCAGCCGCGGAGAGGCCGCCGCGGATGTAGTCGCAGACGAGTGCGGTCTCGGCAAGGTCGCGCACGCACAGATACCGGCCGCCGGCGTGCGTGAGGGCCTGTGACGCGGTGGCGCGCGTTTCCTCGTGATAGTGCTTGCCGTGAATGATCACGGTGTAGCCGTCGCGCGCGTAGTAGTGCACCTTCTTCCAGACGTTCAGCACGCTGCCGCAGGTGGTGTCGACGAGCACGCACTGCTTGGACTTCAGGTGCTCGAGTTCGGGGATGCTGACGCCGAACGCCGGCAGGATCATCACGTCGCCGGCGGCCACCTCGCGAAAGCGCTCGACCGGATCCTTGTGATGATCGAGGATGCGGATCCCCATGTCCTGGATGCGGCGGTTCACGTCGGGGTTGTGGATGATCTCGCCCGACAGGAACACGCGGCGGTCGGGAAACTGGCGGCGCGTCTGGTAGGCGTAGTCCACGGCGCGATCGACGCCGTAGCAGAAGCCGAATTCCTTCGCGAGCTTGAAGTGGAGTCCCCCGGCGCCGGCTTCGTACCCGAGTGACTTGAGACGTTCGACCACGTCACTCTGGTAGGTACGCGCCAGAATCGGTCCGACCTCGGATTTCAGGCCGAAACCCTTCTGGAAATACGTCTCGCTCACGTGGCGTCAATTATATCACTTTGCAACGCAAAGTAGCCCGCGTCGGGCACGGCGCCTTAGGCGGATGCGGTCACGCAGGCGGCGTGATGGCGGGGGGCCGCCGCCCGCCGGCGTGTCGGACGCCCCACTCCACCATGGCCTGGAGGATCGGGCCCAGGTCCTGGCCTTTGGGCGTCAGCACGTATTCAAACCGTGGCGGATGCGTGCTGTAGCGCTGCGCGCGGATCACGCCCTGTGCCGTCAGTCGCTTGAGCCGTTCGGCAAGGATGTTCGTGGGAATCGCCTCAGGCGACCCCGCGAACTCGGCGTACCGCCGCTTGCCGCGGACGAGGTCGCGCACGATCAGCAGCGACCAGCGATCGCCGAGCACGTCGAGCGTGCACGACACGGGGCAGCGGGAGCGTCGGTGATGCGACGGCGGCACGACGGCGAGTCTACGCCAGTCACTTGCATTATGCAAGTGACTCGCATACGATGACGAGGCATGCGCGCACGGATCGGCTTGGCCCTCATCGTCTTCTTGACCCCGGGAACGCTGTCGGCCCAGACGGGCCCGAAACCGGCGCCGACCGTACGGGCGCACAGAGTGACGACGCCGATGCGGATCGACGGCAAGCTCGATGAAGAGGTGTACCGCTCGACACCGCCGATCACGGACTTCGTCCAGCAGGAACCCGACGAGTTCAAGCCGGCGACCGAAAAGACCGAGGCGTGGATCTTCTTCGACAACGACAACGTCTACGTCTCCGCCCGCAACTGGGAGTCGCATCCCGAACGCCGCGTGGCCAACGAGATGCGGCGCGATACCAACCAGTTGCGCCAGAACGACACCTTCGCCGTGATGTTCGACACCTTTCACGACCGGCGGAACGGCTACATTTTTTATGCGAACGCGATCGGCGGAATGGCGGACAGCCAGGTCACCGACGAAGGCCCGCCCAACGCCGACTGGAATACCGTGTGGGACGTGCGCACCGCCAACTTCGACGGCGGATGGGTGATCGAAATGGCGATCCCGTTCAAGTCGCTGCGCTACCAGCCGGGCACCGACCAGGTCTGGGGCATCAACCTGCGCCGCGTGGTGCGCTGGAAGAACGAATGGTCGTACCTCGCGCAGGTGCCGCGCGCGCTGACCACGTTTCGGGGGCTGCTGAAGATTTCGTCCGCGGGCACGCTCGAAGGCCTGCAGGTGCCGTCGGGCCGCTCCAACGCCGAAGTCAAACCGTTTGTGCTCGGCGGCGTGTCGACGGACAACACCTCCACCCCCAGGGTCAGCAACGACACGAACGCTCGTGTCGGCGGCGATGCCAAGTACGGCGTCACGCAGAACATCACCGCCGATCTCACGGTGAATACCGATTTCGCCCAGGTCGAGGTCGACGAGCAGCAGGTCAACCTGACGCGCTTCAACCTGTTCTTTCCGGAGAAGCGCGACTTCTTCCTCGAAGGCCTGGGGACGTTCGCGTTTGCAGGTCGCGCCAGCGCGGGGCTCGCTGCGGGCACGGGCGACACGCCGTACCTGTTCTTCAGCCGCCGCATCGGCCTTGATTCAGGACGGGAAATCCCGATCATCGCCGGCGGGCGCGCGACAGGCAAGGCCGGCAAGTTCACCTTCGGCGCGCTGAACGTCCAGACCGGGGAGGAAACGGCAGCGAGGATCTCCTCCGCGAACTTCACCGTGCTGCGCGCCAAGCGCGACATCCTGCGCCGCAGTTCGATCGGCGGGATGGTGACGCATCGCAGTGCGACACCCGGGCGCACGGGCAGCAACGAGGGCTTCGGCGTTGACGCCTCGCTGTCGTTCTACCAGAACCTCCACCTGGACGGCTACCTGGCCGGGACGCAGACCGACGGGCGCAGCGGCGACGATTGGAGCTACCGCACGTTCCTGGATTACAACGCCGACCGTTATGGCGTCCAGGTCGAGCGCCTCGTCGTTGAACCCAATTTCCTCCCCGAGATCGGGTTCGTTCGCCGCACCGACATGCGACGGAACTTTGCCTTGCTGCGCTTCAGCCCGCGGCCTACGCGCGTGCCGCATTTGCGGAAGATCACGACGCAGGCCAGCCTGAACTACACCACCAACAGCCATGACCGGCTGGACACGCGCGAAGGTGTCGCCCGCGCCGAGGCCGAGTTCACGAACAGCGACCTGTTCAGCGTGCAGTACACCGACAGTTTCGATCGGCTCGTCCGCCCGTTCGCGATCGATCCGAAGGTCACGCTGCCGGTCGGGGGGTACAACTTTCACATCACGCGCGTCGGCTACGTCGCCGGCCAGCAGCGCCCCTATTCCGGCGAGGTGGTCTACGAGTTCGGGACCTTCTACAACGGCGACCGGCGGACGCTGTCGGTCAACAGCGGACGCATCCAGGTCACGCCGCAGGTCTCGCTCGAACCAAGCGTGTCCGTCAACTGGGTCACCCTGTTGCAAGGCGCCTTCACCGCCAAGGTCGCCCGCACGCGCGTGACCTACACCATCACGCCGCGCATGTTCGTCAGCGGCATCGTGCAGTACAACACCGCGGGCACATCCGCGGGCAGCAACGTTCGCTTCCGCTGGGAGTACCGTCCCGGCAGCGAGTTGTTCGTGGTCTACACGGATGACTACAACACCGAGGCGAATCACCCAAGTGCAACCGCACTGCGCAATCGGGCGTTCGTCGTCAAATTCAATCGGCTGTTCAGGCTGTAGCCGACACTATCGGCGGCCGCCGCGCGTGAACCGCAAATCCCACACGCGTTCCTGGTTGATGCTGAGCGCTTCGACCCGGCCGGCCGAGTCGCGAATGAAGGTGACCGTGCCGATCGAGCCGCGAAACTTGTCCGTCCCGACGGTGGCCAGCTTGATCACATCCGCAGGTCTTCGGCGCAGCACCAGCGCACCGTCTTCGACCGCCGCAACGAGCATGGTTTCCGCCTCGTCGCTCCAGTAGCTGCCGGCATAGGCCGCAAGCTGGGCCTCGCTCAGCCGTGGTCCCGGCCGAAGCACTTCATCGCGCAGGGTCCGGTCTGGCGGCTTCAATCCGGTCAGGTAGAGATCGGACACACGATTCGCCGAACGCGTTGCATCGCCGTTGGCGGTGTTGCACAGCACCGCGACCGACGTGCGCGAGTCGGGAAAGCGATTGAGGTGCGCGCGATACCCCGCCGTGGAACCGCTGTGATTCACGTTCAGGACGCCGCGGTAGTCGTCGACCATGAGGCCGAACGCATAGTGTTGCGGCTTGCCGTCGTTGAACTGCGTCGGCGTGATCATCGTCTTGATCAGCGCTGCATCACCGACTTTCGGATCGACGAAGTTCTCGTTCCACTTCAGCAGGTCGCCGACCGTCGTCAACAGGCCGCCATTGCCGTGGACGTTCTCGAACGGCATGTCGGTGTGGTACGCCCCATCTTTGAGTTCGTAGGCCATGGCGCGGCCCTTGACGATGCGCGTGTGGTCGTCGCGCCATGAGGTGTGCGTCATGCCGAGCGGCGCAAAGATGCGCTCCTGCTCGAAGCGTGAGAACGGCATGCCGCTCACGCGCTCGACGATGATGGCGGCGAGGTTGAAGCCGGTATTGCTGTAGGAGTAGTGATCGCCGGGCGTGAAGTTGAGCGACTTCTGCCGTGACACGATGTCGAGCACATGCGCGTGCGTGTACTCGCGCGTCGTCCGCGGCCAGCCCGCGATCGCCTCGACGCTGCCCCAGTCACGCAAGCCGCTGGTGTGGTTCATCATGTGGCGGATCGTGAGCGGCACCTTGTAGTCCGGCAGTTCAGGAATGTACTTGCGCACCGGATCGTCGACCGACAGCTTGCCGTCTTTCTGCAGCAGCAGGATCGCCATGGCGGTGAACTGCTTGGACACCGATCCGGCTTCGAAGATCGTCTCCGGCGTATTCGGCACATCGTGCTCGAGATCGGCCATGCCGTACGCCCTGGTCAGCACCGGCGTGCCGCCGACAGCAACGCCGACAGCGCAGCCTGGGGTCGAGGATGACCACTTCGAGAAGATCTCGTCGACTGATTTTGCGGCCGCGGGCGGCGTTTGCGCGGCGATCGGCGCAACCGACAGCGACAGGGCGGCGAACGAGCCGATTAGCAGTGTGCGAAGCATGCGGGCATGCTACAACATTGGCCTCATGCGTCGCGTTCTCGTGGCACTCGCCCTGGTCTTGCCGGCCGTCCTTTCGGCTCAGAACAATCGGATCGACACCATCACGCCGCTGGCGCCGGAGCTTGCGCCGTACGGCGCACACAACATCGGCGTCCGCACGATCCAGGTCACCGACAGGAATCGGCCGGACATCCTCAACATCAAGGAGGGCGGACCGCTCGTCCGCTACGACCGCACGCTGACGCTGGAGGTCTGGTACCCGGCGGCGCTCGCGCCCGGTCAGCAGCCAGGCGGCGACTACCGCGCGATCACGCGCGATCCCGCCATCACCGTCACGCTCCACGGCAAGGCCGTGCGCGATGCGGCGCCACGGGGCGGCGCCCCCTACCCGCTCGTGATCATCTCGCACGGCTATCCCGGTGATCGCCTGCTGATGGGACATCTCGCGGAGACGCTCGCCAGCAAGGGCTACGTGACCGTGTCGATCGATCACAAGGACAGCACCTACGACGATCAGAAAGCGTTCGCGAGCACGCTCTACAACCGCCCCTTCGATCAGCTGTTCGTGTTGAACGAAATCGATCGCCTCAGCAAGCCGGATTCCGGCAGCGTCCTGTCCGGTCTCGTCGATGCGACGACCGCCGGGATCGTCGGCTACTCGATGGGCGGATACGGCGTCGTGAACGTGATCGGCGGCGGCTACGCGACCGCCGCTGCCAGCTTGCAGCAGGCGCCGCCGAACAAGATGCTCCTGGAACGATCGGCCTCGAACGCCGACTATCAACGCGCGCGCGATCCGCGCATCAAGGCCGCCATCGCCGTCGCGCCCTGGGGCATGCAGGGCGGCTTCTGGGATGCGGACGGGCTGAAAGGGATTCGCACGCCGACGCTGTTCATCGCGGGCAGCAACGATACGGTGGCCGGGTACGAGAAGGGCACGCACGCGATCTTTGACGCTGCCGTCAACGCCGATCGCTACATGCTGACGTTCATCAACGCCGCGCACAACGCCGCCGCGCCGATCCCGGCGCCAGCCGAGGTGTACGGCCCGACGCCGACCAAAGGTGGCAACGCGGTCGCGCACGACGCGCATCCCGTGTGGGACACCGCGCGGATGAACCACATCTTTGATCATTTCGCTGCTGCATTTTTTGGACTGCACCTGAAGCACGATGCGGCGATGAGCGCATACCTCGATGTGCCGCAGAGCGGTAAGGACGGGTGGAAAGGCTTCGCCCGAGGTGCGGCGGTCGGCGTGACGCTCGAACACCGCGCGCCACAGCAATAACCATGTTCCTCGGACACTTCGCCCTCGGCCTCGCGGCCAAGAAGAAGGCGCCGCAGGCGTCGCTTGGCACGTTGTTCCTGTCGTGCCAATTTGCCGATCTGCTGTGGCCCACGTTGCTGCTGCTGGGCCTCGAACAGGTGGCGATTGATCCAGGCAACACCGTCGTCACACCGCTGAACTTCATCAGCTATCCGTATTCGCACAGCCTGGTGATGCTGGCGGCGTGGTCGATGCTGCTGGCCGTGATCTATCGCCTTGCGCGCCGCTCAACGGTGACTGCGGCAGTGACCATCGCCGCGCTCGTCTTCAGCCATTACATTCTCGACGTGCTGACGCATCGGCCTGACATGCCGATCACCATCAGCGGATCGTCCAGGATCGGCTTGGGGCTGTGGAATCACCGCGCGGCAACGGTGCTCATCGAATCGGCGATGTTCGCGGCAGGCACGTTCGTCTACACGCGCTCGACGCAGGCGCGCGATCGCGTCGGGGCGATCGGCTTCTGGGCGCTGGTCGCGTTTCTCGTCGTGATTTATGCCGGCGCGATCTTCGGACCGCCGCCGCCCGACACCGGGTCGATCGCGATCGCCGGCCACGCGACGTGGCTGCTCGTCGCCTGGGCGTACTGGATCGACCGCCATCGCGTGCCGCGGTAAGCCGCGGCGGCGATGGCGGGGCGAGCTCAGGCGACCGACGCCTGGTATTCCTCGAACGTGCCCTTGAAGTCTTCGATCGATCCGTGATCGAAGTGCCACACCCGGGTGCCGACCTCGTCGATCAGGTCCTCGTCGTGCGTGACCAGCAGCACCGTGCCCTCGAACTTCTGCAGCGCGATGTTGAGCGCGTTGATCGCTTCGAGGTCGAGGTGATTGGTCGGCTCGTCGAGGATGAGCACGTTGGGCTTCTGCAGCATTATGCGGCAGAACAGCAGGCGCGCCGTCTCGCCGCCCGACAGCGCGTCGGTCGGCTTCAACCCTTCTTCGCCGCTGAACAGCATCTGCCCGAGCAGTCCGTGAATGTCCTGCCGCGACGCATCGGGATCAAACTGGTGCAGCCACTCGACCGCGGTCATGCCCTTCTTGATCAGGCCGGTGTGATCCTGGGGGAAGTAGCCGATCGACACCTCATGGCCCCACCTCGTCTTGCCGGCGTCGAGATCTGCCGGTGACGGATCGAAGCCCGGCGCGTCCGACAGCAACGCCTTGAGCATCGTCGTCTTGCCGACGCCGTTGCGACCCACCAGCACGATCTTCTCGCCGCGGTTGATCACGCCGGTGAAATTCGAGATGACCTCGTGTGATCCAAACGCCTTCGCCAGCTTCTCGAATTCGACCACCGTACGGCCTGATGGCCGGTTCATCGAGAACTTGATGTACGGCCGCTGGATGTTGGAGCGCGCGAGCTCGGTCGTCTGCAGCCGCTCGACTTCCTTCTTGCGCGACTGCACCTGGCTCGAACGCGTGCCGGCCGAGAAACGCGCGATGAAGTCATTCAGCTGCGCGATCTTCTTTTCACGCTGCTCGTTCTGCGTTTCGAGGCGCGCGCGAATCTGCGTCTTCGCGAGCACCATGTCGTCGTAGCCGCCGGTGTAGGTGATGATCGTCTCGTAGTCGATGTCGGCGATGTGCGTGCACACTGCGTTCAGGAAGTGGCGGTCGTGCGAGATCACCACGAGCGTGCCGTCGTAGCGAATCAGGAAGTCGCGCAGCCAGTGAATCGAGTCGAGGTCGAGGTGATTGGTCGGTTCGTCGAGCAACAGCGCTTCCGGGTGGCCGAACAGCGCCTGCGCCAGCAGCACGCGCACCTTCTGCCCGCCCTGGAGTTCCCCCATCCTGCGCTCGTGCAGTTCGTCGGGGATGTCGAGGCCCTGCAGCAGCACGGCCGCATTGCTCTCGGCTTCGTAGCCGTCTTCCTCGCCGACGATGCCTTCGAGCTCGCCAAGACGGATGCCGTCATCGTCGGTCATGTCGGCTTTGGCGTAGAGCAGCTCGCGCTCTTCGAGCGCGCTCCACAGCCGCGCGTTGCCCATGATCACGGTGTCAATGACGCGGAAGCGATCGAACGCGAACTGGTCCTGTCGCAGCACGCCAAGCTTTTTGGGCCGGACCACGCTCCCCTTCTGGGGTTGCGTCTCGCCGGTCAGCAGCTTCATGAACGTGGACTTGCCGGCACCATTCGGGCCGGTGAGGCCGTAACGCCGGCCTGAGGAAAAGGTGGTGGTGACTTCGTCGAAAAGAACTTTCGACCCGAAGCGCATGGAGACGTTTTCGACGCTAATCACAACCCTTTATTTTAGCACCCCGCGACTCGATCACGGCAGCGTGGCCGAAGCGTGCAACCACGTCGACGCGCGAGCGTATTTCGTCTGGCAGTAAGCGTGTATCAGCGATGGCATAACGGCGGCCTTCGGCCGTGATCCATGGACCCATCGCGGCGCGCGGTTCGTAGCGATCGATTTCCGCCATGCGCTGGCCCGAGCGCGAATTGCCGAGCACCGCAAGGTGCAGCCAATACGCCGTCTCCGCGTCAGCCACGAGGTAGTCGGCACACGGCCCGGCGCTGCTGCGCAGCCATGAGCCGGCTTGATAAAGGTCCTCGTCCACGACGGGGATGACCCGGGGCGCAGCCAGTGCTGGCCGCACGATCGCGACCACGCATACTGCCGCGGCCAACCACCCCGCCGCATCCGAGGCACGCAGTCCTCGGCTGATGGCGACGGCCGCGAAGATCGCCAGCGGATAAATCGCGAAGTACACCATCTTGAACGCCATGTACGGCGTGTGGGCGCCTTGCCACGTCGCGATGGCGAAGAGCGTAATCGCTTGAAGCGTGACGAGCAGCATCAACGCGAGCGTGACGCGCACGCGGCGATCCGACAGGCTCATCGCGATCCCGGCGAGGGCAAGCAGTGGCAGCAGCCAACCGAGGCTCGCGAACGACGGCGCGAGCACCGCGCCACTGGTGCGCACGATCACCATCCAGCCCCAGCGTCCGATCGAGTGATAGAGGAAGATCGGCGTCAGCGGCGCGAGCACGATCACCAGGTGCTGCGGACGCTTCATGGCCAGCGCGATGAACACGGCAAGCGGCGGCCCCAGCCAGATCGGCCACGACAGGAACGTCGCCGCCAGAAAGACGGCGATCACAGCGGCCGTCATCGCCGTCGGCTGCTCGTCCCACACGACGAGCGCCCACCACATCGCGACGGCAAAGAGCGCCGACACCGTTTGTGACAGAAACCCGTCGTGCGTGAATGCGCCGAGAAAATATTGCGTCGGCAGGAGCAGGACGATCGTCCCGAGCAGCGCGAATGGCGGCGACAGCTGGTGCCGGCGGCCGATCAGGTAAACAAACCCGGCCGTCAAGGCGGAGCACACCACGGTCAACGGGAAGAAGGCATGCAGTCCGTTGGTGCCGAACCATCGGCCCGCCATCACGGCCAGCAGATGCGACGCCGGCGTGTAGTGAGCCATCTCGCCCATCGACCCATCAAGCGCGCGATCGTGCACCAGGTGGCCCGTGCGTTCGATGTAGTCGACGAGCAGCAGGTGGTGGGTGAGATCCGGCCCGCGGCCCGGCGGCACGAGGGAGGGCCAGCTGAATCGAAGCAGCATCGCGATCATGAACGCGACGATGCCGGCCCACGCGAACAGGTCGGCGCGCGCCGAACTCGTGGCACGAGGCGCCAGTGCCGCGATGCCGGTCACCGCCAGAGCCACGAGGAGCGCCGGCCACGGCTGAACGCCAACGCCGGCCGCGTCGATCACGTACCCGGCAATGGCCGCAAGGGCCAGCCAGCACGTCACCGAGGCCGCTACGACTTCAGCGGTCGAAAGGCGCCATCGCTCCAGGATGACTGATTCTATCCGTGAGAGACGTCCTTCGTCCTCGTGCGCGACACGCCCATCACGATCCCGATGCCGGCCAGGACCACGCACATCACGCCGATCCACTGCGGGCTCAGGCCCGACAGGTTCGCGCCGTAGGCGAGGCCGCCAATCAACACGATGAAACCAATGATCCAAATCGCAAGAGACGACATAGATGCTCCTTCCGTCTCTGCTTGCAACAACCCGGCCATGTTGGGAGGATTAACGTCGATGTCCCTGACCCGCGTAACGTTCGCGGCGTGCTTCACGGCCGCGCTTGTAGCTGGTCTTCACGGCGCCGCGAACCCGGCGGGCGACCAGCGCGCCGTGGATCTGCGAGCGCGCGACAATTTCAGATCGAGCTCGGAGCTGGTCGCCACGGCGGTGACCGTGCGCGATGCCGACGGGCGCCTCATCACCAACCTCCAGCAGAGCGACTTCACCGTCGAAGAAGACGGCGTGCCGCAGCCGATCACGCAGTTCACCGCCGACCGCGTACCGGTCAGCGTGTCGCTGGCCATCGACATCAGCGACAGCATGCGCGGACAGCGCATCAGCGATGCGCGCGGGGCGATCGCCCGGTTCCTCGACTCGCTGTTGAAGCCCGAAGACGAGGCCTCCCTGCTCGGCTTCAACCACGAAGCGCGGCTCTTCGCGCCGTGGTCCACCGATCGCGCGCCGCTGCGCGCCCGGCTCGACGACCTCAAGCCGAGCGGCGGCACGGCGCTCTACGATGCCGTCGACGTGGCGCTGCCGCTGTTCGCCTCGCGCGAGCATCCGCGCGCGGCGATCGTGCTCGTCTCCGACGGCGCCGACACGGCCAGCGAGGCGGCGGCCGTCGGGGCCGAATATAGCCCATCAAATCAGACGAGTGTGTCAGG
>CAZBYY010000052.1:0-15660 GCA_964495855.1 uncultured Acidobacterium sp. | reverse complement strand
GCCTGATGAAGGCGGTCGACAAGTTCGAGTACCGCCGCGGCTACAAGTTCTCGACGTATGCGACGTGGTGGATCCGCCAGGCGATCACCCGCGCGATCGCCGACCAGGCGCGCACCATCCGCATCCCGGTGCACATGATCGAGACGATCAACAAGTTGATCCGCACCTCGCGCGCGCTGGTGCAGGAGCTCGGCCGCGAGCCGACCTCGGAAGAGATCGCGCGGCGCATGGACATCCCGGTCTCGAAGGTCCGCAAGGTCCTGAAGATCGCGCAGGAGCCGATCTCGCTCGAGACGCCGATCGGCGAAGAGGAAGATTCGCACCTCGGCGACTTCATCGAGGACCGCACGGCGGTGTCGCCGTCGGAAGCGGTGATCAACCTCGACCTGAAGGAACAGACCGAGTCGGTGCTGAAGACGCTGACGCCACGCGAAGAGAAGGTCATCAAGATGCGCTTCGGCGTGGGCGACGGCAGCGAGCACACGCTGGAGGAAGTGGGCCAGAACTTCGCGGTGACGCGCGAACGCATCCGCCAGATCGAGGCGAAGGCGCTGCGCAAGCTGCGCCACCCGTCGCGATCGCGTAAACTACGCGCGTTCCTCGAAGGCCGGTCGTAAATTCGGCGATTGGGCGATTCCTTGATTGACGACTGTTGGGCGATTGACGAAGGCCGAATCAAGGAGTCAAGGAATCTACAATCGCCAATGTATTGACGGGCCCATAGCTCAGTTGGTTAGAGCGGCCGGCTCATAACTGGTTGGTCCCTGGTTCGAGTCCAGGTGGGCCCACCAACTTGACACTTGAAGTTGGCGGTTGACAGTTGACAGTTGCCACTTGGAAAGCAGGAGATGCTCGCAGACCTTGAACGACTGATCCAACTGCAAGACGTGGAAAGCCGGGCGGCGGTGGCGAACAAGGCCATCGCCGAGGCTCCCGGCCGCATTGCCGCGCTCGACGCCCTGCTCCACGCCGCCACCACCGCTCTCGCCGCCGCCAAACAATCCCTCGAAGACAACAAGACCGCCCGCCGCTCCATCGACAAGGACCTGCTCGCCGACCAGCAGCGCCTTGAAAAGTACAAAGAGCAGATCATGGCGGTGAAGACCAACGAGCAGCTGCACGCGATGCAGCACCAGATCAAAGCCGTCGAAGACGACATCGGCAAGCAGGAAGAGCGCGTGCTGGTGAACATGATGGCCGCCGACGAGATCAACGCCGCGATCAAGAAGGCGGAAAGCGCGCTGAAGGCGGCGCAGGCGAAGATGGCGTCGGAGCGAGGCGTGATCGAGAGCGAGGTCCAGACGCACCAGGCCACCGTCGCCGAATGCGCGGCTGCCCGCGCAGCGATCGTCGCGGCGATGCAGGACAAAGGCGTCGTCGATACGTTCCAGCGCATCGCCAAGGTGCGCGGCACCGCCGTCGCACGCGCGGAGGCGGAGCGCTGCACCGTGTGCCAGGTGCGGCTGCGGCCGGCGGTGTTCGCCGAAGTTCGCAAGAACGATCAGATCGTGCAGTGCGACAGCTGCAACCGCATTCTCTACTTCATCCCACCCAAGCCTCCGGCAGCATCGGCGTGATCACGGCGTACTTCGACGGCGGTGCACGGAGCAACCCTGGCCCCGCCGGTTACGGCGTGTACATCGTCGACGACCTCGGCAACGTGCTCGCCGAACTGAGCGGATCGCTCGGCGTCACCACCAACAACATCGCGGAATACAACGGGCTGATCGCGGCGCTGCAGTGGGCCGTCGATCATGACGTGACGCAACTGGCCGTCAAGGGCGATTCGCTGCTGATCATCGAGCAGATGCGCGGCAACTACAAAGTGAAGAACGAAGGGTTGAAGCCGCTGCACATGAAGGCGCGGATGCTGGTGATGCAGATCGGCAACGTGAAGTTCGAGCACGTGCCGCGCGAGCACAACAAGGACGCCGATCGGCTGTCCAATGTCGGCATGGATGGAAACACTCCCTAGGTCGCTGCGTCCGTCGGTCGTGGCCGACGTGTAGCGTCACCTCGTTTCAGACCCTGAACTCACCGCCCCACAGCATTTCGAGGAATCGCTTCCACGGCAGCACCTCGATGCCGCCGTCAACTTTTCGACGCTCGCGCTCGAGGGCCACGACCACGGCTCGACGCACCCGGTGCTCCTCGGTCAGCGCTCGAAGCCCGGTCAGGTCGCCGTCATGGACCCTCGCGCCGCCCTTGACCTCGATCGCCACGTCGAGGTCGCCAAGCACGAAGTCCACCTCCAGCCCGCTGGCGGTCCGCCAGAACCGAATGTCCAGGTCCGGAGACCGGTACGCCCGATACGCCATGAGCTCCATCAGGATGAAATGCTCGAATGACTTGCCCCATTCGGGACTGCCTTGCTGCGGCCGACGGCGCGCGAGGAAGTTGGCAACGCCGACGTCGAAGAGGTAGAACTTCTCCGTGAGGATCAGACGCCGGTTTCTGACCTTCGTCCACGGAGGAAGGCGATACCCCAAGTAGGTATCTTCAAGGATCTCGAGATAACTGCGCACGACCTTCGCTGAGACGCCCGTTTCGCGCGCGATGTTGGTGTAGTCGAGCAACTCGCTGCTGGTGATGGCCGCGACGCGAAGAAATTCCGCAAACGCAGGAATGTTCGAGGTCAGCGCCTCCGCGGCGATTTCCTCCTTGAGGTAGTCGCCCACATACGCACGCAGATCTTCGAGCGGGTTCTCCGACAGAAAGTGTGGCGGCAACAGCCCACTGACCATGACACGATCGAGATCGATGCGATCCACCTCGGCTGAGGCGAGCGGCACCATCAACCGGCGCCAGGCCCGGCCGGCCAGCAGATTGGCATTGCCGCGCCGGAGCTTTCGCGCGCTCGATCCGGTGAACAGGAAGCCCTGCTTCCGGTTTTCGATCAGCCAGTGCGCCTCGTCCAGCAGCGCCGGGACCTTCTGCACTTCGTCGATGACGATCACGCGATGCCGCCGATCGCCAAACCGCTCACGGAGCAGCGATGGCCGTGCCGCGAACTCGGCAAAGACCTCGGACTTCAGCAGATCGATTAGCGGGGCGTCGGGCAGCTCCTCGCGAATCCAGTAACTCTTGCCAACGCGACGCGGCCCCCAGAGAAAGGCCGAGCGGCCGGCCGGCAGCCTCGCATCCAGCAGCCGCCGTGTGATATTTGCCATGTGGGTAAGTTTATCATGATAACTTTACCACTCATAGACGCTTGGCAGCCGCGGGGAGGCCGCGCTGTGGGGCCAGCCATCGCGCGGGCCGCCTCCTCGGCTGCCGGTATAATCCCGGCGTCCTCCCCCAGTGCCGCTGATTCCCGGCACCCGCATCGGGCACTACGAAGTCATCGACCTCCTTGGTGAAGGCGGCATGGGCGCGGTGTATCGCGCACGCGACACCAAGCTGCAGCGCGACGTCGCGATGAAGGTGCTGCGGCCCGAGGTCGCCGACGATCCCGAGCGGCTGGCACGGTTCCAACGCGAGGCCCAGGTGCTCGCGGCCCTCAATCATCCACACATCGGCGCGATTCACGGCCTCGAGGAATCCAGCGGCACGATCGCGCTCGTCCTGGAGCTCGTCGACGGCCCGACGCTCGCCGACCGCATCGCGCAGGGACCGATCGCCCTCGACGAAGCGCTCGCGATCGCACGGCAGATCGCCGAAGCGCTGGAGGCCGCGCACGAACAGGGGCTCATCCACCGCGATCTGAAGCCCGCGAACATCAAGGTGCGCGACGACGGCGCCATCAAGGTGCTGGACTTTGGTCTGGCGAAAGCCCTTCAAGACTCCAGGACCTCAGGACCTCAAGACCTCGTGAACTCGCCAACGATCACGTCGCCGGCAATGACGATGCGCGGCGTGATCCTCGGCACGGCGGCCTACATGGCGCCGGAGCAAGCCAAAGGTCGCACCGTCGACAAGCGCGCCGACATCTGGTCTTTTGGCGTCGTCCTTTACGAGATGCTCACGGGCAAGCGGTTGTTCGATGGCGACGATCTGACGGAGGTGCTGGCCGCGGTTGTGCGCATGGAACCGGACCTGTCCACGATTCTCGTCAGCACTCGCCGGCTGCTCGCGAAATGCCTGGAGAAGGATCCACGGCGACGGCTGCGCGACATTGGCGACTGGCAGGAGTTGCTCGACAAGGCGGCGCCCGTTGCCGCACCCCAGGCGCCTTCGCGCGCGGGACGGTTGCCCCTCGCCGTCGCCACACTGGCGACGATCCTGTTGGCTGCCGTGTCGTTGATGCATTTTCGCGAAGCGGCACCGCAATCGCCGCTGACGCGAACGTCGCTGCTGCCGCCAGACGAGGCGACGTGGACTGCGGCGTCGCAAACGCTCTCACCAGACGGGAGGCGGATGGCGTTTATCGCCACCGACAACGACAACCGTCAACAGCTCTTCGTCCGATCCTTCGACGCGCAAGGGGCACAGCCGCTCGCAGGAACGGAAGGCGCCTTTGCTCCCTTCTGGTCACGAGACGGAAATTCGCTGGCGTTCTTTGCCCGCGGCAAGCTGAACCGCGTCGACGTGCGAGGCGGACTGCCGCTCGCGCTGGCCGATGTCACTTACTACTCGCGCGGTGGCACATGGGGCCGGGACGGCACGATCGTCTATGCCGCGAACAACCTGTCTGGTCTCACGAAGATCTCGGCTGACGGTGGCCAGCCCGCGGCCGCGACAACGCTGCGCTCCGGGGAGACCTCGCACCGGTGGCCGTGGTTTCTCCCCGATGGCCACCATTTCCTGTTTGCCGATGGCATCCCGGGTGCCGGCAATCCGATGGACATCTGGATCGCGTCCATCGACAGCCCGGACCGCCAGAAACTCCTCACCGCGAACTCGGCAGCGGCGTTTGCCTCCGGGCCCGATGGCAGTGGGTATCTTCTATACCTGCGCGAAAGCACGCTGGTCGCGCAACCCTTCGACACCCGCGGTCTGAAGACGACGGGAGTGGCGGCACCCGTTGCCGAGCGCGTAACGGTCAGTGGCGCTGCGCGGGCGGCGTTTTCGGTGTCGGGCAACGGCGTCCTGTCGTTTACCGACTCGGCGGCGGACGACAAACTCGTGTGGGTCGATCGGACCGGAAGTCCACTCGCGACGCTCAGGGGACTCGATCGCATCCCTGCGGGTTTTACGCTCTCACCTGACGACCGAACACTCGCCTATGAATCCCGCGATGACATCTGGCTGTACGACATGGAGCGGCAGGTCCGAACCCGCTTCACGACGGATCCTGGACGGGACGGTGGATTGCCTTCGCGATGGTCGACGGCGAATCCACCGAAATCTACGCGGCGCCGTTTCCAGGGCCGGGCCCACTGGTGCGAATTTCCACGACGGGCGCCGGCGGCACTGACGGTGACAGACTCGTTCAATTCAGCCCCGACGGTAAACAGGTTCTGTACGTCGACGCGGGACAACGCCTTGTCGCCGTAGACGTGGCCGTCCTTGGCGATCGGCTGCAGATCGGTGCATCGCACCCACTGTTCCCCATAGGCACCGTATTCCCGCAGACGCTGGACGGACGACGCTTCCTTGCCTCGCCTCAGCGCGGCAACGACCCGCTGACCATCGTCTAGAACTGGACGGCGGTGCTGAAGCCATAGAAGGCAGCGCGGGTAGGCGTGTAAGCGGCAGTGATACGATGCGCCGCATGACTCGACATCTTGCGGCGCTCATGGCTTTGGGATTCGTTGCGCAGCTCGCTGCAGCGGGACTGACGTTCACGCCACCCAAGGAATGGAAGCCCGTTGCCACGTCGTCGTCGATGCGCGTGGCGCAGTTTGCGCTGCCGCACGCCAGCGGCGATTCGCAAGACGCCGAGCTGGTGGTCTATTACTTCGGCGGATCGGGCGGCACCGTCGAAGCCAACATCGAGCGTTGGATCGGCCAGATGCAGCAGCCGGATGGAAAGCCCTCGGCGCCCCTGGCCAAGCGATCATCGCGAACGGTCAACGGACTGAAGGTGACGCTCGTCGATGTGAGCGGCACCTACACTGCTGAAATGTCGCCCGGCTCAGCCCAACGCTACAACAACGCGGGCTATCGTTTACGCGCCGCCGTGATCGAAACCGGTAACGGTCCATACTTCATCAAAGTCACGGGACCAGCGAAAACGATTGCCGCTCATGAAGCGTCGTTCGAA
The DNA here is from genome assembly GCA_964495855.1 of uncultured Acidobacterium sp. GTDB lineage: Bacteria > Acidobacteriota > Vicinamibacteria > Vicinamibacterales > UBA2999 > 12-FULL-67-14b. The sequence goes on along the minus strand of CAZBYY010000052.1, from coordinate 9,515 downwards.
GCATTTCTTGGGAGCGTGAAGTTCGAGAAATAGAAAGGGCCAGGCAAATGACTGCCTGGCCCTGCCGAATGCCTGATGCCTAGTGCCTGATGCCTAGTCTTTACGCCTTGCCGAGCACCTTCTTGAACACCGGCACGGCCTTCTCCATGTCTTCCATGCGGCCGAGGGAGATGCGCGACCAGGTTTTTTCCATCGGCGGAAAATCGCGGCCCACGGCCACGCCAAGTTCGCGGCAGCCGTCTCGGAACCATGACGCCGGGCGGCCGATGTTGACGAAGATGAAGTTGGTCTGCGAATCGGCGACCTGATAACCCATCTTCTTGAACTCGCCGATCGTGTAGTCACGAACGCGCTTGTTCTCGATCTTCTCCGCCGCCATGTGCTCTTGATCGGCAAGAGCGGCGATGCCGGCGACGGCCTGCAACTCGTCGATGTCGCCGAGGCCCCACGCGTTGCTCAACTTGCGAACGGTTTCAGGAAGGCCGATCGCATAGCCCATGCGCATGCCCGCCATCCCGTACGCCTTCGAGAATGTGCGGGTGACGAACACATCCGGCAACTCGAGCGCGACTTTCATCGCGGTGCCGACACCCGGCGCAGTGGCGTAGTCGATGTACGCCTCGTCGATGAGGATCGCCGTGGATGGTGACTTCTTCTTGATGTCACGCACCGCCTGTTCGACATCCGACTGCGTGTGGATGGTCGACGAGGGGTTGTTCGGGTTGCAGAGGAAGACCAGGCCGGCGCCGGACGAAGCGGAGACCAGCTTGTTGAGGTCGAGGAACAGGTTGCCGTCGAGCGCGATCGGCTTCACCGGGTACTTCTGGCGCTGCGCGGTCTGGGCCGGCGAGCCGTAGGACGGATCCGCGGTGACGAGCGGCTTCTCGGTCTGGCAGAACGCCATCACGCCCGCGATCAACTCGGCGCCCGATCCGGTCGCCATCATCACGTTGTCTGGCTTGGCGCCCCACATGTTGGCGATGGCCTGCTGGAAATCGGCGACGTGCACCGGCGGATAACCGAGTCCGAGGTCTCTCGACGGCGCCGCCTTGAGCGCCTCGATCACTTTCGGGCTTGGGCCGCGCAGGTTTTCGTTGCTGCTCAGGCGGATCGGCGCCGGGCCGCCCATCTGGGCCTGACGCTGGCCGCCACCACGCTGTTCGAGGGCGGACCATTCTTCGCGCCCATAGCCAATCAGTCCGGTCGACGACGAGGCGACTGCGGCCCCGCCCGCTCCGAGAATACGAACGAATTCACGACGTGAAAATGCCATACCGCCTCCCAGCGTTGCGGCATGGTAGCACCATTTGGCGCCGAATCCCCGATGCGGTCTGCCGGAGCGCTATCGTGTCGGCGCCGGGACGGTGATCAATGCGGCCATGCGGCCGGCGCGCTCGCCGGCAACGCGGTAGGAGTCGAATATTTCCGGATGGGACACGGTGCTGAGGCCGCAGATAAAGATGCGATCGGGGCGCACGCCTGCGTCGCGCAGTTGATCGGCATTCGCGGTCCACAGATCGAGGTGCGGTTTGGGTCCGGACCGCGCAAACCACCTCGCGATGCTGGCGTCCGAGTGCCCGCCGCTGCGAAAGGCTTCGATCAGTGACTCACCGACTTCGTAGTCGGCGGGTCCGGCGCTCGGACCGATGGCCGCCACGAGATCTGCCGGTGCACACCCGAATTCGCGTTGCATCGCCGTGATTGCCGCCTGCGCGACGCGCGCACACGTTCCGCGCCAGCCGGCATGAATCGCCGCCGCGACGCCACATCGCCGGTCGGCGACGAGAATCGGCACGCAGTCCGCCACCATCACCGCAAGCACCAGTCCTTGCGCATTCGACACGATCGCGTCGCCGTCGGGCCGCATCGCCGCCGCGCCAACTTCCACGGTCCCTCGAGCGACGACGCGAACGGTGTTGCCGTGTACCTGCTTGACCCGAATCAGTCGATCCGGGCTTGCATCGAGGGAGCCGAGCGCCGCCAACCACCCCTGCTCGGATGGCAACTGGAGTTGCCTTGACGTGAACAGGTGTTGCGCTTCGGCCTCGAGGGGTTGACATCGCAGCGCATGACCCCAAGCCTCTTGGCTCCAACGAAATGCGGGAGTGGGTGCTGGAAGTTCGATCACGATCGAACCTTGGGACGGCAACTGTGGTTGTCGGTCTCGATGTCGCCGCACCTGACTTGTTCGTGATTCGGGCTCATTCGCGCTGGCATTGTCCTTGATCATCCGCCAGTCGACAGCACACGACAACCCTTCCGCCGCAGTCAGGTGGTCGGATGCCTTCAGGACTGGAGACGATCATGTTGATCAAGATCATGCCGAACGGCAAGAGTTCACCAGAGGGAAAGCTCGCCGATGCCGAAGTGCACTTTACGGACGGCGCGCTGGCGGGATTGAAGCTGCTCGGCTTTGCCATCTGGGAGCGCAAGCGTGGTGCGGGACGCAACGTCACGTTTCCGGCCCGCACGTATTCCGTCAATGGCGAGCGCCGCAGTTTCTCCCTGCTACGGCCGATCAGCGAAGCGCGTTCACAGGAGCAGATTCGCGAGCTGGTGCTCCAGGCGTACGCCGAGTTCGAGGCGCAGGCGGCGATTGCCAGCTGACTGGCGGGGCGACGGCGGCTGTTGGCGACGCGCTGACGGCGTAGACGCGGGACACGATTTCGCCGGGTATGCCGGCCGAAAACAGCGGCGCCTTCATGCTGGCGGCGAACGGCGTGGCCGCGAAGCGTTCACGGAACCCTGGCTCCTCGAACGTGTCGAGCACGAGATAGGCGGGGCGCGCAGCACGTGCAAGTGCCGCCAGCGCTCCGTCCACCTCTCCTGCGTCGATCCAGTCCCATCGCAGCACGGCCGCGCGGTTGTAGTACCAGAGGCTGCCGGAATGCTGGAGGGTGACAAACACCGAGTTGGGCGGGAGCGTTCGGGTAAAGCCGGCCACCTGCACGTAGCGGCGTTCGCTCTCTTGCAGCCGGAACGCGCCGACAGCGCGGGCACGTCCTACGCCCCAACTGGCGACGAGAGTTGCGACGAGGATGAGCGCGATGCCTCGGTACGGGCTTGGGACAATCCGGCAGGTAAGAGCGACGAACACGACCGCCTGCATCGCCAGCACCAACGGTAACGCGGGCAACAGGAAGCGGAAGTACACCCAGTCATCGAAGACAAGGTAGAGGAGATAGAACAGTTGCAGGCACGCGAAGCCGATCAGCGCGGACCAGGCCGCTCGCTCAGCCTGCTCGCGATCCATGCGCGGCGTGATCCAGCCGAATCGGATCATGAGCGGGGATGCCAGTGCGGCAATGAGCAGCGCGGACTGACTGAACACCGCCCATCGCGCATAGCGGCTCGCGTTCGGGAGCACATTGCCGAGGGCAAACAGTGTCGACACCTCGCCGTATCCCGTGGTCGCTGCTCCGCCGTACAGCGTGCGCTGCAGGTGCACAAACCAGAAAGCGGCCACGCCGATCGGCAGGCACGCCATGCCGGTCCGGGCGAGGCGACGCGCACCTGGACCCTGCCACCACCAGGCAAGGACCAGCGCGACCGGTGTCATCGCGAACAAGTTGGGTCGCACGACGCACGCAATCGAGAAGGCGACGCCGGCGAGGCCGCTCGTCGTTTCGGTCTTGCGGAACAACAGCAGCACTCCGAGCGACCACCAGAAAGCCGCCACCACATCGCTCATTGGCTGGACGGCCTGGTAGATCAGGATCGGCGATGCTCCGGCAGCCACTGCGGCGACGAGCCCGGATTCGGCTCCGCCAAGCCGGCGGCCGATGAAGAACGCAACGACGATGATCCCGGCCGCGCTGAGCGGCACGACCACAAACTGCAGCTGCTCGCCAAGCAGCGCAGACGCGGCGGCAAAGTGCAGTGGCAGCCCCGGCGGATAGCCGGGCACGATTGTTCCCTCGCCGGACGGCTGGAACCCGATCGGCGTAAACGGATACTGGCCATTCGCGAGGCGCAGATCACGCGCGAGCGGCGTCTCGCGCTGAAGCTGCGTGATTCCGCCGAGGCCGGCCTCCCGCCACAACCGTGCTTCGCTCAGGTAACCGGACGAATCCGCGCCGCCGGCCACCTGTGCACCACCCGCATACGTCGAGAGGCCGATCACCACGGCAAACCCTGCCGCGAGTGGCCACGCGATCAACGGCAAGGCGCGCTCGACCGGATCGAGGACTCGCTCGACGCCTCGCTGTCGCAAGGCGATCACCGCGCACGCGCCACACCCGAGCGCGGCCACGAGCGGCCGCAATACGGAGTGCATCGACAGGCGCACGCTTCCCACGTCGAGCGAGCCGCCGCCGGTCGCCGCCACGACGGCCGCAGCCAGCGTGAAGGCACCGCTCAACCAGAGCAGCGTGACGCCGATCCGATTCGCGGGGGTGCCGGTGGTCAACGGGCCTCAGCTGAGGATGGGCAGCAGGCGCGCATTCTCCTTCGCGCGTTTCGGGGGCAGCGTCCACTCCGCACGCGTGCTCTTGTCGAACTCGGCGCGGAAGAACGGCTCTTTCATGCCGCCGTCGATGATGTTCCACGGAAGCACCGTGTCAGCGGAGCGATCGCGGTAGATGTAGAAATCGCCGTCGACACCGGCATCAGCCACGGCCTTGCGCCACTGCCCGCCGTTGGCCTCGGCCAGCTCGATCGCCGGGGCGATGCGCCGATCGCCAAGCGAGAGCAGCGCCTGGTAGTACGAGTGCCGCTCGCTCTTGATGTTGAAGTAGACGTTGTCGATGCCGGAGACCAGCGCGCGCATCCGCTTCATCTTGCGCTCGATCTCGTCGGCAGCGGTCATCGGCAGCCACTGGTAGGCCGTGCCGGGCTTCGGCACCAGCGGGTTCACGCTCGCGACGATGCGACCGATGCGGCCGCGTGCGCGCGCATGCTTCAGCATGATCGCGTGCAATTGCATCGTCAGGTCTCGAATCGCGACGAGATCGGCATCGTCTTCGGTCGGCAGGCCGATCATGTAATACAGCTTCAGGCTCTCGATGCCGCTCGAGAAGATCAGTTCGGCACGGTCGAGGATCTCCGCGTTGGTGATCGTCTTGTTGATCACGCGGCGCAGGCGATCGGATCCGGTCTCGGGCGCGATCGTCAGCGTGCGCTCGCCGCTCTCCTGCAGCAGCGACACGATCGTCGGCGTCAGGTCGTCGAGCCGCAGCGACGCGGGGCTGATCGAGTAGCCCATGTCCTTCAGGCTTCGCAAGATGCGTTCGATCTCGGGGTGATCGCACAAGGCGATCGACACGAGGCCGGCGCGCGACGAATGCGCGCGGGCAGCACGCGCGAGGTCGAGGATGCGATCGGTTGGAAAGGCGCGTACCGGCAGGTAGTTGTAGCCGGCCCAGCAGAAGCGGCACAGGTTGGCGCAGCCGCGCACCACTTCAACGAGAAAGCGCGAGCCAAACTCGGTGTCGGGCGTGAAGATGCTGGTCGACGGCGGATCGACGGCATCGGTCGTCTTCAATGCCGCTTTGCGCACGATCGGCGGCGCCCCTGTGCCCTCGCGAGGTACGAATCGCGAGATCGTACCGTTGTCGGCGTACTCGACGTCGTAGAACGACGGGATGTAATAGCCGCGTTGCTGCGCAAGGCGGCGCAACTGCTCGCTTCGAGACGACGTGCCAAACGCATCGAGCAGCGCCGGCACGAGGGCTTCGCCTTCGCCCGCGGCGATCACGTCCGCGAAGGGCGCAAGCGGCTCAGGGTTCACGAACGTCACCGCGCCGCCGATGACCACGAGCGGATGCGTGTAGTCGCGGTCGGCCGCGCGCACCGGCAGGCCCGCCATCCGCAGCATCGTCAGCACGTTCGTGTAGTCCCATTCGAACGACACGGAGAACGCGATGACGTCGAAGTCCGATACCGGCGTCTGCGACTCCAGCGTCACGATGCGCGTGCCGGCATCGCGCAGCGACGCGAGCTCCTGCTTCGGCGGCAGGAAGGCCCGCTCGCAGACGATATCCGGTTGATCGTTGAACAGCCGGTACATCGTCTGGAACCCCAGGTTCGACATGCCGACGAAGTAAGTGTTCGGAAAGATCAGGGCGATGCGAAGGCGGCCGGCGTGCGGCTTGCGCACGTAGCCGACTTCACGTGAAAGGACTTGCTGTGCGAGCTCTCGCTGTTGCCGGGATTTCATGCAGAGCCCAGGGGATCGTCGAGCTGTCGTTGCGGCGACGCCGCTCGCGACTCCCCTGGATTGCCTTACTGTATCAGCGCTCTCTGCATTCTGCGTCTGCCGTGGGTCAGCCCTCGTTGCGGCGCAGGAATGCCGGCACGTCGAGGTCGAGGTCGAACTCGCCGGGCGCCGGGTCGGTGCTCAGCGGTGTGTCGCCGATGTTCTGACCCACAGCGATCGCCCGTGGCTGGGCCGCGGCTTCTCGCGCCGGCATCTCGATCGGGGGCCGGCGGGTGATCTGCGGCGTAAAGGCGGCCCGGGCCGTCGGCGCGGACGCGGCCGGCTCGGCAGCGCGAACCTGGTAGGCGCTCATATCCACCGGCGTCTGCATCGGCGCCGCAGCCGGCGTCGAGCGTTCGGAGCGGGCGTGCTCGAAGCCTGTCGCGATCACGGTGATCTTCACCTTGTTTGCGAGCTTCGGATCGACGACGGCGCCGAAGATGATGTTGGCGTCCTCGTGTGCCGACTCCTGGATGATCGTCAGCGCTTCGTTGACTTCGAGGAGCGACATGTCGGCGCCGCCGGTGACGTTGATGATCACGCCGCGTGCGCCCTTCACCGACGCGTCCTCGAGCAGCGGGCTCGAGATCGCGCGGTTGGCGGCGTCGACGGCGCGCGTCGTGCCCTCCGCGATCGCGGTGCCCATCATCGCCACGCCCATGCCCGACATGATCGTCTTCACGTCTGCAAAGTCGAGGTTGATCAGGCCGGGCACCAGGATCAGGTCCGAGATGCCCTGAATCGCCTGCCGCAGCACATCGTCGGCCGTGACGAACGCGTCGAGCATCGACGTATTGCGATCGATCACGCTCAGCAGCCGCTCGTTCGGGATCGTGATCACCGTGTCGACGGCTTCACGGAGCGCGTCGAGGCCGACTTCGGCCTGGCGGAAGCGCTTCTTGCCTTCGAACTTGAACGGCTTGGTGACGACGGCGATCGTCAGCGCGCCGAGCTCGGTTGCGAGGCTCGCGATGACGGGCGCCGCGCCGGTGCCCGTGCCGCCGCCGAGGCCGGTCGTGACAAACACCATGTCCGCGCCGGACAGCGCCTGGATCAGGCTGTCGGTGTCTTCGAGGGCCGCCTGGCGGCCGACGTTTGGATCGGCGCCGGCGCCGAGGCCCTTCGTCAGCTTGCCGCCAATCTGGATCTTCACCGGCGCGGGGTTCGCCTTCAGCGCCTGCGCGTCGGTGTTGGCCACCATGAATTCCACGCCGGAGATCCCGGCCTGGACCATGCGCGACACGGCGTTGCTGCCGCCGCCGCCAACGCCAACCACCTTGATCCGCGCGCCCATGCGCGCTTCCTCATCGAGCGTCAACCGCAGCGATTCCAAGCCGTCGTGATCCGCCATCGTGCCTCCCATTTAGAAAAACTCCTTGAAGACAGTCTTGAGCCGGCCCATGACGCGCGTCAGCGCGCCGCCGCCGGCCGTTGAAGTCGCAGGGTTGCGGTGCCGCGCGGCGTAGAGCACCAGGCCCACGGCCGTCGCGAACGCCGGATTGCTGACGTGATCCGCCAACCCGCCAACGCCGACCGGCAGCCCGCGCCGGATCGGCAAGTCGAAGATCTGCTCGGCGATCTCGCTCATGCCTTCGAGCTGCGCGCCGCCGCCGGTGAGCACGAGGCCGGAGTTGAGCGACTTCTCGTAGCCGGCCTTGCTGATCTCGTCCCAGATCAGGTGAAACATTTCTTCCGCGCGCGGCTGCAGGATGTCGGACAGGATGCGGCGTGCCATGACGCGCGGCCGCCGGCCGCCGACGCTGGCCACTTCGATCGTCTCGTCTTCCTCGACCATCGACGACAGCGCGCACCCGGCGCGGCGCTTGACTTTCTCCGCATCCGGGATCGGCGTGCGCAAGCCCACGGCGATGTCGTTGGTGAAGTGATCGCCGCCGACGGCGATCACCGCGGTGTGCCACAGGCTGCCGCGCTCGAAGATCGCCAGGTCCGCGGTACCGCCGCCGATGTCGACCACGGCGACGCCGAGTTCCTTCTCATCCGACGTCAGCACCGTTTCCGACGCCGCCAGCTGCCCGATCACCGTGTCGGTCACTTCCACGCCGGCACGATTCACGCACGCCACCAGGTTCTGCGTCGCGGTCTGGCTGCCGGTGATGATGTGCACGTTGACCTCGAGCCGCGCGCCGGTCAGGCCGACGGGCGCGCCGATGCCTTCCTGCTCGTCGACGACGAAGTCCTGCGGGAGGACGTGCAGGATCTCGCGGCCGGCCGGCAGCGACACGGCGCGGGCGGCGTCGATCGCCCTCCGCACATCGTCGCGCGTCACCTCGCGGTTCTTGCCCGCGACCGCGACCACGCCGCGGCTGTTGAAGCCCTTGATGTGCGGGCCGCTGATGGCCAGTTGCACGGAGCCGACCTCGACCCCGGCCATCAGTTCGGCCTCCTCGATCGACTTCTTGATCGACTCGACCGCCGCCTCGAGGTTGACGACCACGCCTCGCTTCAAGCCTTTCGAGTCGGTGACGCCGATGCCGATCACATCGACGCCGCCGTCATCGAGCAGCTCTCCGACGACCGTGCAGACCTTGCTCGTCCCGATGTCGAGGCCCACCACGTATCGTTCCTGTCGTGCCACGAATCCTCCCGTCCTACTTCTTTGCCGGCGCCGACTTGGTCGGGCGCACATAGAGCCGTTCGTCGAACCGCAAGTCCACGTAGTCGATTGCCGTCAGGCGCTCACGCAGCGCCGGGGCAAGATCGATGTATTGCTGCAGCCGTGCCAGGAACTCGCTGTCACCCAGGCGCAGCAGCGCCGGGTCGCCGTCGAGAATGACGACCGCGTCGTGCAGGTCCGAGACGTCGATCTGGGACACGCGCTTGAGGATTTCAGGGCGCACCGCCAGCGCCGCCATGACGCGCCCGGCGAACTCGGCGCGCGCCGCATCGATGATCGACTCGCCGGCGTGCGGGGCGGTACCCAGCCCGTCGATCACGGGCAGGTCGATGTCGGCGTACGCCGGGCCGTACTCGTCGATGATCACGCCCTTGCCGTCGATCAGGTACGCCGCGGTACCGAGACGGCCGATGCCCATCGGCCGCCGCTCGTGCACGTTGATCTCCACCGTGCCCGGCAGCACGCGGCGGATCGTGGCGCTTTCGACCCACGGCGACGACAACAGCTTCGCCTGCCACGCATCGAGGTCGACCGACAGGATGTTCTGGCCGCGCAGCCCTTCGACGAGCGCCAGCACCTCGCCGGTCGACAGCCGGTCGTGCCCGCGCACGGTCATGTGGCTGATCTGCAGCGTCGACGAGGCGCCGATCAGCGCCACGCTCTTGTAGACGCCGTACCCCAGCA
>CAZBYY010000051.1:0-16280 GCA_964495855.1 uncultured Acidobacterium sp. | reverse complement strand
TCGGCTGCACGGACAACTCGTTCTGTTGCCTGGTCGACGCGATCCATGGCGTCGTTGGCAAAGAACGTGATGGTGAACGGCGGCCCGCCCGGCAGGATCACCGCGCGCACGTGGTCACGGCTCGACGGCCGGAACAGCCGCCACAGCACCGTCGACCCGGCCGTGTCCATCTCCTGAGGATACCCGACTTCCCGCACGGCTACGGGTGGGCCGGCTCGCGCGCCGCTGCGTAGAGCGCGCATAACGTCGCTGCCGTGCGGCGGCTTTCGGCCAGGCTCACGACCGGCGGCGCCCCGTCGAGGACGCTGGCGGCAAAGTCCTCGACTTCGCGAACGAAGATCTCATCCGACCCCGAGACCTCGATGCGCTCGATTGCGCCGCCGCGTTCGAGCTCAAGGACTTCGCGCGGCCCGGGGCGGAACGGATTGGGCACCGTCAACGCGCCGTCGCTACCCAGAATCTCGAGCCACGTGCGGTAGGGCGCGCGGAAGCCGGCGTAGATGTTGGCCGTCACGCCTTCGTCGAACCGCAGCATCCCCATGAACTCTTCGTCGACGCCTGACGCGTGCCAGTTGGCCGTGCCGAACACCATCTTGGGTTCGCGCTGGAGCAGCAGTTGTGTGTAGGTGATCGGATAGCAGCCGACGTCCCACAGCGCGCCGCCGCCGAGAGCCGGATCGCGGCGAATGTTTGCCGAGTTCTCGAGCGCAAACGTGAATCCCGAGACGACGGCGCGAAGGCTGCCGATCGCGCCGCCGGCCACGAGCGCCTGCACGCGCGCGGTCAGCGGTTCGTGGCGATACATGAAGCCTTCCTCGACGATGACGCCGGCCTTCAGCGCGGCGGCGGCGATGCGGTCGATGTCAGCCGGCGTCAGGGCGAGCGGCTTCTCGCACAGCACGTGCTTGCCGGCAGCAATCGCCGCGAGCGTCCACGTGACGTGCTCGGAGTTGGGCAGCGGAATGTAGACGGCGTCGATCTCGCGGTCGTTCAGCAGCGCGTCGTAGCCGACCGAGGCGCGCGGGATCGACCATTCGCGCGCGCAGGCCTCGGCGCGCGCGCGATCGCGACTGGCGATGGCCACGAGCGTGTTTCGTGACGCGAGGCGCATCGCCGGGATGATCCGGCGGTTGATGCGCGCGGTGCCGAGGATGCCCCACCGAATCATGGCGTGTGGATCGGGGCCTCGCACATCATCCTTGTCCGGCCTTGAGCTTCGCCAGCATCCGCCGGTTGAATTCTTCTGACTGGCCGCGCGGGATCGAGAGCGTGCGCCAGTTCGGGCCGAGCAGGTGCTTGGCCAGGAACAGGATCTGGTAGGCGTGGCCCGCGTAGTGCGCGACCTGCCGCGAGATCGCCTTGTAGACGGAGTGCGGTTCGCTGCGGATGAACACGGTGCGCTGCAGGTCGGCGTCGGTGAGCGGCGCCAGCGCGTCGAAGACGCATTGCCACCCGTGTTCCCACTCGGCCAGCAGTTCGGCGCGGCTCTGCTTGGGGTCTTCGAACTCGCGATCGCGCAGCCGATCCGGCTTTTCGCCGTCGCTCGTCAGGAAGTCCGTCCACCGCGAGCGCATGTTGCCGGCCATGTGCCGCATGATCACCGCGACGCTGTTCGATTCGGGATCGATCGTCGCGTGCAGCTGCTCGTCGGACAGCTGCTCGATCGATTTGTCGGCCAGCTTTTTCGTCTTCTGCAGTTCGTCGATGGCAACCGAGAGAATGGGCGAGTCAGTGGACATGAGTCGATCACCAGTCGCAGCTGGCGCCGGAACCGTGTGCCGGCGCGGCTAAAACGAGCGCGTGAACAGCGCCGTGATGGCCTGCTCCGCCGCGGGCGTCAGCATGCGCGTGCCCGTACCGGTGAAGTGCATGTGCTGGATGACCGGTTCATCGCTGCCGGTGCGCGCCGACCACTTCGCGGCCTCGCCATCCCATGCGAACCAGCCGTTCTGTTCCTGGTCGAAGACGAACAGCGGCTTGTTGCACAGCTTCGCGAATTCGGCGCCCCAGCCCGTGCCGCCGCGAACGGTTTGATCGTCCTGGATCGCGCCGATCACGTAGATCTCCTGCCCGTGGTTGATCTGATACCAGATGCTCTGCAGGATCTTGCGGAACGTCGGTGTGTCCGGATACCGGCGATTCATCAACTTCGACACGTAGGCGAGGCTGACCTCGCCGGCCGCCAGTTCCTCGTGATTGAGGACGCGGAGGCCGCGCGTGCGCGTTGGCTTGTGGCCGTCGAACGAGAAGTTGACCTCCTCGATGCCGAACGTTTCCGCGCAGGCGCCGAACGCGGCTTCGGCGCCCTGGGCGCCGCCGCTGAAGAGGATCACGTCTTCGCGCTTGAGCATCGACCGGCTATTCCTTGTTGTCGTCGCCGCCGGTGCCGCCGTCCTCGGCGTCCGGCTCCTCGTGCTTCATGAACTCGGGCGTGATGTCGATCGAATCATCCTCGTCCGTGCCGTCGAGATCGTACATGCGGCCCGAGAACTTGGTCGGGATCGGCCCGCGCGGTTTCTCGTCGTTCTTCTTGAACGGCTTCTTCTTGTCTTTCGGCGGTGCCGGCGGACCAAAATCCTTCTGCCGCTGCTGGTGCGCGCCGCCCTCGGTGTGGCCCGACCGCGAGGGGCTGCCGAAACCGCCCGGACGAGGACCGCCAAAGCCGCCACCGCCGCCGCTGTAGCCACCGCCGCCGCCGAACCCGCCACCAGGCCGGGGACCACCGTAGCCGCCGCTGCGCGGAGGACCGCCGGGGCCGCGATCCTCACGGGCGCGGGCCTCGCTCACGGCCAAGGGGCGACCCATGAACAACTGGCCATCGAACTGCTTGATGGCCGCTTCCGCTTCGCTGCGCTCGGCATATTCGACAAACGCGAAGCCGCGCGCACGGCCGGTCTCGCGATCGAGCGGACGCACGATCTGCGTCGGCTTGCCGGCCTGCGCGAAATGCGTACGCAAGTCGTCCTCGGTTGCTTGGTAAGGCAAATTACCTACGAACAGTCTGACTGGTGGCACGGTTGAACTCGGGCGTTAAGCGGCTGAAAACACTGGGGCTGGTGAAAGGTTCCCGGATGAGAGCAATAGGTGGGTATCCGCTTCTTTGGGCGAAAGCTTAACAAATCTCCACGGCCGTCACAAGCCCTCGATTTGAGCCTTGATCGCCTCGAGCTTGAGCTTCAGCATCTCGCGGTGTGCAGGTTTGCACGCGGCCGTCATTTCTGCCTGAGTCTGGGCGAGCGCCAGTTCCAGCGTGCCTTTGCGCGCCTGCCGGGCCTGTTCCTCAGCGGTCAGCACCGGCTTGATCGCCTTGCTCCGCTGCGCCTCCTCTTGTTGCGATTCGACCGACTTGCTTTCAAAACCCCGCGCCACCTCCTGACCATAACACGTGCGGCGGGCGGACGTGGGCGTCCCATTACCGGACGCGCCGCGGCGGCCATGGGCGCGCACGGCATCGGCTAAGTGTTTGGACGACCGTGCGTTACCGTGTTCGCATGGGTTGGCAGGAATAGTGCTTTGGTGACAGGACAAATGGATCGACTCTTCCGGGATGTTCGCCAGGCCGCCCGCATGTTGCTCAAGGCGCCGGCCTTTGCCGCCGTGGTGGTGTTCACGCTCGCCGTCGGCATCGGCGCCAACACCGCCATGTTCAGTGTCGTCAACGGCGTGTTGCTGCAGCGGCTCCCGTTCCCGCACGCCGACCGGATCGTCGACATCAACGAGGTCGAGCGGCGCGATCTCGGCGGCGGCGGGGCGATTGCGCCGGCGACGTTCGTCGACTGGCAGAAGATGAGCACCACGTTCGACGCGATGAGCGCGTACGGCACCCGCACCTACAACGTGGCACCGTCGAGCGGCGAGCCGGCGCGTCTGCGCGGCACGGTCGCATCGTCGGGTTTCTTCGACGTGCTGGGCGTCACACCGCTCCTGGGCCGAGGCTTCACCAAGGGAGACGGTGAGCCTGGGCATCAAACCGTGGTCTTGAGCTTCGGGTTCTGGCAGCGGCAGTTTGCCGGCAATCCAAACGTCATCAACCAGCCGATTCGGTTGAACGGACAACCCTACACGATCGTCGGAGTGATGCCCGCCGCGGTGAATTTTCCGGAGAACACCAACTTCTGGGTGTCGACGGCGTTCGACGTGCCCGGGTGTGGCGGGCCGCAGAACCAGGATCCCAGCAGTCAGCGTGGCATGCATTGCCTGCGCGGCATCGCACGCGTGAAGGCGCAGTCGTCGCTGGCGCAGGCGAACGCCGAGTTGAAGACGATCTCCGATCAACTCGCGAAGCAATACCCGGATGAGGCGTCCAACTTCATCGGCCTCGCGACGTCACTGCAGGATCGGCTCGTCGGCTCGGCGCGAACGCCCTTGCTCATCCTGCTGGGCGCGGTTGGATGCGTGCTGTTGATCGTGGTGGCGAACGTGGCGAACCTGCTGATGGCTCGCGCCACGGTGCGCGCGCGCGAACTCGCGATCCGTGCGGCAATTGGCGCCGATCGCGGCACGCTGGTGCGGCAGCTACTGACTGAAAGCGTGCTCATCTCGCTCGTCGGCGGAGGACTCGGCGTGCTGCTGGCGTTCTGGGGCGTCGACCTGATTCTCGCGCTCGATCCGGGCGGTGTGCCGCGCGTTGCGCCGATCGGCGTCGATCGATATGCGCTCGGGTTTGCGCTCCTGCTCTCGATTGCGACCGGAGTGCTGTTCGGCATCGTGCCCGCGTGGCACGCGTCACAACCGGACGTGCAGCACACGTTGAAGGACAACACGCGCGGCGCGACGGGCGATGGCCAACGCCATCTCGCGCGGGCCGGGTTGATTCTTGCAGAAGTCTCGATTGCGCTCGTCCTGTTCGTCGGCGCGGGCTTGCTGTTCCGCAGCCTCATGACGCTGATCGACATGCCCCTCGGGTTCACCACGTCGCGCATGCTGACGCTGAGCGTGGCGCCGACGGGCGAAGGCTACCGGACACCGGGACAGTTCCTCGGATACTGGAATGCGGTCGTCGAGCGCATCCAGGCCGTTCCCGGAGTGGAGAAGCTGGCCCTGACCGGCGCCGTCCCGATGACCGGCGCCATCAACGTGGTGACCTACCAGGCCGACAACACACCGCAACTCGCTCCCAGCCAGCAGCCCGTCACCAACTTCGTCGATGTCGGGCCCGGGTATTTCGAGACGATGGGGATCCCGGTGCTGAAGGGCCGTGAGTTCACTGCGCGCGACGCATCGCTCGATCCGAAGACGATCATCATCAACGAGGCGATGGCGCGTCGCGACTTCCCAAACGATGATCCGATCGGCCATCGGTTCTCCTTCGGTCCCGACGACCAGGGACGCCCCGAGTGGGTCGAGATCATCGGCGTGGTCGGCAACGTGCGACAGTACGCCGCCGATCAGGAACCCGTGCCGATCACCTACGCGCCGTTTTCGGGGACGCCCGCGCGCGCGCAGAACCTGATGATCCGGACGAGCGGCGATCCCATGCGAGTCGCCGGCGCCGTGCGTGCGGCGCTGCAGTCGCTCGATCCGTCGCTGCCGGTGTCGCCGCCGCGCACGCTGGACGAGGTCGTCGGCGCCTCGCTCACGCAGCGGCGCTTCAACATGACGCTGCTCGTCGTGTTTGCGTCGATCGCGCTGGTGCTGGCGATTGCCGGTATTTATGGCACCGTTGCCTATTCCGTGGCGCAGCGCACGCAGGAGATCGGCATTCGCGTGGCGCTCGGCGCCAGCAACAACGAGATTCTGCGGATGGTGCTGCTCGGCGCGTTGAAGCCGGTCGTGGCGGGCCTGGTGATCGGGCTGGTGCTCGCGTTCGGCCTCACGCGCTTGCTCGCGGGCCTGATTTACGGCGTCAGCACAACCGATCCAGTGACGTTCGTGTCGCTGCCGGTCGTGCTGGGCGCCGTCGCTTTTGTGGCGGCCTTGCTGCCGGCGATGCGAGCGACCCGTATCGACCCGCTGGAAGCGCTGCGCGTCGACTGATACAATTGCCGCTGTTCCTCGCGGGGGGAGTATCAACCAGCGGTCGGCCGTTCGCAGGTTGTCACTAGATTCTGCCCCTACTTGCCGACGCGTTCTCGCATGTCGTCATGGAGGTAAACGCGAGCCCAGGCAGGAGTGTGCCTCATGACCCGCTTTACTTCCGTTACCCCGAATCTGCTCGTTCAGGACGTTGCCAGGAGCACCGCGTTTTATCGCGACGTGCTCGGCTTCACGATGGGCGAGACCGTCCCCGACGTCGCGCCGTTCGTCTTTGTGTGGATGAAGCGAGACGAGGTGTCGGTGTTCCTCAATGACATCAAGGCCGCCGAGCACGACTATCCGCCCGCGGCCGCGATGCCGCCGGGTGGAACCGCGGCGATGTTCTTCATCGTGACCGACGTCGACGGCTATTACGCGCAGGTCGCGCCGAAGGCGAACGTCATCCTGCCGATCAAGACGCAGTTCTACGGCATGCGCGAGTTCGCGGTGACTGATCCGGACGGCCACATCATCACGTTTGCGGAGCGCGTCGCGGCTTGATCCTGCTGCTGCCGTTGCTGGTGTTCCTTCAGGGGCCGGGCGTCGCACAGACGCCCGGGCCTGCGTCCGCGCGATCCGCAGAGTGGCACGTGGCCGCCGGCGTTGCGCAGAGCGTCAACCTGTTTCAATCGACCGCGGGACGCCGGTATGCCGTGCAGACGATTGCGTTTGCCCGCGAACTCACCGGTGACCTGACGGTGTTCGGCGTGCCCGGCCGGTTTGCCTGGGGCATCGAAGCGACGCCGGTGTTTGCGCAATTCACGCCGTCGCGGATCTACGGCGTGGGCATTGCGCCGGTCGTGTGGCGATGGAATTTCGCGCCGCGGCCGTCATGGTCGGCCTATGCCGAGCTGTCGATGGGCGGGCTGTTCACGAGCGATCCGATTCCGGCCAGGACCGGACGCGTGAACTTCAGCGCGCACTGGGGCGGCGGCATCCGGGTGCATCAGCGCGGGCCACACGCGTTGCTGATCGGCTATCGCTTTCAGCATTTTTCGAATGGCAACGAGTTTGCCGATAACCCCGGCGTGAACAGCCACGTGATCATCGCCGGCTGGGCTCACCGCTCGTAGCTTTCGCGCTTGGCCGACGCGGACAGCTTGACCAGGTAGCGCATCGGGTCAGCCCTGAACATCTCACGCAGTTCCGCGAGGCTGCTGGCCCCGCCGTAACTGATCGACGAGCAGAGGTGCTTGAGGATGTCGTGGATGATCGGCCGGACGGATCCGCGCGCCGGCACGCTCACCTCAGTGCCTTCGGCGCCGATCGCCTCGAGGTCCACGACCTCATCGTCTTCCACGTCGAGCCGGTCGCGGATCGCCTGGATCGAGGCCATGCCGCGCAACACCTTGAATGGCACCTTCACCGAGCGCTGCTGATCCGGCAGCAGTACGGATTTCTGCACCACGTCGCCCGGCGTTTCTTCGGTGCCGGCGAACATGCTGCCGAGCATGACAGTATCGCCGCCGAACAGCAGCGCTTCGAGGATCGCGCCGTGACGCTTGATGCCGCCGTCGGCGATCAACGGCACGTCGGCGGCCGACGCCTGGCGGCATTCGTAGAGCGCCTGCAACTGCGGCACGCCAAAGCTCGTCGTCAGGCGGGTCGTGCAGCCGCCGCCGGGGCCGATGCCCACCTTGATCGCGTTGACGCCGCGGTCGGCGAGGAAGCGGACGCCGTCGCCCGTGGCGACGTTGCCGGCCACGAGTTCGACGTCCGGAAAATGCTTTCTGAACGTGTCGATCGCCCGGCCCATGACCACCGAGTGGCCGTGGGCGATGTCGATGACGATCACGTCCACGTGTGCCTTGACGAGTTCCGCCGCGCGCTCGATGAAGTCGCCGGTGGCGCCGATCGCCGCACCGACGCGCAAGCGCCCGTAGGCATCGCGCGTGGCAAACGGCAGCCGCACTTGCCGATGGATGTCCTTCGCGGTGATGAGGCCGAGGAGCGTGCCCCGCGCATCGACGAGCGGCAGCTTCTTGACCTTCCGCTCCACCATCACGCGTTCGGCCGCATCGAGCGACAGTTCCCCCGTGCCGGTGATCAACGCGCCGACCGGCGTCATGCGCGAAGCCACCGTGGCGGCCTCGGTGCTGACGAACCTGACGTCCCGTTCGGTCAGCAAGCCTTTGAGCGTGCGCGCCTCATCGATGACCACCAGCGTGCCGGCGCGTCGCGCCTTCATCAGCTTCACCGCATCGGATAGCGGCGTCTCCGGCGTCACCCAATACGGATCGCGGATGATGATGTGCTGCATCCGCTTGACCTTGGCCACCTCGCGCACCTGCGGCTCGATATCGCCGTTCCGGAAACCGCGATCGATGATCCCGAGCCCGCCTTCTTCCGCCTGCACGATGGCCATCGGCGCGCGCGTCACGGTATCCATGTTCGCGGACACCAGCGGCCGCTTCAGCGTGATGTGCGTGGAGAACCGGCACGACAGGTCGATCCCGGAAGGGTCGCGGCGCTCGACGACGCTGTACTGCGGGCGCAGGATGAAGTCGTCGAACGTTGCACCGCGGACGATGTCGGCAAGGTGGTCGAACGTCATGGCCTAACTTTACCGAACGCCGCCGCGAATGTGCGGGCGTCCTGCGGTATCTTAGCGACGAACCATGCAGCTCGATCTGTTTGCCGCGCCGGTGCGGACGGTCTACGTTCGTCATCGGTGGGCGCGGCGCTACATCCTCCGCGTGCTGGATGACGGGACCCTGCGTGTGACGCTGCCGCGGTGGGGATCGAAGCGGGAAGCGACGGCGTTTGTGGAGCGCAGCGGCGACTGGATCGCGAAGCAGGTGGGCAAGCAGCTGTCGCGGCCGCAGGCGGCGTTGCCAAACGCCGCGCACCTGCGGCGAACGGCGGCGGAGCAGTTGCCCAGCGAGTTGCGGGCCTTGGCAGTGGCGCACGGCATCGAGGTGACGCGAGTCTCGATCCGCAATCAACGCACCCGGTGGGGCGCCTGTTCGTCGACGGGCGCGATCACGCTGAACTGGCGGCTCGTCGCCGTGCCGGAGTTCGTCCGGGAATACGTGATGATTCACGAACTCATGCATCGCCGCGAGCTCAATCACTCGCGTCGCTTCTGGCGTCACGTAGCGGCGGCATGTCCGCGCTACCGCGAAGCCAAGGCGTGGCTGCTGCGCGAGGGACCGCGCCTGTTCAGCGGTCAGGCCGCGGCCTCGGACGCGTCGGCCCAGGGAGACTGTTGATGACTCGGATCGTCGTGCTGACCTCATTCGTGCTCGCGCTCGGCGCCGTTGACGCGCGCGCGCAAATGACGATGGGATCGTTCAAGGGATACCTCACGGTGGATACCGGCGCGATCAGCGGCGGCGACCTCACCGACGCCCGGTTGAATGTCGGTGCCTCCGTTGCCGTGCATGAAGAGAGCGGGTGGGGCGCGGAGTTCGATGTGGGACACGCGACCGACGCCCGATCGGGCCGCCAGGTGCTCGATGTCACCACCTACATGGTCAACGCGGCGTGGATGAAATCGTCCGGCATCATCCGACCGTTCGGAGCGGCGGGCGCCGGCGTCATGCAGATCAACGGCTGCAACGCGCCGTGCAATCGCCCCGCGCGCACCTACGACTTCGGCGTGAGCGCCGGGGGAGGCGCCTTCGCCGCGATCACCGACGTGATCGGGTTGCGTGGGGACGTCCGCTACTTCTTCTCGTCGGCGGACCATCAGGGTCTGCAGCGGCCTTCAGGATTTGGCTTCTGGCGCACGTCGATCGGCATCACGCTGATGTGGGCCAGCGTGCCGTAACGTCAATCCTCGATCGTCTGCCCTCCGCGCCGCCCGTCATTTAGAATAGATGCGAGCGCATGTCGTCGCGTCCGGATCCGCCGCCGCTACCGAACGTTCCCATCATTCATCGACCGGGGGATACCTCGGGCGTCGCGTTGAAGCGCGCGCCGCTTGCCGATCGCGCGCGGCTGCTGGTCGTCGACGACGAGATGTCGATCCTGCGGCTCGTCACGCGAATTCTTGCGACTGAAAACTACGAGATCATGACGGCGTCGTCGGGTGAAGAGGCCGAGCAGATGATCGCGCAACAGGGCTTTCCCGGTGTCGACCTTCTCGTCACCGACTTGCTGATGCCCGGCATCAACGGACGAGAACTCGCGAACTTGGTGCGCATGCGCTTCCCGAAAGCGCGCGTGCTCTACGTCACCGGATTTGCCGACACGCTCTTCAAGGGCCTGCAGGAACTCGGCGACGGCGAATCCTTTATCGAGAAGCCGTTCGGCACCGATGGCTTGCTCGAAGCGACGCGGCTGCTGATGTGTGGCCACATCTCCGAGGACCGCGAGCCACCCGACGCTCGCAACGATCCAGGCGCCTGGATCGACGATCGCCTCCGCGCCCGCATCGTTCGCTTCTTCCGCAAACTTCGGATGGCGTGATTCCCACTAGCCCGTCACCAGTGGCGCGCAGCTGAGCGGTCGTCGCGTCGATGGGCGCGCGTCGCAGCGTGATCCCGTGATCAGACTTCGGGTGGGCGGCGGGTGACCAAAGCACGGACACACGCGAGCAGTCCCGGAACCAGCGGCGCCGCGAGCACCAGCCCGGCTGCTGCCGAGTACGCGAACACGATCATTTCGTTCACGCTGAGCGCTTTGCCGACGATGAACGGGCGGAAGAGCGCGCTGAACTCCGGTGAGTACCAGCACAGCGGCTCGAGATTTGGCTGCTCGTTGCAGATGCTCATGTCGAGCTGTCCGTAGACGCTGCCGCTGATGCCGACCCATGCCGACCATCCGAGGATCAGCAACGTAAGTGCCTTTGCCGACGGCGTCGCCTCCTCGTCGGAGAGGTGCATTGCGATCGCGATCGACGCGGGAATGCACGCGAACAGGAAGAACCGCGGCCCCCAGAACCATCCGCCCGGCCACGACCACCACTTCGCGTAGGTCAGCACCAGGCCGATCACGAACCAGCCCGCCTGGCGCTGGAAGGCGTGCAAGGCATCGGGCACGCGCATGACCGTCCGCTTGAACATCAACCACAGTCCCGGGATGTACAACGCGAGGCCTTTGCCGAATGAAAACAGGATCGACAGGATGCCGAACGCAAACGGATAGCTGAAGCCCGGCAATCCCGAGTACGGCATGATCGATTTCTCGCCGTGATCGTCGCCGTAGCCGTTGGTGAACGGATTGCCGCGGCGGATGTAGAACTCGAGCATGATGCCGGCAATGGCAAGCAGTGCCGGCAGCATCGCCTTGATGTAGCGGCGTGGTGGACGGGCGCTGGCGGCTGATGACAGGAACAGCGCCGGAACGGTTGCCGGAGCATTGATCGCGCCGACCACGAGCGCCGGCGTGCCGAGCCACGCGGTATTCGTCGCCATCCAGGCGAGGCCGACGGTGACGCACATCGCTGTCAGCGTTTCGCCGAAGAACGATTGCGAGTGATGCCCGAACATCGACGCGGCCAGCACGATCAGAATCGAGCGGCGGAGGATCGTGAGCGGCACGTGGCGCCACAGGATGGCCGCAAACGCCGCCAGCCCGATCATCAGCACGAACATGTTGAACTCGGCAAGGATGTCGCCGAAGTGATAGAGCGGCAGCGCGACGATCGACATCACGAGGCTGTAGGGCGTGTCGAGCAACTGACCGTGTGCGAGCGCGCGCGTGGCCTCGAGACGGGGGTAGCCGTCAGAGCCGAAGTCGTGCGGCATCCGCCAGTACACGAACGGTGCGGCGGCGATCAGGGCAGTTTCCGACGCGACGATCCAGGGAGGAGTTGCGCTGCGCAACGTCGCGAGACTAGCACGACGGCTCGCATTGCGCTATTCTGAACAACTCCGGCCGGAGTGGCGGAACTGGCAGACGCGCGGGACTCAAAATCCCGTTCTCCTTGCGAGAGTGTGGGTTCGACCCCCTCCTCCGGCACCATTCGACTCACAAATGAACGCATTGCATGCGCTCATTTGCTCGCTCATGGCAGGCCACTGACTCGTTCACACGGTCAGTGTTCCGATCGTTCGACGCGCAGGCCACGTTGCCTCACGCGCTCAAGCATTGCTTCTATGGCGTCGCGGAGTGCGTCGGGACGAAGCCACTCGTGACCAAAGACGTGCACAACGTCGGCATCCGCCAGCTGGGCTTCAAGGTCGCGTAGCCACTCGTCAACATCGCGCTGAGGCCTGATGGCTGCCGGCTCCGCGAAGGAGCAGTCGTCGAGCGGTTCAGTCTGTGTCGTCGCGGCGATGTGCAGGTCGAGATACGCCATGTGCAGCCGCTCGCACGACAGCTCGACAACGCGTGGCGAGGACGGCCGGCGCAGCAAGAGAAAGTCGCGGCGATGCACCACCGGATTCTACTTGCGATGCCCCGCGGCCCTGCTTACCATGCCCTCGTCCCGGAGGGCCTTCATGGACACGATTTCACGGCGTCGATTCCTGCGTGATACGAGCGCCGGCGTTGCCGCAACAACGGTGGCAGCTGGAGCAGTATCGGCGGCGGAGCAGGCGCCATCACCCGCGCCGGTTGCGACGGCACCCACGCACGAACTGCGCTTCACGGTGAACGGCACCGCGCACCGCGTCCTGATCGAGGATCGCTGGAGCCTTGCGGAGGTGCTGCGGGACCACCTCGGCCTCACCGGCACCAAGATCGGCTGCGAGCGAGGCGAGTGCGGCGCGTGCACGGTTATCCTGAACGGCACGACCGTGTATGCGTGCAGCTACCTCGCCGCGTGGTGCGAAGGCGCGACGGTGCAGACGGTTGAAGGCCTCGCGCGCAACGGCGCGCTCGATCCGCTGCAGCAGGCGTTCATCGATCACGACGGCCCGCAGTGCGGCTTCTGCACTTCGGGCCAGCTGATGTCGGCGCGCGTGCTGCTCAACGCGAACCCGCATCCAACCGAAGACCAGGTGAAGCGCGGTCTCGCAGGCAACCTCTGCCGGTGTTCGAACTACAACCGCTACGTCGAAGCCGTACTCGCAGCCGCTTCCGCTTCAACGCCGGCGCGAAAGGGAGACGAGTAATGCAGCCCGCCACACCCGCTCCCAAATCGATCGTCGGCAAGCCGACGACACGTATCGACGGCGTCAAGCGCGTCACCGGTGCGGCCAGATACACGGGTGACGTCCGCATTCCCGGGATGTTGCACGCGCGCGTGCTGCGCAGCCCGCATCCGCACGCGCGCATTCGGCGCATCGATGTGACGAAGGCCCGAGCCCTGGCCGGCGTCAAGGCGATCCTCACGCACGACAACTGCGCGGTGACGTGGTCGAGCGGCTCGGCGCCCGGCGGCAACATCTACGGCGGCCAGCCCGGCACGCGCGCGCTGTTCAACAACCCCGTGCGCTATTGGGGTGATGCCGTCGCGGCGGTCGCCGCCGTGAACGCGCATGTCGCCGAAGACGCGATGCACCTGATCGAAGTGGACTACGAGGTGCTGCCGTTTGTCCTCGACCCTGAAGACGCGCTCGCCGCCGACGCGCCGAAGATCTATCCGGACGGCAACCTCGCGCCAAACGCGCGCAATCAGCGACAGCCGGACGTGTATCGCCGCGGCAACGTGGACCAGGGCTTTGCCGCGTCCGATCACGTGTTCGAAGATCGCTATACGTCGTCGTACATCAACAACGCGCAGCTCGAGCGGCGAGTGAGCGTGGCGATGTGGGACAAGGATGCGTTGACGCTCTACGCATCGACGCAGGGGATTTCCAACTGCAAGGCGCACATGGCGCTCGACCTGCAGATACCGGCCGAAAAGATTCGCGTCGTGTGCGAATACATGGGCGGCGGCTTCGGCAACAAGAACCAGAACCACGACTTCGACTTGATGGCCGCGGTGCTCGCCAAGGAAACGGGCGCGCCGGTGCGGCTCGAGTTCACGCGCAAGGAAGACTACACGTCGGTCCACGGGCGATGGCCGACGCGGCAGGCCTACAAGGTCGGCGTGAAAGCCGACGGCACGCTGCAGGCCATTCAGTTGAAGGGCGTGAGCGGCATGGGGCCGTATCGCAAGGGCACCGGCGCCATCTACGGCGTCGACATGTATCAGTGCCCGCACGTCGACAGCAGCGTTTCGCCGGCGTTCACCAACATGGGCGTGTCCGCGAACATGCGCGGCCCTGCCTACCCGCAGGGCGTGTTCGGCATCGAGTCGATGATGGACGACGTGGCGCACCGCATCGGCATGGATCCGGTGGAGTTCCGGCTGAAGAACGTGACGCGCAAGTTCCGCGACGAAACGCCGTACACCGAATACAGCTTCGATGAGTGCATCCGTCGCGGCGCCGAGCTTTTTGAATGGAAGAAACGGTGGCGGCCGGCGGGGAGCGACACGGGTCCGATCAAACGCGGCGTCGGCATGGCGATCGGCAACATCCTGTCAGGACTGGGCCGCAGCAGTGCCGCGATCCGTCTCGACGCCACCGGCAAGTACACCGTGTTTGTCGCCGTGACGGACATCGGCGGCGGCGCCAAAACGACGATGGCGCTGGTGGCGGCCGAGGCGCTCGGCGTGCCGCTCTCCGACATCGAGATCGTGAGCGGCGATTCGGATCGCTGTCCGGCGTCGGTCGGGGAGTCGGGAAGCCGCAACACCACGCAAACAGGCCAGGCGCTGATCGAAGCGGCCGCCGATCTCAAGAAGCAGATCGCCGCAAAGGGTCGGCCCACGGGCACGAACGCGCTCACCGCCTCCGCCTCGCCGAATCCGCAGATGCAGGGCGTCACGCGCAGCTCCTTCGCCGCGCACTTCGCCGAAGTGGAAGTGGATACCGAACTCGGCCGCGTGCGGGTGACGAGATACCTCACGTGCCAGGACAACGGACGCATCATCAATCCGCTCACCGCCACCAGCCAGGTCAAGGGCGCCGTCGCCATGGGCATGGGCATGGCGCTGCATGAGCGGCTGCTCTACGATCGCCGCAGCGGCGTGCCGCTCAACGCGGGCTACTACGGCGCGCGCGTGCTGACGCATCGTGACGCGCCGGCCGTCGACGTCCACTTCGTCGAAACAGACGATGGGTATGGCGCGTTTGGATCGAAGTGCCTGGGCGAAGCCGGCATCATTCCCTCGGTGGCGACGATCGCCAATGCGGTGTTCAACGCGACGGGGCGCCGCATCAAGGACATCCCGATTTCGCGCGAGCAGTTGATCGGGAGGCGGGCATGAAGGCCTTCACTAACGTCAACCCGCGCGATTTGAAGCAGGCATTCTCGGCCATTGATGCCGCGTCAGCAGCACATCAGAAAGCCGCGATCGCCGGCGGCGGATCGGATCTCCTCCAGTTGATGCGCGAGCGCATTGTCACGCCCGACGTACTGGTCAACCTCAAGTCGATCAACGCGATGAAGGGCATCACCGTCTCGCGACAGGGCGTGACGATCGGCGGTTTGACAACGTTGGCCACCGTGGCGGCTGACGATCGCCTTCGCCGCTCGCATTCGGTGCTCGTCGAGGCAGCGGAGAGCGTGGCGACACCGCAGATCCGCAACGTCGGCACGATCGCCGGCAACGTCTGCCAGCGCCCGTGGTGCTGGTATTACCGCAACGGCTTCAACTGCCTGAAGAACGGCGGCAACGTCTGCTTTTCCGCGGGCGGCGAGAATGAGTTCCACGCGATTTTTGGCGGCGGGCCCAGCTACATCGTGCATCCGTCCGATACCGCGCCCGCGTTTGTGGCCGTTGACGCGCGATTCAAGGTCGCATCGTCAAAAGGTGAGCGCATCGTCGCGGCACGCGACTTCTTTACGCTGCCAACGGTAAACCCGGCGGCGGAGAACGTGCTGGCTGAGGGCGAGGTGCTGACCGAGATCACCGTCCCGGCTGCTCCGGCGGGCACGCGCAGCAAATACGCGAAGGTGATGGATCGCGAAACGTGGACGCACGCGGTGGTCAGTGCCGCGGTGTCGCTGCAGATGGACGGCCGCACATGCCGGGCGGCCAGGATCGTGCTTGGCGGCGTCGCGCCGACGCCGTGGCCGTTGCCGGCAGTCGAGGCGATGCTCGTCGGCAAGACGATCGATGAGGCTGTCGCCGCTGAGGCCGGGCGGCAGGCGATCGCGGGCGCTCGCGCGTTGTCGAAGAACGGCTACAAGATTCCGATGACCGAAGCGCTGGTCAGGCGGACGATCCTGGAGACCGCCGCGCTATAGCGGACGCGGTCGGGCAACGCCGCGCATCGCGTTAGATCGCCAACGTCACGCGCACCTTGCCGACCACGTCGTTGCGGGTGTTCAGAATGTCTGGCATGGCGTACTTGGCAAGCGCATGGAGATCGCGCTCGCCG
>CAZBYY010000050.1:0-16280 GCA_964495855.1 uncultured Acidobacterium sp. | reverse complement strand
CGACCAGGGCACCGTTGTGGCGCGCGCCGTCGAGCAGGCGGTCGGCCTGTTCAACGCGTTCGATTATCTCGACGCCTCCGGCAACCTGATGGTGATCTTCACCGACGGCGCCGACGCCGACGTGCTCGAGAACGGCAAGACCGTGGACGATGTGCTCGCCGATGCGCAGAAGTCGAAGATTCCGGTCTACCTGATCAAGATCGGCGGCAACATCGAGCAGAAGCGCAGCGTCGCCGATGAGCTCTGGATCGGCGCGGTGAAGAAGACCGGCGGCGAGTTCTTCTCCGGCGGCGACGAGCAGACGATCATGAAGGCGATCCAGGCGATCGATCGCCGCGCGGCCGGCAAGATCGCGATGAAGCAGTACAGCACCGAGCGGCCGCGTTATCAGCCCTTTGCCATGATCGCGGCGCTGCTGTGGTGCGGCGCATTGGCGTTACGTTTTACCATTCCGACGTTCCAAACGTTTCCGTAGAGAGCGATATGAAATCTTCTTCCTGGTTCGGGCAGGCCCTCATCGCAATCCTCCTCGTTGGCGCAGGCGCCATTCTGTGGCGGTCGTCGGAGCATGAACGACGGCTGGCCGCTGCCGAACGAGACCTGGTGACGCTGAAGTACGGCGACGCGCTCACGGCTGCGCAGCAGCCGGCGGGCCGCCTCGCCAACTTGATGCCCGGGTCGAGCGCGAACGCGGACGCGAAGTCGCTCGCATCGACGGCGGGGTACTGGAGCGGCGATTACGACAAGGCGATCGAGAATCCCGACGCCAAGCTGCTGGCCGCCAACGCCACGTACCGCAAGATCCGCCAGCAGGGCGGCTCGTGGCAGGCCATGGTCGGACGGCTCGATTCGCTGGTGAAGCAGTACGCGGAGATCCTGCGCGACAGCCCGTCGAACACCGAGGCCGCCTACAACTACGAATACATCGTGCGCCTGCGCGCATCGATCGCCCAGCGCAAGCTGCCGGTCGCGCCGATGGACATCAACGCCACGGGCCTCACGATCCACGGCATCGAGGGCGCGCCGCCGGAAGAGGCGCAGATGAAGAAGTTCAAGATGATCGTCCCGATGCGTCCCGACGAGCGCCTCGAAGCCGAGAAGGCCGGTAAGGGAGCGACGAAAGTGAGAAAAGGCTAGTTCACGGCCCCTGAGCCCTAGTCCCTAGTCCCTAGTCCCTCTATGCGTTTCGGCGCTCCCGCGTTCTTGCCGCTGCTGGCGTTGCCGGCGTTGTTGCTGCTGCTGTGGTTCTGGCAGTTGTGGCGCCGGCGCGGGGATGCGCGTGCGTTCGTGCGACGACGGCACGTGCCGGTCCAGGAAAAGATTCCGTTCTTCGGCGAGTTGCTGTTCTGGTTCTTTCTCGTGCTCGCCGCCGGCTCCGCGATCCTTGCGCTGTCGCGGCCGCAGGCGGTGACGTCGCTCGTGCGCACGGCCGGAGTCGATCTCGTCATTCTGCAAGACGGCTCGGCTTCCATGCACGTCACCGACGTGAAGGGCGATCGCTGGCAGCGCTCGATGCACTTCCTGCGCACGCTCGGCGAGGCGCTGCGCTGGGAAAACGATCGCGTCGCGATGGCGCTCTTCGCCCACATGGCGACGCCGCAGATTCGCCTCACCAAGGATCCGAATACCTACTTCTTCTTCCTCGATCACCTCGAGGAAAAGTCGCCGTATCGCCTTGAAGACGATGGCACGTGGGACACGAACATCGAGCGCGGTATCTACTGGGGGCTACGGCTGATCGAGAAAGACGAAGAGCTGCGCAAGCTGGCGCAGTCAAGTTCGAAAGTGCCAGAAGCCTCCAACGCGCGCGCGTTCGTGCTCGTGTCCGACGGACAGTCCTGGAGCGGTGAGGTCGCCAAGTCGCTCGCGCTCGCGCAGGGCCGCGGCATTCCGCTCAGCGTGGTCGGCGTCGGCACCACGGCCGGCGGCATCATCCCCGATCCGAAGCGGGAAGCGAATCAACCGATCGTGCGCTCGGTGCTGAATCGTGCCGAGCTGACGCGCATCGCCACGGCCGGCGGCGGCCGCTACTTCGAGCTGGATCGCGAAACGGACCGCGAGATCGCCAACGAGATCATCGACACGACGCGTCGCCGCGCCGGCACGACCGGCATCCAGGAAGGCACAAAAGACCTGTACTGGAACTTCCTGTTCGCCGCCGGCGTGTTCCTCGCCTTGGGCGTGCTGTTCCTCCGCGATCGCACGGCGCTCGCCCTGCAGCTCGCCGCTGCAGCGGCGGTCTTCATCTTCGTTCAGACCATTTTCCTTTAACTCGGCCACGGGGTAACGGCGCGGCACTGGTATTGACTAAAATGTCTCCGTGCCTCCGTGCCTCCGTGGTGTATTCGTCTTGCTGGCCGTCGCGCTGAGCGCGTGCACGATCACGCCGAAGGAAGAGAACTACACCGCGAAGATCGCCGCGATCCGGGCGGCGAAGGACGAAAGCTTCAAGAACGACAAAGAGTCGCCGATCCCTCCGGACAAGAAGGCGAAGCTCCTGCCGCTCGCCTATTTCCCCATCGATGAAAGTTACGCGGTGCCGGCGTCGCTCGAGCCGTCCGCCGATCGCTCGCGCATCCAGGTTCCGACGTCGACCGGAAAGATCCGCGACATCGAACGCGTCGGCACGCTCAAGTTCACCGTGAAGGGCCAGCAGTTGCGACTGACCGCGTTCGTCGAGCTCGACAACCCGCAAGCCAACCGCCTGTTCGTGCCGTTCTCGGACCTGACGAGCGGCACCGAAACGTACCAGGCTGGCCGCTACATGGAACTCGATCCGACGCCGACCGGCATTTACGTCGTCGACTTCAACATCGCCTACAACCCGTACTGCTACTACAACTCCGAGTACGACTGCCCGTATCCGCCGAAAGAAAACCGGTTGACGATGCCGATCCGCGCCGGCGAGCGGATGCAGAAATCCGACTCCACCGTTCCGTGAAGTTCCTCAACGCGATCGTCTTCGACTTCGACGGCGTCATTGCCGACAGCGAACGCCTGCATCTTCGCGCCTACCAGGAGGTCCTCACGCCCGAGGGCGTGACGATGTCGACCGAGGTGTATTTGCAGCGGTATCTCGGCTACGACGACGTGGGCGTGTTCAAGGCAGTGGGGCGTGACTTCGACCTGCCGATGGATGAGCGGCGCGTCGAGGAACTGATTGCAAAGAAAGGCGAGACCTACGAGGCGCTCGCGGCGGCGGGAGAGATGCTGTTTCCCGGTGCCGCGGCCTTTATCCGGTCCGCTGCCGATGCGAACGTGCCGCTGGCGATCGCCTCCGGTGCGCTGACGCATGAAATCGAGCACGTGCTCGAACGTGCGGGTCTGCTGTCGCTCTTCCCCGTAATCGTCGGCGCCGACCAGACCGAACGCAGCAAGCCCCATCCCGACCCGTATCGCACCGCATTCGAGCGCCTGCGTGCGCATACCGGCCGCGACCTGGTCGCGTGGCGATCGGTGGCGATCGAGGATTCGAAGTGGGGCCTCGTGTCTGCAAAGGGCGCCGACCTGCGTTGCGTGGCCGTCACGAACACCTACCCCGCTGCCGATCTGCAGGCGGATGCCGAGCTCGTCGTCGACGGGCTTCGCGCGCTCACGCTGGACGCCCTCGACGCGCTCTGTGCGGACTGACGCGGCGTATCATGAAGGACACGTGTCCAAGCCGCTCGCCGAACTGATTGCGGATGCTGCCGACCGCCCGGGTCCGGACCTGGCCGCGCCGGCCTTCCTGATCGCGCGCATCGAGTATCCGCGGCTGGACTTCGAGCCGTACCTCGATCGCCTCGATCGCATGGGCGAGGCGGCGGCCCGCGCACTCGAGTCGGATCCCGGCCATGACGCACCGCTGGCCGCGCGCATCGACGCGGTCAACCGCTACTTGTTCACCGAGCAGGGATTCACCGGCAACCGCGAGCAGTTCGACGATCCGCGCAACAGCTGCCTGAACGAGGTGATGGATCGGAAGAAAGGCATTCCGATCACGATGGCGCTGATCTACATCGAGGTGGCGCGCCGCGCCGGCGTGCGCGCGGAAGGCATCAACTTCCCCGGGCATTTCCTCGTGCGCTGCCTGCACGACCTCGGCACCGACGATCCCACCGAGGGCCTGATCGTGGATCCGTTCCATGGCGGCGCGATCCTCGACGAGTCCGAATGCCGCCGCCTGCTCGAACCGCACATGGACGACGCCGCGTTGGAGCCGTCGTTGCTCGCGCGTGCGACGCGGCGACAGATTCTCGTGCGCATGCTGCTCAACCTGAAGAAGCTGTACGTCAAGATGCACTCGTTCCCGCAGGCGAGGCTGGCCACCGACGCCCTGCTCGCGCTCCAGCCGTCGTCGCTCGCCGACCTGCGCGATCGCGGGCTGCTCGCGTATCACATGAACGACTTCTCGCATGCGCTGCGCGACCTCGAGGAGTACCTCAAGGTCGCACGCCTGTCAGAGCAGGATGAAGACCAGAAGAAAGAGACCGAGCAGGTCTGGGAACACGTCAAGACGCTGCGCCGCCGAGTCGCGCAACTGAACTGACCCTATAATTTTCCCCAATGAAAATTGTTCACGCAGTACTCCTGGCGGCGATGATGCCGTCGGCGGTGAAGGCGCAGACGCGTGACGCTGCACCGGTGCCGACACCGACGGACGTCAGGCCTGGCAGCATCACCTGTGAGGAATGCCCGTATCCGTTTCCGAGCTCGTATCTGCCGCTGACGCTCTACGGGCAGGACGTGCGGATGGCCTACATGGATGTGGCGCCGCAAGGCACGCCGAACGGCCACACGGTGATGATCTTCCACGGCAACAATTTTGCCGGCTTCTACTTCGGCAACATCATCGAGGCGCTGCGCAAGGAAGGCTTCCGCGTGATCGTGCCCGACCAGATCGGCTACGGCCGCTCGTCGAAACCGATCATCCCCTACAGCTTCAACGACTGGGCGCGCAACTCGCGCGCGATCCTGCAGAGCCTCAAGATCGACAAGGCGATGATCGTCGGCCACTCGATGGGCGGCATGCTGGCGACGCGCTTTGCGACGCAGTATCCGGACGTGACCGAGCGGCTCGTGCTCTACAACCCGATCGGCCTCACGGACGGCCGGTTTGGCCGGCCTGCCGGAAGCATCGACGAGCAGTACAAGAGCGCGCTCGGCGCCACGTTCCAGTCGATCCGCTCCAGCTTGATGCGCTACGTCGCGCACAATCCGGCAGCGTGGACGCCGGAGTTCGAGCGCTACGCGAAGCTGCGCTACTCGTGGACGCTCGGAGCCGACTGGCCGCGCCTGGCGATGGTGCAAACGCTGATCAACAACGTCAACTACGCCGATCCGGTGATCTACGACTGGCCGCACATCAAGGCGCCGACGCTCGCCTTCGGCGGCGCCGAAGACACGCTGCCGGGATCCGCGAAGATCTTCCAGGAGCGCATGCAGGCCCTCGTCAACACCGTCCCGAACGGCCGCGCCCGACTGCAGTTGCTTCCAGGTCTCGGCCACGTGCCGCACATGGAGGCGCCCGAGCGGACGATTCCGCCGCTCGTCGCATTCCTCAAGGAAGGTATGGGAAAGTAGAACCCGATGGCACTTACTGATTACGTCACGCTCGGCCGCTCCGGACTTCGCATCAGCCCGTTATGCCTCGGCACCATGACGTTTGGCGAAGACTGGGGATGGGGGGCAAGCGTCGCCGAATCGGAATCGCTGCTGTCGCACTACCTCGATCGCGGCGGCAACTTCATCGATACGGCCAACGGTTACACCAAGGGTCACTCCGAAGTGATCATCGGCGACTTCTTCGCGCGCACGCCCGGCCGCCGCGATCGCGTCGTGCTGGCGACAAAATTTTCGAGCAATCTCTTCCCCGGCGATCCGAATGCCGGCGGCGCCAGTCGGAAGAACATCATCGCGTCGTGCGACGAGTCGCTTCGCCGGCTGAAGACCGACTACATCGACCTCTACTGGCTGCACTTCTACGATCCCCACACGCCGATCGACGAGACAATGCGCGCGCTCGACGACCTGGTAAGCGCCGGCAAGGTACGGTTCATCGGCGTCTCCGACACGCCGGCGTGGAAGGTCGCGCAAGCGCAAGTGCTCGCCGCGTGGCGCGGATGGGCGCCGTTCGTCGGCCTGCAGATCGAATACTCGCTGATCGAGCGCACGGTTGAGGGCGAGCTCGTGCCAATGGCGCAAGAGTTCGGCCTCGGCATCACGCCGTGGTCACCGCTGCGAGGCGGTGTGTTGTCAGGCAAGTACACGCGCGAGAATGCGGCGACGGCCCAGCCGGACCGCGGCGATCGCGTGAAGGCGTTCCTGAACGAACGCAACCTCACGATCATCGACGAGTTGCTGCGCGTGGCGAAGGAGCTCAATGCGAGCCCCGCGTCAGTGGCGCTGGCGTGGGTGCAGTCGCGGCCGGGCGTGACGTCGACGATCATCGGCGTGCGCAAGGCCGAACAGCTCGATCAAAACCTGGCGGCGCTCGACGTGACACTCAGCGCGGAGCAGATCGCCGCGCTGAACAAGGTGTCCGAGCCGACGCTGAACTTCCCCGCGCCGTTCTTCAGGATGATCCCGATGTTCGCGCAGGGCGGCACGACCGTGAACGGCACCAAGTCCGTCGTCTGGCCGCTCGTCCCGCAACCGGGCGAGAAGAGATATTGACGATTGGGTGATGGCTTGAATGACGATTGTTGGGTCATTGGGCGATTTGCGATCGCCCAATGATTTGTCGATGGCCAGATCGACAATCACCCAACAGTCATCAATCAAGGAATCTTCAATCGCTAATTTCTGATTGCCGCAATCTCTTTGTACAGGTACGCGGCTGAAATGACGCCGCCGTGGAAGTTGCCGAGGTCAAGTTTCTCGTCGGGGGCGTGCGCATTTTCGTCCGGCAAGCCGACGCCGAACAGCACGCACGGCACGCCGAGTTCCTCCTGGAAGGTCGACACCACCGGAATCGATCCACCCTCGCGGTTGAACACCGGCCGCTGGCCGAAGCCCTGCTCGATTGCGCGGCCGGCGGCCTGGACGTAGGGGTTGTCGAACGCGGTCATCCACGGCTTGCCGCCGTGCATGCGCGTGACCTTCAGTTCGACGGTCTTCGGCGTCACCTTCTGCAGGTAGGCCTCGAACAGGTCGCCGATCTTCTGCGGATCCTGGTTCGGCACGAGCCGCATGCTGACCTTGGCCATCGCGACGGCCGGCAGCACCGTCTTTGCGCCTTCACCCGTGAACCCTGACAGCAAGCCGTTCACCTCGAATGTCGGCCGGGCCCACACGCGCTCGAGCGTGGTGTAGCCCGTTTCTCCGAACAGCTTTGGCGCCCCGAGGTCCTGTCGATACTTCTTCTCGTTGAACGGCAGCTTCTCCCATTCGGCGCGCTCTTCCGGCCTCAGGTCCACCACATCGTCGTAGAAGCCGTCGATCTTGATGCGGCCGCTCTTGTCCTTCATCTGGGAGAGCACTTGCGCGAGCACCATTGCCGGATTCGCCACGGCGCCGCCAAACGATCCCGAGTGCAGGTCCGACTTGCTGCCCCGCAGGTCGATCTGGAAGTACGACAGCCCGCGCAGGCCGTAACAGATCGACGGAATGCCGCGATCGAACATCGGCGAGTCTGAAATCACGACGACGTCGGCCTTGAGGAGGTCCTTGTGGGCCTTGATGAAGTTGTCGAGGTTGGCGCTGCCGACTTCTTCCTCGCCTTCGATCAGGAACTTCATGTTCACCGGCAGCGTGCCGGTCTGCTTCAAGTGGGCCTCGACGGCCTTGAAGTGCATGAACACCTGCCCCTTGTCGTCGGCGGCGCCGCGCGCGTAGATCTCGCCGTCGCGGATCGTCGCTTCAAACGGCGGTGACGTCCACAGGTCGACCGGGTCCACGGGCTGCACGTCGTAGTGGCCGTAGAACAGGATCGTCGGCGCCCCTGGCGCGCCGAGCCACTCGGCGTAGACCACGGGATGGCCGGGGGTTTCCTCGAGGCGCGCGTTCTTCAAGCCGATGCGCGCCATCTCGTCGCGCGTCCATTCGGCGCACCTGCGCACGTCGCCCTTGTGCTCGGGCAACGCGCTGATGCTGGGGATCGCAAGGTAGCGCTTCATCTCTTCGATGTAGCGGTCGCGATTGACGTTGATGAAGTCGACGACTTTGTCCATATCACCCAATCGTATCTGGAGATCGCGAGCCCGTCAGCATGTCTACCGCGGCGGTCAGCCGCTCGAGGTTGAAGGGCTTCATGAAGTAACTGCACCGCGACTGGTCGAGGAACTCGCGCGTATCCTCGCCGTCGATATCGCCGGTGATGAAAATGAAGCGCCGCGCCATCTCCGGGCGCATCTGGCACACGCGCGAATACAACTCCTGCCCGCTCAACTCCGGCATCTTGACGTCGGCGATGACGACGTCGTACGGCATGCGCTCGATCATCACCAGCGCGCGCCGCGACAGCGTGGTGCTCTCGACGTCGTAGCCGGCGCCGGCCAGCACGCGCCGCACCAGGGCTGCGTTCGACTCTTCATCGTCGACGACGAGCGCCTTCCTGCGCCGCGGTGTCGGATCGGCGTCGAGATCGGCGGGCGGCACGACGGCATAGGTCGGCGCACCTCCAGGCGTGGTCGCGCGCGCCTCGGCGGGTGCTGCGGATGCGCCCGCGGAAAACGGCGTCGACTGCGCCACCAACAGCTCGGCGGTCACCGGCAGCTCGATGGTGAACACTGCACCGCCCACGTCGCCGTTGCGCGCGGTGATCTGTCCGCCATGTTCGCGGATGATCCCGTAACACACCGACAACCCGAGGCCGGTACCCTGACCGACTTCGCGCGTCGTGAAGAACGGGTCGAACACCCGGCTCAGGTCCTCGTCCTTCAACCCGCTGCCGTTGTCCGCCACCTCCACGAAAATGCGATCGGGATCGTGCACGAGCCGCGTGGTCACCTTGATCTCGCCGCGCGCGCGCTCGGGGATGGCGCGGCTCAGCACTTTGCCTTCGCGCCGCGCGGCGATCGCCGCCTCGGCGTTCTGGACGAGGTTGACGATCACGTCCTGGAGGCGATTCTGATCGACGTACACCAGCGGCAGTCGGTCCGCGACGTCCAGCGTCAGGTCGATCCCCGACTGCTGCAGCTGTGGCTCGCGCACGGCGATCGCCTCGCGAACAATGCTGTTGATCTGCTGCCACCCGCGCGCCGACGTCGTGCGGCCCGCAAACGTCAGCAGGTTGCGGACGATGCCCGCGGCGCGATTGGCGTTGTCGCGAATCGCGCGCAGCTCCTCGGTCTCGGGAGCCGCACCCTTGCCCGCAAGCATCAATTCGGCGTACCCGAGTACGCCCTGCAACGGATTGTTCAACTCGTGCGCGACACCCGACACGAGCTGCCCGACCGCCGCCAGCTTCTCGCGCTGCATCAATTGCCGTCGTGTCGTCGCCAGGTCGGTTCCGGTGCGGAGCAGCGCGCGCCTCGACAGGAACTCGCGCACAACGACGACGATGCCGAAGGGAATCATCATGGCGAGCGCCACACGCGTGCGCAGCTGCTCGGTGGCGGGTGACACGGTCAGCAGCCGCCGCGCGATCTCGTCGATCACGGGAATCGCGATGAGCAGCGTGACGGCGATCAGCGACACCATCGGCAGCCGCGACAACTCCGGCGCCTCCTCGTCGGGCTCGAACAACTTCGCCTCGTAGGCCGCCGCGACCGCAAGGCACAAGACGATGTACGGCGCCATGAAGGCGATGTCCCACAGGCTGCCGCTGGACGAAGCGCCGCGCGATTCGATGATGTCGTTGACGACACCGCCAATGAAAACGAGCGTCAGGCCGCCGGCAAACAGTCCAAGGACGCGCCGCCAGTTCGCCGACGCTGCCGTCCGCCACAACAAGACGGCCCAACCGGCGAGCAGCAGGTTGCGCGCGTTGAACAACCGCCGCAGGTTGACGTCGTACAACTCCTCGCGGCGATCCGTGACCGCAATCGTCACGACGAAGTAGATGTAGATGAAGGCCGCAAACAGCGCGATCAACACGAAATCCAGCAGCACGATGTCGAACAGCCATCGCGGCCGGTCGCGTTCAGGGCGGCCGTAGAGCGCCGCCGCAAGCGGAATGCTGGCGACGAAGAACAGCGGGTCGGTCGGCGAGACGACGGGCACGCCGCCAGGGACGAACATGTCGTAGTACGTCCAGACGAACTGTCCAGTTGCCCACACCACGGCATGCACGCTGTTGAGATTCCAGAACAGGCGGACCTGCCCGCGGCACTGCCGCGCCAGCCAGAACGACAGGCCCGCGTAGGCCAGGACGGGCACGAGCTGCGCGATGTCGCCGACGACCGCCGCGTGCTGTCCCGTGGCCAGTGATGCGACCGCGAACAGGAGCAGAAACACCCCGCCCGCGATTCCGACGTTGCGCACCATGTGTGGGGCTTTAGTCTAACGCAGAGACCAACGCTGTTCGCGCCGCTCGGCCCGGCCTTCGCCCTCGAGTTTTTCGAGATGCGCCAGCACGCTTTCCCTGGCCATCGGCACCAGGGCATCGGCGAGCGACGGATACAGCGCGGCCGCGATCGCCGGCACCGAATCGTGGCCTGCCGCCATCGCCTCGATCACCTGCTCTTCCCGTTGCGCACGATGCTGCTTGTAGTGATCGATCAGCGCAACGGGATCCTCGATCACCGGCCCGTGGGCGGGATACGCCCGCAGCGGGTCGAGCGCCCGCAGCCGATCGAGGGAGTGAAGGTATTCGGCGAGACTGCCGCCGTGCGACGCCGGGATCACGACCGTGCTGCCCGTCACGAGCATGTCGCCGACAAACAGCGTTCGCGAGTCGGCGTGCCACAGGGTCACGTGATCGGGCGCGTGTCCAGGCGTATGGATCACCTCCAGCGCGCCCTCGTCTGTGTCCACGATCGAGCCGTCGGCCAGCGGCGTCCACGGTAATTCAGGATCGCGCGCCGGCCACGGCAGCTTCGAGAACCGCGCCGATGGCCAGCGGTCGAGGATCGCTTTGGCGCCCGAGACGTGATCGCTGTGTGCGTGCGTCACGACGACGTGCGCGGGACCGCCGAAGGCCGCCGCCAACGTGTCGAGATGGCTGTCGTTGCCGACGCCGGCGTCGATCAGCACCGGTCGGCGCCGGCCGATCAGGTACGTCCAGTTGCCGCTGCCGGTCATCGGGCCCGGATTGCCGGCATGCAGCAGGACCGGCTTCATGACGGCGGCGTGCCGGAGTTCGCCAACACAGGGTCGCCGCCGGCGTGCGCCTCTTGCGTGCGAAAGCCGTAGACGGCGACGAGTGTGGCGGCAAACAGCAACACGGATGCGCTCAAGTACGGCGTGCGATTGCCGTACGTGTCGTACAAGAATCCGCCCCAGGCGGGGCCGACCACGCGTCCAAGGCTGGCAAGCGACGAGGCCAGGCCGAGGATGCCGCCCTGGTCGTTCGGGTCCGAGATGCGCGACACCATCGACGTGAGCGCCGGACTGTTGAAGCCCATGCCGATGGCGAGAATCCCCAGAGCGGCCAGCAACGTGGCGACACTGCCGACAAACGGCAGCAGTCCAATCCCGATCCCGATCGCCAGCATGGCCATCGGAATCAACCGCCGCTCGCCGACGCGCTTGACGACCCTGCCGACCAGCACGCCCTGCACGATCGACAACACAACGCCGATGAAGGCGAAGACGAAACCGATCGTCGCGGACTTGAAGCCGAACGTCGCCTCGCTGAACAGCGCAAACGTCGCCTCAAAACCAGAGAAGGCAAGCGTCACGAGGAAATACAACACGAGCAACAGGACGAGCGTGGGCTTGGTCATCGCGTGGCGGAACGCCTCGAGCCGGCCAAGATGCTTCGTCGCTTCGTCAGGGCGCCGCGATTCCGGCAGCATGATCCAGGCGGCGACAAAGTTCGCGAAACACAACACCGAGGCAAACCACATCGGCGCCTGCGGCGAGAAGTGGCTCAACATGCCGCCGATCGCCGGACCGAAGATGAAGCCGAGGCCGAACGCCGCGCCGACCATGCCCATCCCCTTCGCGCGATTCTCCTGCGTGGTGATGTCGGCGATGTAGGCCTGCGCCGTCGGGATGTTCGCGCCGGCGATGCCGCCAATGATGCGCGCCGCAAACACCATCGTCAGCGATCCCGCGAACGCGAGCACGAGATACGACACGCACGAGCCCACCAGGCCGACGAGGATGATCGGTTTCCTGCCGATGCGATCCGACCAGCGGCCCCACACCGGCGAAAACAGGAACTGCATCAACGAAAAACTGGTGCCCAGCAGCCCGATCGTCAGGGCGGATGCGCCGAACGACTCGGCGTAAAACGGCAGCAACGGAATGATGATCCCGAAGCCGAGCAGGTCGATGAAGACTGTGACGAAGATGATGACGAGCGGCGACATGTCTCACTGGCCGGCGCGCCCGCCGAGGTGACGCCACAGCGAGAGCGCGATGTAATACGCCGGAAAGATCAACGACACCATCGTCCAGGGACCGTCAACGGCCGGCAACCGCCACAGCATCCACGCAAACAGGACGCCCCACATTGTACCCAGCAGCAGCGTCGGCACGCGCAGCGTCGTCATCCGCGACGGATACACGTAGCGGATCGGCACGAACACGAGGATCGCGAGCACCACGAGCACGGCCGCATTCACCGGCGCCGGCCACTGCGCCAGGTACAGGTAGGCGACAACGATGTTCCAGTACGAGGGGAATCCGGTGAAGAAATACTCACCGTCCCGTTCGACCTTCGCTGCGGCGTTCGAGAAGCCATACAGGCTCGACACCACCATCGCGCTGCAGATCGGGAACGCGGACGGCACGAGACGGGCCTGGAAGACGATCAAGGCGGGCACGAATACGTACGTGAGGAAATCGACGATGTTGTCGAGCAGGGCGCCATCGAAGTGCGGCAGCCGCTCCTTGACGCGCAGCGCGCGCGCCAGCCAGCCGTCGGTGGCGTCCACGATCGTCGCCGCGATCAAGAAGAGGAACGCGCCACGGAAGTTGTGCGCGAAGGTCATCGAGGTGGCCAGCAGCGCGAGGACCGCGCCTGTGGCAGTGTAGAGATGCGCGATCCAGGGCAGGATCGGCATGCCCGTTACAGTCGTCTTTCGGCGTTCGGGAAGGAATTCCAGACCGGCACGCCGCAGAAGTGCGTGCCTTCCGTGCAGCGCGGCGACACGATCTTGTTGCGCAGCACGCACGGCGGACCGAGATGTCGCCCGAGCTGTGGATGGATCGCGCGCACCTGGGCGATCTCGTCCATCGACGCCAGGTAAATCTCTTCCTGCGCGTTGAAGCAGGTCCTGAGCGTCCACTTGTGCTGCAACGCGATGAACGATCCCGACTCCACCATGCGCAGCGCCTTCGCATTCGGCAGCACGTAGAGCGCGTATTCGAGCGGGACGCCGAGTGACAGCAACCTGTTCTTCGCCGCCCACGCCTCCTGCATCGACGCTTCGTAGGCGGCCAGCGCCGCCGGATTCTTGCGGATCAGCCGCGGCGTGACGTAGTCAGGGGTGCTGGTGTCCGCCAGCGTCATCATCGGCCGCGACGCCGGCACCATGCGGTGCCGCTGGTCCTGCGAATCGGCGGTATGACTGAGCTTCTTCTCGAACACGTAGCTGGCGTGATTGAGCGCGCGCATCATCGGCGAGTGATACGCGACGTCGAGCATGTCGACGCGATACGTGTTGTGCGCCGGGTTCATCACCCGTTCGATGGCGTCGGCATCACTCATTTCCGCGGTCGTCAGGCCGAACGTCGCGCGCACCGCGTCGGCGACGACACGTTCGGCGCCGGCGGACCAGTCGCGCAGGCGCGACACCCTGCCGCCGAGGCGGCGGTCGAATTCGGTCGCAAACGCATCACCTGATGCCTGCGGCTTCGGGAACCCCATTTCGGGCAACGCGTCGCGATCGAAGGTGTCGAAGCCGATCTTCTCGAAGAACATCGGGTCGACTTCCTTGACGAGGTCGACCATCGCGCCGATGACCATCGCCGCTTCGTACGGCACGTCGCCGGCATTGAGCATCCGGTGCAGGCGATGCAAAACGATGCCGGACACCGTGTGGACCATCGACGTGAACGCGCCGATGGGAATCACATAGCGGGCCGTCTCGATCGCCTTCTTTTCCGCTTCACGCTCGACCGCCTTCAATCGCTGCGGCGTATTGGTGTCGCGGACGTAGCGCAACTCCTTCAGGATCGCCCACGCATCGTCTTTGAGCAGCGCCGAGATGTGCGCGTAGGCGTCCCAGGCGCGCAGCACGGCCTGCTCGTAGACGTCGAGCGCCTCACCCTGAAGCGGCGGGACGAACGCGCGCGGCTCGTTGAGCTTCACGTAGCGCTGGCTGGACTGCTCGGAGTTATAGAACGGGTACGAATGCAGCACGCTCCACACGAGTTGGCGCGAGATGTTCTCGAGGCCGAACTCGAAGTGCGCGTGCTGGAACACGGTGTGGTGGCCGCCTTCGAACGTGAGCGGGCCGATGGAATCGCGCTGCTTGTCGGTGATTTCGCTGCGCTCGATCACGCGCGGCGAATAACACGTGCGGGCCGCGGCAATGGCGCCGTCGTACGGCACCGCGGGCGACGAACGCAGCGTGATTCGCGGTGGCGCGGTCGACAGTGCAACGGCGGGCATGAGCGAGCAATTATACCTGCCGCCGCGCGGGCCGGCGTGGGCAACGCCGGCGCCCGGCAGGCCCGGCGCGCCTGTTAGCATAAGTGCCTGATGAGCCGGAACATGCGCCTTGCAGTGCTTGCCGCGCTGGTGCTCGCGTTCTACGGCTCCGGCCTCTCGCACACACCGCCGCACCTGCATCACGACGAAGTCATCATTTCTCTGCAGGCCCACAGCATTGCGACGACCGGGCACGACATCGAAGGCCGCCGCATGCCGCTCTATTTCTTCATGCCGCACCTCGGCGACCGCGCCTGGTATCAGCCGACGATCATCTATGTCACGGCGCTGTTCCTG
Source organism: uncultured Acidobacterium sp. (assembly GCA_964495855.1). Classification (GTDB taxonomy): domain Bacteria; phylum Acidobacteriota; class Vicinamibacteria; order Vicinamibacterales; family UBA2999; genus 12-FULL-67-14b. Next base: position 1,297 of record CAZBYY010000050.1, on the reverse strand, counting down.
AAGTTCCTCCCGTCGGTGGAAGCGTCGTTCCGCTTCCCGACGGCGGTCCTTGCGACGCTCGACGTGGTGCTGATGTTCTTCGTGGCGCGCCGGTTGTTCGGCTCCGATCGGTGGGGGTTCGTCGCGGCGATCCTGCTGGCGATGACGCCCACGCACGTCATCCTCGGCCGCGTCGCATTCGACTTCATCTACCCGCTGCCGTTCATTCTCGGCTGGCTGTGGGCGCTGCTCGTCTATCTCGATCGGCGCGACACCTGGCGGCTGTTTGCCGCGACGTCGGTGCTCGGCGTCGGCATGTTCAGCTACATCGCATCCGTGGCGATGATGCCGCTGTACCTGCTGCTCACGCTGTTCGTGGTCCTGGCCACGGGGCGGCTCTCGGCGAAGACGGCGGGCGCCGCCGTCGGCGGGTTCGTGTGGCCGCTGTTGTTCCTCGTCCCGTGGGTCATCATGGAGCCCACTTTCGTGCAGGACATCCTGCATCGCTACTCGCTCGCCGGCGCGCAATCGCCGGGCTTCCATGTCTCTGCCGTCTCGGATCGCGTGACGCTGTACTGGTCGTTCTTCAATCCGGCGTTCCTGTTCCTCATGGGCGGGTTTACGCATCTCACCGCGTCGACGCGACTCGTCGGCGTGTTCCTGTTGCCGTTTGCCGTGCTGATCCCGCTCGGGCTGATCCAGATGGTCACGAGCGTGCGGACCGCGATGAGCGTGTTGATCGCCGCCGGCTTTGCCACGGCGCCGCTGGCGGCGGTGCTCACGGTGAACGAGCCTTACGCCAGCTCGCGGCAGCTCGCGATCCTCGTGTTTGGTGTCCTGATTGCCGTCTACGGCGTTCAGCGACTGCTGGAATGGCGCGGAGCCGGACGCCTCATCGCCGTCGCGCTCTTCGTGCTCTTACCCGTTCACTTCGGGTTCTTCGTGGCCCACTACTTCGGCGCGTACCACGGGTACGCCGCCGCGCAGTTCGAGTGGAACCACAAGGACGCGCTTGCCGAGATCATCGAGCGCAACGGCGTCGATCATCCGCAGCCGGTGTACCTCACTGCGACCCGCGATCCGCGCCAGTGGATCGACGCCTTCTGGCGGCTTGCCCTCGCCCTCCACAAGCGCGAGGACCTGATGTCGCGCACGCACTATTTCGACACGACGAAGTCGGCCGTCATCGACGAGATCCCGCCGGGCGCGTTCGTACTCGCATCGACCGATGACAAGGTGCTGCTCGACGCGGTGAAGTCGGGAGAGTTCAGCCAGATCCTCGCGGCCCCGGAGCCGGCCGACGAGCCGGTCTTGTACG
>CAZBYY010000049.1:0-16298 GCA_964495855.1 uncultured Acidobacterium sp. | reverse complement strand
TATTCGCCCTTGGTCTCTGACAGTGCAGGGTGATGCGCGTCGCCCCACGTCAAGTCGCCCAGCATCTTCTTGGTGTCATCGTCGAAGCCGTAACCCGTCGCCGGGTACGGCGAGAACACCGGGATCGTCGAGATGTGACGCATCGACGGAATGCCGTAGACGTAGACCTGGCCCGAGTGACCGCCGGACGCGAACATGTAGTACTGGTCGAGGTCGCCCGGCGCAACGTAGGTCTTCTGCGCCGCGAGCGCGACGTCGGACTGCGCGCCGGCGGCGGCACGTTTCGACGCCGGCTGGCTCGGCGTGCACTGGACGGCGAGCGCCGCCAGCACCATCACTGCGGCAACCGCGCCGCCCGATCGAATGCTTCGAATCATGACTATGCCTCCTACTTTCCGCCTGCGCCTGGTGCGGCCTGCCCGCGCTGCCGCTGGTACTCAGCGAAGGCGTCGCGCAGTTTCTGAATGGCGACCTGTTTCTGCTCGGGGGTGAGAACGATCTGTCGCGTGAGCACCACGCTCATCGTGCCCGTCGGGTTCATCAGGAACTGGTCGAGCGTGAGCCCGAACCGGCTCTGCACGTCTTCGACGGCGTTCGAAAGGTCCGGCCCGATCTGCGCAGGACTCTTCACGTTCAGCGCGGAGATCGAGTGGCAGACGAAGCAGCCGGTGCTGACGAACCAGCCGCCGGGGCCGGTGCGCATCTTCGCTTCCGCTTCCAGTTCTTCCGCGCTGCGAGGATCCGTGCGTGGCGCGCCGGCGACGTAGCGTGCCGGCACGTCGTTGCGCCGCCACGAGAGCATCAGCATCGCGAGCGCCTGGGCCTGCTCGGTGGTGAAGTTGAAGTTCGGCATCACCGTGCCCTCGGTGAGGGCGCGCGGATCCTTGAAGTGGGCGACGTGCCAGGCAAACGCCGTCCGCTGGCCGGACAGCCTGGCGAGGTTGTACTGCTCCGGCGGTTTCTCGCCGACGTTGGTGAGGTCGGGGCCGATCGTGCCGCCGTAGCCGTTGATCACATGGCAGGCGCGGCAGCCTTTTTCGTTGACCAGCGCCTTGGCCAGGTTGATCGCGGTCGCGCCGGGTGTCTGCCGGTCGTAGCGATGGCACGTGTTGCAGTTCATCTGCATCAGGCTGTTCTTGTCGCCGGCCAGCGTGTAGGCCTCACCCAGCGAGCGGCTGAGAAGCGGTTCCTCCCAGTGCGCCACTTCGCCGTGCGCCGCGGCGGTGTCGATCGCCCAGCCCTGGCCGCCGTGACACGAGGTGCAGCCGTACTTGTCGATCGGATGCTTCTTCAGCGGCTCGGTCGGATGCGTGCGGTACGGCTGCTCCGCCGATTCGAAGCCCTTGTAGTTGGTCGCTTGATGGCAGGTGATGCAGCGGTCGGCGCGCGAGAGATCGGCGACCCAGATCTGCTGGACGCCGCGCGGCAGGTTGGCCGTCTTCGCATCGCCGAACTTCTCGGCGACCATCTGCCGGAACTCGAGCTGGTAGAAGCGCCAGTCATGCGCGCGGTCGCTCCACATGAACAGCCCGGTGCCGATGACCAGCACCACGCCGATCACCGCCATGATGCGGCGGTCGATGCGCGGATACGGGGAGTCCGTCCGTTTCTCCATCTCAGATCCTCCCCGGAATCTCGGGCCACGCCTGCCACGGCCAGTAGATCTGCCAGAACGGGCCGCGCAGGACCATCCCGACGAAGGTGAGTCCCAGCACGGCCAGGACGATCAGCAGGAACACCAGGTTCTGCGTGCGTCGCTCTTTCGCAAACCACGCGCCGGCGGCGAGCCGCGACGATCGATCGAGCCACGGCCACACCGTCATCAACCCGACGAGGAAGCCCGGCAGGATCACGCCGCCGACGAACGCGCCGTTCAGCGTGAACGATCCGATCCGCACCGTCGTGTCGGTGACGATCTCCTGCAGCCACAGGAAGTACCAGGGCGCCTTGGCAGGATTCGGCGTGACGAGCGCATTCGCTGGCTCCTCGAGCGGCGAGGCGATGAACACCGACATGATGCTCACGATCGCGATCGTGCCGAGCGTGGCAATCGCCGCTCTCCGGATAAGATCAGGTACGGCGTTGACGGTTGCGTCTCGCGCCTCCAGGCTCTTCGCCGTGACCGTCGGCGCCGTGCCGCGCGCCACGCCAAGCAGCGTGTAGGTCTTCGACGGGACGATCGGCGTCGGCGCAGCGGCATCGAGCGCTTCTTCGCGATCGGCCCGCGCCAGCCCGCCATCCTTGCGCACGCGCCACATGTGATACGCAAACAGCACTCCCACTCCGCCAGGCAGGATGATCACGTGCAGCACGTAGAAGCGGATGAGCGTCGCCTGTTCGATCGTGCGGCCGCCGATCAGCAGCTCGCGGACATCAGGCCCGATCCCCGGGATCGACGAGGCGATGTTGGTGCCGACGGTGACCGCCCAGAATGCCAGCTGGTCCCACGGCAGCAAGTAGCCCGTGAACGACAGGAACAGCGTCAGCAACAACAGCACGACACCGATGACCCAGTTCACCTGGCGTTGCTGTCCACGCCCGACACCGTTCTTGTATCCGCCGGTCAGGAACACGCGCACCAGGTGCAGCACGACCGCAATCACCATCAAGTGCGCCGAGATGCGATGCACCGCGCGGATCCACGATCCGAACGTCACCACGAACTCGATGTCCTTGACCGATTGATACGCCCGCTCCACCGACGGCACGTAAAGGAACAGCAGCGGCAGTCCCGACAGGATCAGCAACAGGAACAGCGCTGCGGTGATCGTGCCGAGCCAGAACGAATAGCTCCACGCCATCGAGGCCTTGCTGACCTTGGCGGGGAACCAGTGCAGCATGAAGTTCGAGACGACGGCATCGCCGGCCTCGCGATCGGATTGCGGACGGAAGCTCCAGAGCGGTTCGGCGTGCACGCCTGGCGCTTCCGGTTGCTTGCGAATCACTGAAGGCAGTCGCATCACATCACCCCAGCGTCAAACGGAAATTGCGATCGACCTGGTCCGCAAGGTCGACGACCAGCTGGCCGTCGTCCGGCGCGATCGACAGCCGGAACCACGCAAGCGGCTTCGGCGCCGGGCCGGACACGTTGCTGCCGTCACCCTGGTATTGCGAGCCGTGACACGGGCACTGGAAGCGATGCGTCAGCTTCACCGTCGCGCTGTCAACCGTCGCGGTTTGCGGATTGGCGAGCGGCTCGGCGCGCACGGTGCAGCCAAGGTGCGTGCAGACCGCAGAGATCGCGTGGAAGGTGTTGCCTTCGCGGAACACGAACAGGCGTTCGTCCGGCAGGAACTTGAGGCCCTCCGGAAATTCATTCGACGGGCCGAGCTTCACCGTCGTCGGAGAGTCGTAGGACACGTTCGGCACGAGCGATCGCAGCGACGCTGCGGCTTGCACCGAGATGGCGCAGACGCCCGCGCCCGTGCCCAGCTTGAGCAGGAAATCGCGACGATCCGTTCCCGGTTTCTCTGGCTCGCTCATGACGACATCTCCTCCGCATCGGCCCAGCTTTCCGTAATCGTGAATTTCTCCATCGTCATCGCGCCGGTTGGGCAGCGGATCGCGCACAGGCCGCAGCGGATGCAGCGATCGTCGTCCTTGAGCATCGCGGCGAGCGGCAGACCGTTGCCGTCGGCGCGCGATTCGAGTGCGGCGCGTTCCTCCGCCGGAAGGTCGAGTGCGTCGAAGGGCACGAACTTCAGGCAGTACTCGGGGCACACGTCGACGCAGCGATTGCAGATGACGCAGAGCTCCGGGTCATAGATCGTTTGCACGTGGCACACGAGGCAGCGTGCGGCCTGGCGTGCCGCGGCGTCAGCGTCGTAGCCGGTTTCGACTTCGGTGATGCCCGTGCGGCGGCCGACGTCCAGCGTGGGAGGTGTTTCACGATCGAGCCGCTCGAAGCCGGCGGCCATGCGGTACTGCGACGTCAGCAGCGTCTCGATCTCGACGCGGGTGACGAGCCGTGCGGAAGGACCGCCGAGGTATTCGTGGATCGATCGTGCCGCACGCTTGCCGTTCGCCACCGCGTCGATCAGGTTGCGCGGGCCGAAGGCGACGTCGCCGCCGGCATAGACGTCGGGCGCCGAGGTGGCAAGTGTGCTCGGATCGATCTTGATCGTGCCGCCCGGTGTCAGGTCGATGCGATCCGAGGGCGAGATGAACGAGAGGTCCGGCTGCTGGCCGATTGCGAGAATGCACGTGTCCGCCTGCAGGGCGTCGACGATCGCATCGTCATAGACCGGCGCGAAGCGGCCGTTGGCATCGAAGACCGACTGCACGCCGCGCAATTCGACGGTGTGGAGATGACCGTTGCCCAGGAACTGTTTCGGGCCACGACGGGTGAGGAACCGCACGCCTTCGCGCTTGGCCTCTTCGAATTCCTCGTGACCCTGCGTGGTGCGCAGCACCGGCATTTCCGAGAAGTCTTCGAGCGATACGACGGTGACGTCCACGGCGCCGCCACGCAGAGCGGCACGTGCTGAGTCGAGCGCCTCTTTGACCCGCGCGTCAGTGTCTTTCGGGTCGGGGATCGGCGCGGCCTCGTCACCCGAGGGGAGAGCGGCGCGCAGTGCCGTGCGTGCCGCGTCGAAGGCAACGAAGCCGCCACCGATCACCACGACCCTGCGGCCCAGATCCACACGGAAGCCGCGGTTGATGTTCAGCAGATAGTCAACGGCCTTCACGACGCCGTCGATGTCCACGCCCGGCACCTGTAGGTCTCGCCCGCGCGAGACGCCGACCGACAGGAACACGGCCTCGAACCCCATGTCGCGAAGCTGGGCGAGTCCAAACGTCTCTGAGAGCGGCGTGTTCAGGCGAAGCTCGGCACCGAGGGAGACGATGCGATCGATCTCGGCGCGCAGCAGCGGCCGCGGCAAGCGATATTCGGGAATGCCGAAGCGCATCATGCCGCCGGGCTCGGCGGCGGCCTCGAAGATCGTGACGGCGTAATTGAGCAGGGCGAGATCGTGTGCGGCCGCAAGTCCGGCTGGGCCCGCGCCGATGACGGCCACGCGGCGGCGTTTGGCCTGGACCGCCTCGGGCGCCGTTCGATGGAACCGCAGCGGAAGGTGGCCGGAGTAGCGATTGCCCTCGCTAATCCCGCCCTCGAACAGGCGGTCTTGCGTGTCGGGCCGCATCGACTCGACGCCGAATTGCTCGGTCAGGTGGCGTTTGAGCGCGCGGATCGACACCGGCGCGTCGATCGTCCCGCGCCGGCACGCGTCCTCACAGGGCGCTGCACACACTCGGCCGCAGACGGAGGCCAACGGATTTGGGGCGCGGGCCACCAGGAATGCGTCCTCGGCCCGGTTGTCGGCGATGAGCTGGACGTAGCGGCCCGCATCCGTCGATACCGGACACCCGGCCTGGCACTTGACCTGTTTCTTCCAGTGTTCAACGTCCGGAAGCGCTGCGCGAATTGGCACTGAGCCCCTCTACCGCAACCTTGGCCCAGCCAGATCCGGGACGCTATGACACGCGTCATACGGCACCGACCGCGGGGACAATTGCGCATCCGCGGAGAATTCCCGGGCCGCGTTCAGGTCTTACAAAAGGCTTACGTTCGATGAGGCGTCGAATCTCTATGCTCGACTTCGAGGTGAGCGATCATGCCGAAGCATCCCAAAGGCGTTCGCGCTCGCGTCCTGCTGGCATCGGTCTTCAAGCCATTCGCGCAAGACGATGAATTTGGCAGCCGCGCGATCAATCCGGCCGAGCTGTACCACAACCAGGTCACACGCGAGCAGGGTCCGTTCTCATTGCGCATGTTCCATCGGACGTGGAGCCTCATGCTGCTGCAGCGGAATATCTCTGCGCCATGCACGGTGCTCGACTTTCCCACGCGCGAGCACTTCATCCAGGAATTGATCGACGGCGACTACGACGTGGTCGGCTTGAGCGGCATCATCTGCAACGTCGGCAAGATCCGGGAGATGTGCCGGCTGGTGCGCGAGCACTCGCCGCACGCTGAGATCGTCGTGGGCGGCCACGTCACCGCGATTCCGGACATCGAGACGTTGATCGACGCCGATCACATCGTCAAAGGCGAGGGCATCGCGTGGCTGCGCGAGTACCTCGGCGAGGACGCGTCTGCGCCGTTCCAGCATCCCAGCATTCCCTCGTCGTTCGGCTTTCGGCTGATGGGGGTGCCGATGCTTCGCGGCGGAGGGAATGCGGCGGCGACCATCCTCACTTCCGTCGGGTGTCCGATGGGATGCAACTTCTGCACGACGTCGGAGTTCTTTGGTGGCAAGGGGCGGTTCGTCAACTTCCTTCCGAAGGGCGAGGATGTATTCCGCGTGATGTGCGAAGCCGAGCACGAGTTGGGCGCCCGGGCGTTCTTCGTCATGGACGAGAACTTCCTGCTCTACAAGACGCGTGCGCTCGAACTCCTGGAGCTGATGAAGCAGCACGGCAAGGCGTGGTCGCTCTACGTGTTCTCGTCCGCGAACGCGATCCGCAAGTACGAGATCCGGCAACTGGTTGAGCTCGGCATCGAATGGATCTGGCTTGGGCTCGAATCGCTCGACGGCCGCTACGAGAAACTGAAAGGTGCCGACACGCTGTCGCTGTCGCGCGAGCTCCAGGCGCATGGCATCCGCGTCCACGGCTCCACGATCATCGGCCTGGAGCATCACTCTCCGCAGAATATCGACGGCGTCATCGATCATGCCGTCGCGCACAACACGGTGTGTCACCAGTTCATGCTCTACACGCCGGTGCCGGGCACGCCGCTGCATCGGCAATTGTCCGCTGAGGGCAAGATGCTCGAACACGTCGACCTCGCCGACATCCACGGCCAGTTCAAGTTCAACTTCCGCCATGGCGCAATTTCACGCGACCAGTCGAAGGAATTCCTGGACCGCGCCTTCCGCCGCGACTACGAGGTGAACGGCCCGAGCCTGTTCAGGCTCATGGCGAACATGCTGGTCGGATGGCGTCGTTACCGGAACGATCCGGACGCCCGCGTCCGGGCCCGCGTGGCCGGGGAGGCGCTGCAACTGCGCTATGGATTCGGCGCGGCGCTCTGGGCGATGGAGCGTTACCTGCGCGACTCGAATCGCGAGGTCGGCCAGCGCATCGGCGAGTTGCGCCGCCGCGTCGAAGTCGAACTGGGCGGTTCGCCGATGCTCAATCGTGTCGCCGGATCAGGATTATTGTGGAGCGCGCGTCGCGAGGTGCGGCACCACGCGGGCGGCCGCGTGCGAGAACCGCGCACCCACGTCGAGCGCAGCCACTGGGTCGCCGCCACCTGACGGCTTAACCACCGTGCGCGTCGCGAAACATGATCAACAGCATTCGCGAGCGCTCGGTCGCCTCGACGGCATGAGGCACGCCGGCCGGCAGGCGCGTGATGCTGCCGGCGCGCGCCCGAATCGGCGTGCCGGCCACCGTCAGCGTCAAGGCACCGTCAATGACGATCACCAGCGCGTCGAAGGGCGACGTGTGTTCGCTCAGTCCTTCTCCGCCATCGAACGCGAACACGGTGACGTTGCCGCCGCTGTTCTTCGCCAGCACGCGGCTCGCGATTCCTCCGGCCGGCACTGAAATCAAGTCGGTGAGGGCAAACGCTTCCGCGGACCCCAGGATTCCAGTCGACATCGTCACACTCCTTTGAACACGAACCCGCCTTCATAAATGACCGGCGGACCGCCGAGTCGCGGCTGGCCCGGAGGCGGCAGGTTGTGCTCACGCAACGGCAGATCGGGATCAGGATGAAATCCGTGGCGCGCGAGCGCGGTGATCAATTCCTCGTCGGTCATGAAGATCTGCGGCGCGCCGGAAAACTGCGTAAACGTGAACCGTTCGCCGGCGACCGGCTCGCAGGCCGGCGGCAGCGTGTGCCGGGAGAAGGTGAACACGAAGAGTCGCGCATGCGGAGCGGCGATGCGTGACGCCTCGCCTGCCGCGCGGTGCCATTCGGCGTCCGACCGCGCGAGGTTCCAGATGCCGTGCGCCACGACCATGTCGATGCTCCGGTCGCGGACCGGCAGCGCGTCCATCGGCGCAAGGGCGATCAGCAGGCGATGGTGGTCGGCGCGGGCGCTCGCGGCCGCCGCCATCGGCAGCGACAAGTCGGTCGCAATGACGTCGGCACCGGCGCTCGCAAGCGGGACGGCGTTGCGTCCAGCGCCGCATCCGATGTCAGCAATGCGCAGTCGTCGCTGGCCCGCGGCGCGCTGCGCGTACGCGAGCAGGGTGGCGTTCGGCGCCGAACGCACGAAGCCTTCGACGGTCGAGCAATCGCTCCACGCGGAACCCGCGAGCGGATCCTTCATGGCGGAACAGCTGAAAATGTCTGGCGCGCTGGCGGGAGTGCCGCCAACGCGCGCTGGGGTTGTGCCGGCGGCCCCTACTTGTGCTTCGCGTAGACGGTCTTCTTGCCGTCCTTCGTGAAGGCGACCACGTCGAAGGGCTGCTTCGTGCTGCCTTGCTCCATGCCCGGAGAGCCTTGCGGCATGCCTGGGGCGGCGATGCCGGCGATGGCGGGCTTCTCCTTCAGCATGCGCTGGATATCTTCAGCGGGCACGTGACCCTCAACTGTGTAGTTGCCGACCTTGGCGGTGTGGCACGAGGAGAGCTCGTCGGTCACGCCGGCCTGCATGCTGATCGCGGTGAGCTGGGATTGCGAAACGTCCTTGGCTTCCACCTGGAAGCCTGCCGACTGGAGATGCTTGATCCAGCCGTTGCAGCACCCTCAAGTGGGTGTTTTGTAAACGGTGATGGTTGTCGCTGCTGCCGTCGCAGGCTTCGCTGCCGCCTTCTGCTGGCCTTCGGCCGCGAGGTTGGTGGCGGTTGCGCCTGCGGCGACGGCAAGGATGCCAATCGCGAGCGGAACGTAGTTGAAGCGCATGAACAGATCCTATCCGATTCGTTGATCAGTTAAGGGTCTTCGAGAACAACGCCACGATTGCAGCGAACACGCCCCCGGCGAGCAGCCATCCGAGGACGCAGACGGCAAGGGCGCGACCAGTGCTCCGGTAATCAAGCGCCTGCCGCATCGCCACGACGGTATCGGCGATTACCCACGCCAGCACGATGGACAGCACGGCCGGCGCGGCCGGCGGCAGCGCCGCAAACGCGAGGAAGACGCCGGGCGCCATTGCAAACCCCAACGTGCGAATCAACTCGGGAATGTCGCTGTGGGTTTGCGGTTCGCTGAGCACGACGGTGCCGATCACCGACACGGCCGTGATCCACACGAGCCAGGCGCCCAGAACGGTCGCGATACCTGCCAGCGAGCCGGTCACGCCGGTCACGCCGAGCCCAACCGCGCCAATCCCGCCGGCGAGCGCCGCCAGCGCGACGACCAGCATCGACTGCGCCAGGGCAGTGCGATCAGCCTCGACATCTTCAAAAGCCGACGCATCGAAGACGAGGGCTCCGAAAAAGCGACGCAGGAACAACGTCATGACTTCACCCCGAGCATGACTTGTGCCAGCAGCGCCCCGCATTTACGCGGCATTTCTACAGTCGCGCTGCTGGACGCGTTGAAAAGCCGCGAAACTTTTCGCACTGTGCGGCTTCCTCCGCGAACCTGAACCGCCCGAAAAAGTTCGTACGTGGGAAATCCTCCCAAAATCTCCAAGACCGGCTGCGGCATGTGCGTTGCCCATGGGTAGGTGAAATGAGCCGCCTGTATGTGAAACGCCCGGTGGAGCACGAGGGACGGATCCGTCAGCTCACGCAGGTCGCGTTCCTGCTGCTGAACGTCTGGATCGGCGTGCAGTTCTACTTCTGGGTGCGCCACTTCGAAACCGGCGGAGCCAGCTCCTACGTCTCGCGCCCACCAGGCGTCGAAGGGTGGCTGCCCATCGCGTCGTTGATGAACCTGAAGATCCTGCTGCTCACGGGACAGGTTCCGGAGGTGCACCCGGCCGGCATGTTCCTCTTGATCGCGTTCCTGGGTACGTCGATCGTGTTCCGCAAGGCGTTCTGCAGCTGGCTGTGTCCGATCGGCACGATCTCCGAATGGTTGTGGAAGGGCGGGCGCGAACTGTTTGGCCGCACGTTGACGGTGCCGCGCTGGTTCGACGTGCCGCTGCGCTCGCTGAAGTACATCCTGCTCGCGCTGTTCGTGTGGGTCGTCGTCACCATGCCCGTGCCCTCATTGCACGAATTCCTCAAAAGTCCCTACGGGCTCGTGGCCGACGTCAAGATGCTCGAGTTCTTCCGCAGCGCCGGACGGGTGACGATTGAAGTCTGCGCCGTGCTCGTCATTCTTTCAGTGCTCACCAGGAATTTCTGGTGCCGCTACCTGTGCCCGTACGGCGCGCTCATGGGGCTCGCCTCGCTCCTCAGCCCCGTTCGCATTACTCGGGATCCGGTCTCCTGCATCGATTGCGGCAAGTGCGCCAAGGCGTGCCCGTCGATGATTCCTGTTGATGTGTTGAAGACGGTTCGCACGCCAGAATGCAATGGCTGCCTCACGTGCGTATCGGTGTGCCCGGTCAAGGATGCGCTCGAGATGCGCACGCTTCCTCGCGGGCGGAAGATTACCGCGGTGCAGATCGCCGCCGGTGTGACCGTGATCTTCGTGCTGACCGTCACAGCCGCTCGAGTCTCTGGCCACTGGTCGGGCAACGTGCCGGAACGGATCTTCTACGACCTGATCCCGAACGCCTCGACGCTCAGCCATCCTCGTTGAACCGTCGGCGGTAAAGGGGCGCGCATGCGCAAGGAATCCGAAGGGCAGTTTACGGATCGCGTCGCGGCCGGTGCTGAGCTGGCCGAGCGCCTGCGCCATTACGCGAGTCGGGACGACGTGATCGTGCTGGGCCTGCCCAGGGGTGGCGTGCCAGTTGCTGCCGTGGTCGCCGACACGCTTGGCGCACCATTGGACGTGTTTGTCGTGCGAAAGATCGGCGCGCCCCGACACCGCGAGCTTGCCGTTGGCGCCATCGCAAGCGGCGGGGTGCGCGTTCTCAATGACGAGCTCATGGCCGAGCTTCATCTTCAAGCGTGCGACATCGCATCGGTCATCGACGAGGAACAGCGTGAGCTCACGCGTCGAGAACAGCTGTATCGGCAAGGACGCGCGCCGCTCACCGTGAACGGCCGCATCGTGATGCTCGTTGACGACGGCCTCGCGACAGGCGCAACGATGCTCGCTGCCGTGCGGGCATTGCGCGGCCAGCGTCCCTCCCGCATCGTCGTGGCCGTGCCGGTTGGGTCGCGCGAGGCGTGCCGGGAACTCGAACGCGTGGCAGACGAGGTGGTGTGCGCGCGTACGCCCCGGGGATTCATCGCCGTCGGTCGGTGGTATGTCGATTTCTCGGAAACGTCAGACAGCGAGGTCACGAGGCTGCTTGGAACAAAGGGCGCGTCTTAGGTTGCCGTCGCGTAATAGTTCGCAGCTCGCCGGAATATTCCCGATGCTCGCGAGACAACTCATGACGCATATGCATCGGTACTCCTGCGAAAATGCATCGAGCCGGGCTCGGCCCGGAGCTTGCACCAGAGGTCGATATGCTCTCAAGAGTTGCGCTAGCGGTGTGCCTCGTTGTTCCCGGCGTTGCCGCCGCGCAGTCGTTCGCCCCTGCCGGATGGGCGGACGATCTGAAGTTGAGTGAGGTCGTCGATCGCAATCCGGACCCGAAGATCGTCGAGATCGATCTCACCGCCAAGCTCGCCGACGTCCAGGTGGACGGCAAGACCGTGCACGCCTGGACCTACAACGGCGGGCTCCCTGGCCCGCTGATCAAGACGCACGTGGGCGATCGGCTGATCGTGCACTTCAAGAACGAACTCGATGAACCGACCACCGTCCACTGGCACGGCGTACGCGTGCCGATCGAAATGGATGGCGTCCCCGACATCTCGCAGCCGGAAGTGAAGAAGGGCGAGTCGTTCACCTACGACTTCGTCGTTCGCGATGCCGGCCTGTACTGGTATCACCCTCACGTCATGTCGGCCGCGCAAGTCGGCTACGGCTTGTACGGCGCGCTGCTGGTTGAGGATCCTGCAGAGAACGTCGGCGTTGAGGATCAAGTCACGTTGGTGCTGAGCGACATCGGCTTCGACAACAAGGGCGTCCTCGAGCCGGCCGACAGCGGCGGTTCAGCCGGCATGGTCTTCGGCCGGGAAGGTGACTACGTGCTCGTCAACGGCCGCCGGCGCCCCACGCTTCACGCGCGCCCGGGCGCGCCGCAGCGCTGGCGCATCGTCAATGCCGCCAAGAGCCGCTTCTTTTATCTCGATCTCGACGGGCAACCATTTACGATCATCGGCAACGACGGCGGCTTGATCGAGAAGCCAACGACGACCGACATCCTCCTCGTCACGCCCGGCGAGCGTGTCGATGTGATCGTCGCGCCCAAAGGGAAGGCCGGCACGCCGCTCGCGGTGCGAGGCATGCTCTACAACCGCGGCTACGGCAGCGTGGAATATCGCAGCGTCGAAGAAGTGATGCTGATCGACTTCACCAAGGAACCGGCGGTGACTGCGAAGCCCGTGACCGTCACGCGCGACATCCCTGCGCCGTCCGCCGAAGGTGCGACGCCGGTCGAGATCGTGCTTGCCCTGCCGCCGATGAAGAACAACAAGTCGGAGTTCCTCGTCAACGGCCTGCCGTACTGGAAAGCGAAGCCATACACGGCGAAGCTCGGCGAGAAGCAGGTGTGGATCGTGAAGAACGACTCGGACTGGGATCACCCGTTCCACCTGCACGGCTTCTTCTTCCAGGTGCTCGACGCCAAGAACCAGCCGGTGCATCCGCTCGGCTGGAAGGACACGGTCAACATCCCCATGAAGACGACCGTGCGGCTGCTGGTCGATTTCAATGAGCGCCCGGGCGAGTGGATGTTCCACTGCCACATCCTCGATCACGCCGAGGGCGGCTTGATGGGTACCGTGATCGTGGGCGACGGCAAGACCACCGCTCACGTGCACAAACCCTAGCCGGCGCAGGGCCGGAAAAGTCCCCACAGATAGGAAAATTCTGCCGGGAAATCGTTGCTGCAACGGTTTTCCGGCAGGCTTCTCACCGTTATCGCGCGGTTCCCATAGGCACAACGTTTGCCCATCGGGAGGCGAGCGCATGGATTCCCCAAATGAAATTGAGGCCGTTCTCGATCGAATGCGTCCGCTGTTGAGGGCTGACGGCGGAGACATCGAGTTGCTCAAGGTGCACGACCGAAAGGCGTACGTGCGCCTGACCGGCAAGTGCGCGGGGTGTCCAAGTGCCCACCTGACCCTGCACGTCGGCGTCGAGATGGCCATTCGCGACGTCGTGCCCGACTTCGACGAACTGGTGGTCGTATGAGCGCCAAGCGTCAGCCCTTCACAGCGGATGCGGTCGTTGTTGGCGGCAGCGCGCGCATGCGCGAGGTCGTTGACTTCGTAAAGGTGATCGCCAATGGTGACAGCTCCGTGCTGATCACCGGCGAAAGCGGCACCGGCAAGGAAATGATCGCGAACCTGATCCATCACGCGAGCCCCCGGCGGCAGCGCCCGTTCATTGCGGTGAGCTGCGCGATCCTGGCCGAGACGTTGATCGAATCCGAACTCTTCGGCCACGAGCGCGGGTCGTTCACCAATGCGATCAAGGATCGTCCGGGCCGGTTCGAGCTTGCCGAGGGCGGGACGCTGTTTCTCGACGACATCGACGATGTGCCGCTGGCGATGCAGGTGAAGTTGCTGCGCGTGCTGCAGACGCGCACGGTCGAGCGTGTCGGCGGCGTTCGCGCCATGCCGATCAACGTGCGCGTGTTGACCGGCACCAAGCGCGACCTGCGCAAGCTTGTTGCGGCGGGCGCGTTCCGAGAGGACCTCTATTACCGGCTGAACGTGATCCCGATCCACCTGCCGCCGCTGCGTGATCGAGTCGAAGACATCCCGGCGCTCGTCGACCACTTTCTGCGCCGCTACTTCACGGAGAAGAACGAGGCGCCGAAACAGCTGTCCGCGGCCATGCTCGATGCGTTCAAGCGGTATCCGTGGCCCGGCAACGTGCGCGAACTCGAGAACGCGTGCGAGCGGATTGCGCAGACCTGTATTTGCGACGTCGCGGTGGCCGGGTGTCTCCCGGCCAGCATCCTGTTTTATTCGCCGCCGCGGGCGACGCCACGGGCCCTCCCGGACGTGCTTGAAGGGTCGCTCGATCAACGGCTCCAGGTGCTCGAAACTCAACTGATTCAGACCGCTTTACGGACGGCGAAGGGCAACAAGTCGGAGGCCGCAAAGCTGCTGCGGATCAAGCGCTCGACACTGGGGGATCGAATTCGGAAGCTTGGCCTTGACGCGGAATCTTCCGCATTGGTCGTCGAGAATTCGTGATTCCCGCTCGCGGATTCCCGGCATCGGACCGATAATCTCAACGAAAACCGCGCAATTTCGCGTCCGGACGACGGGCCGCGGTGGAACGCCGATTGCTCATCGGTTCTGTGGCATCGCGCATGCTCGATCGCGAAAAGATCGTGACCGTGTTGAAGCGACGATTCCCAGGATCGACCACGGAGCAGGTAGCCGCGGCGGCGAATGCTCTTGTCGGACTGGAAGACGAGTGGGTCGAGGTTCAGCTTTCGTCAACCGGTGCCGCCAGGGCATGTCGTGACGGATGCTACCTGCAGCGGATCGTAGGCGGCCGCGAGGCCAAGGTATTCAGCCGCGTGGTGAATCACGAAGGAGACAGAACATGAGAGCCGGGTTGTTGGTCGTCATTTTATTGGGCCTGTCCGTGGCAAGCGCCTCGGCACAGGGATCAGTCGACAAAGGCATGAAGGTGTTTGCCGAGTCGAAGTGCTCGATGTGCCACTCGATCGACGGGAAAGGCAACGCGAAGGGGCCGCTGGACAGCGTCGGCGCCAAGCTCAAGGCCGACGAGATCCGCGAATGGATCGTCAACCCGGCCGAAATGACCAAGAAGGCGAACGCGGATCGCAAGCCCCCGATGCGCGCCTATGCGAACATGCCGAAGGATGACCTCGACGCGCTCGTCGCCTACCTGGGGTCGCTGAAGAAGAAGTAAGCAGGGCGCCATGCGCGTCCTGGTTTTGTTCGTGTCGTTGCTCGTGGCGGGTACGGCGTGGGCGGACCAGGCCGTCACCCCGCCCACCAACGACGATTGTCTGACCTGCCACGGCGACGACACGGCAAAACGTGCCAACGGAACCCCGATCGCCGTCAAGGCGGAGGTGTTCGGCAAGTCGATCCACGGGGGCCTCTCGTGCATCGACTGCCATGCCGATCTGGCCAAGGCGGAACTGCCTCACGCCGACAAACTGCAGAAGGTCGCGTGCGCGGACTGCCACGCAGACACGGTCAAGGTCGTCGAGCAGAGCGTGCACTACGCCGCCGACAAGAACGGCAAGGGCGCGCACTGCGTCAATTGCCATGGCACGCACGACATCCTGTCCGCGAAGGACAGCGCGTCGCGCACCTATGCGCTCAACCTGCCGAAGACCTGCGCGCAGTGCCACAGCCAGCAGCACATTCCCGGCGCCGCCGGCACCGTCGCCGACAGTTACGTCGACAGCGTGCATGGCCGCGGTGTGGCGCGCGCCGGCCTCGTCGTGTCGGCCAACTGCACGTCGTGTCACGGTGCGCACGACATCAAGACGAGAACGGACCCGACCAGTCGCGTCAATCGCGCGCGCGTCGCCGATACGTGCGGCTCCTGCCACCAGGGGATCCAGCCATTGTTTGCGAAGAGCGTGCATGCCGAGCAGAGCCGGATGGGCAATGCCGGCGCTGCGGTATGTTCCGACTGCCATACCTCGCATCGCATCCAGCGCGCCGAGACGGATCAGTGGCGGCTCGCCGCCATCCAGGAATGCGGCAACTGCCACATCGACAAGATCACCACCTACCGCGATACGTTCCACGGGCAGGTGTCGGCCCTCGGCTTCACGCGGATGGCGACCTGCAGTGATTGTCACGGCAGTCACACCGTCTTGGCCGCCAGCAATCCCGCATCGTCGATTCACCCCGTGAACATCCAGAAGACGTGCGGCACGTGCCACAAGGGCGCGAATGCGAACTTCGTGAAGTACGACCCGCACGCCGACAAGCGCGATGCGACGCGTAATCCCGAGTTGTACTGGTCGTACAGGTTCATGCAGGTGCTGCTTGGCGGCACGTTCCTGTTCTTCGGCGTGCATACGCTCGTGTGGTATCCCCGCTCGCTGCGCGCGCGGCGTGAACATGACGCGAAGAAGGGAGCGTCGTCATGAACGCCGCATCACCGTACGTGGTTCGCTTCACCCCGTATCAGCGGTTTCTTCACATCGTCCTGTTCACGAGCTTCCTCGGGCTGGCCGGGACGGGACTGCCGCTGCTGTTCCACGAGCGCG
>CAZBYY010000048.1:0-16529 GCA_964495855.1 uncultured Acidobacterium sp. | reverse complement strand
GGAGATCGAGGCGCTGAACAGCTACGCCGCAAAGGGCGGCAAGATCCTCGTGATGCTCGATCCCCTCATCAAGGGGCCCGCGCAGCCGCTGCTCACGCAGTTCCTCGCCGACTGGGGCATCCGCGCCGGCAACGACGTCGTCCTCGACGCGAGCGGCATGGGCCAGATCCTCGGCACCGACGCCTCGGTGCCGGTGGCCGCGTCGTATCCGACGCACCCGATCACCCAGGGCTTCCGCGTGCTCACGGCCTACCCGATGTCTCGGTCGATGACGCCGATCGAAGGCGGATCGAACAGCCACACGGCGCAGCCTCTGGTGAACACCAGCCCGCAAAGCTGGTCGGAAGCGGATCTGGCCTCGCTCTCGTCGGGCAAGGGCCAGGTCGAATTCAACGCCGACAAGGGCGACAAGCAGGGACCGATCACGCTGGCCGCGGCTGTCTCTGCGCCGGCAGCAGTCACGCCGCCCGCCGCATCCGGCAACGCCACGCCATCGTCGCCGGATTCGGACCGCAAGCCCGAAACGCGCGTCGTCGCCGTCGGCGACTCCGATTTCGCGTCGAACATGGCGATCGGCATCTCCGGCAACCGCGATTTCTTCATGAACTCGCTGAACTGGCTGTCGCAGCAGGAGAACCTGATCGCGGTGCGTCCGCGCCAGCCGGAAGATCGCCGCTTGACGCTCACCGCCGATCAACAGAATCGCGTGATGATCCTGTCGCTGTTCATCATTCCCGGCATCGTGTTCGCGTCAGGCATCTACACGTGGTGGCGGAGGCGGTAAATGCGCGGCCTGACTTCCACACTGATCCTCGTGGTCGTGCTCGCGGGGCTCGGCGCCTATATTTATTTCGTCGACTCGAAGAAGCCCGCGACGTCGGCTGCCACTGAAGGCGAGCCGGCGAAAGAGAAGCTCTTCGACAAGGTGGCGACCGACAAGATCAACGAGATCCGCGTCACCTACCAGGGCGAGTCGACGTTGCTGAGGAAGGACGCGAGCGGCTGGAAGCTCGTCGAACCGTCACAGGTCGATGCCGACGCGACGGAGGCGATCGGACTCGCGCAGAACATCACGTCGCTCGAAAGCGTGCGGCCGGTGGACGACAATCCGTCTGACCTTGCGCAGTTCGGCCTCGACAAGCCGCAGATCCTCGTCGAATTCAAGGGCGAGGGCGGCGTGGCGGGATCGTTCAAGCTGGGCAACAAGAATCCGACCCAGAGCGAGATGTACGCGATGAAAGGCGGCGAGAAGCGCGTCGTCCTCGTGTCGTCGTTCCAGGAATCGAACTTCAATCGCACGGCCTTCAACCTGCGCGACAAGAAGATCCTCAAGTTCGATCGCGACAAGGCCGATTCGCTGGCGCTCGCGAAAGGCACGAGCGCGATCGAGATGGCCAGGTCCGGCAGCGACTGGAAGGTCACCGGACCCGTACCGTCACGCAGCGACTACTCCGCGATCGAGGGGTTCCTGACGCGCCTGTCGCAGGCCAACATGTCGAAGCTCGTCGAGGAGAATCCCAAGGACCTCGCGAAGTACGGGCTCGACAAGCCGACAGTGACCGTGACGATCGGCGCCGGCAGCGCGAAGACGGTGCTGCAGGTCGGCAAGACGGACGGCGACCAGATGTACGCGCGCGACGCCTCCCGGCCGATCGTCTTCACGCTCGACACCACGCTCAAGGACGACCTCAACAAGAATTTCGATGATTTCCGGAAGAAGGAGTTGTTCGATTTCCGCCCGTTCTACACGGCGAAGCTCCGCATCGTGCGCGATACGAAAGCGTTCGACTTCGAGAAGGTGCCTGCGGCAAAGCCGTCGGACCAGGAAACATGGAAGGTCACTCCGGCCGGCGCACCCAGCTTTACTGCTGATGCGACGGCGATGGACGATCTGCTGAACAAGCTCCCGAACGTCAAGGCCGAGTCGTTCATCGATCCGAAGTCGACGAAGACCGGCCTCGATAAGCCGGTGCTGGTCGTCAGCGCGTCGTACGACGAGGGCAAGTTCGAGCGCGTCCGCTTCGGCCAGGTCGGCGACAACTACTACGCCGTTCGCGATGGCGAAACCGGCGGCGTCAAGGTAGATTCTTCGTCGATGAAGAACGTGTTGCAGGCGCTCGACCTCGCGGTCACGCCAAAGGCGCCGACCCCGGCGCCCGCCAACACCACGCCCGCCACGGTCGGCGCGAAGAAGTGATGACGCGAGCGCGCGCCGTTGCCAGCGTCGCGCTCGCGGTTGTTCTGAGCGGCTGCGCCGCAAAGACGGCAAAGCCCCAGGTTGCCGCGGCGCCAGTTGCATCCACCGGCGCCGTGGAGCAGCTGCAGCGCGACCTGCAGTCGATCTTCACATCGAGCAACATCGACCACGCCTTATGGTCGATTTCGGTCCGGTCGCTCAAAGACAACACGCCGCTGTTCAGCATGAACGCGAACCGGATGCAGACGCCGGCGTCGAATCAGAAGGTGCTCACGGCCGCCGTTGCCGCAGAGCGGCTCGGGTGGGACTACCGCTATTCGACGAAGGTGTACGCCACCGGGCCGATCGCTGGCGGCGACCTGAACGGCGATCTCGTCGTTGTCTCGAACGGCGATCCCACGATCAACCCTCGTCACCCGGATCGCTGGAACATGTTCGATGTGTGGGCGAAAGATCTCTACGCGCGCGGCATCCGTCGGATCAACGGCCAGTTGATCGGCGACGACAACGCGTTTGCCGAACCCGGCTGGGGCTTCGGCTGGGCGTGGGACGACCTCACGCTCGGCTACGGCGCGCCGGTGAGCGGCCTGCAATACAACGAGAACGTGATCGAGCTGATGGTCGGGCCCGGCATCAACCCCGGCGACCGCGCCATCATCAGCGTGTCGCCGCCGGGTAGCGGCGTCATCCTCGACCATGGCGTCACGACCGTCGGCGCGGATCAACAGACTCGAGTCTCGATCGAACGCATACCGGGATCGAACATGCTCAGCGTTCGCGGACAGGTGGCTGTAGGCGCGCGCGCAGTCCGCCTCGAGGCCGCTGCTCCCAATCCGACGATTCTCTATCTCAACGCCCTGCGCGAAGCGCTCGCGCGCAACGGCGTGTTTGTCGGCGGAGGCTCGCTCGATATCGACGATGCCCGCGTGAAGCCTGATTACGCGGCAGCCACGCTGCTGATCGACGATCACTCGCCGACGCTGCAGTCGGTCATCGACGTGTGCCTCAAGTGGAGCGAGAACATCTACGCCGAGTCGATGCTGTACTCGATGGCGCCTTCAGGCGCAGAGGCGACGGCGGCCGGCGGCCTGGTCGCAGTCAACGACACCCTGAAGCGCTGGGGTGTGTCGCCGGATCAATACATCGCGCGCGATGGCTCCGGCCTCTCGCGCAACGACTATCTGGCCCCGGAGGCGCTCATCACGGTGCTGACACACATGTGGAACGATCCGCGACACAAGGAGCCTTTCAAGTCGACCCTGCCGCAAGCAGCCGTGAGCGGCTCCCTTGCCAATCGCATGAAGAACACCGTCGCGGCCGAGCGCGTGTGGGCCAAGACGGGATCGATGTCGAACGTGCGCTCGCTGTCCGGCTACGCGATGACGCTCGACAACGAGCCGATCGTCTTCTCGTTCATGGCCACCAGCTTCCACGTGCCCGCGTCACAGATCGACGCGACGATGGACGAGGCGCTGGTGCGGCTGGTGAACTTCAGAGGTGAACAAAGCGGCCGAAGATAATCGCCATCGTCAGGCCGACGGTGCCGACGACGAGCGCGCCGGCCATGCCGACGGCGAACGGCTTCAGTCCCACGCCCTTGAACACGGCGAAGTTCGTGTTCAATCCCACCGCCGCCATCGCCGTGCCCAGCAGGATCTGCGACGCCCAATAGTCACCGAGTGACTTCGTAATCGCTCCCCATCGCGCCGCGTCCCACATGCCGAAGGCGGCGCCGTTCGACGTGAGCGTCCAGTCGCCAAGCGATCGCACTACCGCCATCGCAAGGAAGCCGATCACAAAACCTGGCACCAGTTGAGAAAGCTTCGTCGACTTCGCACCTGAGGCACCCGAGGCACCATTAGCACCCTGGTTCTTGAGATGCATCCAGGTCAGGATCGGGATCACGAATGCGAGGAAGATGTTCCGCGTCAGTTTGGTGACCGTGGCGACGCGCAAGACGACGTCATCGCCGTAGACCTGCTTGTAGGTGAGCGCGGATCCGACAACCTGCGACGTGTCGTGCACCGCGGTGCCGAGGAAGAGCCCGATCGTTTCCGAGGTCGGCAGGAGCGCATGCGCGAGGTACGGATACGTCAGCATCGCGATCAGCCCGAAGGCCACGACGTTCGCAACCGCGTACGCGACTTCGCGCTCGTCGGCGTCGATGGCCGGCGCCGTCGACACGATCGCCGTCACACCGCAGATGCTCGTGCCCGCAGCGATCAGCGTGCCAAGACGCGGCGGAAGCCCAAGCTGCTTGTTGAACCACGTGACGAACAGCAGGCCGGTCGTGATTGCTGCGAGGACGACCGGAAGGCCGGCGATGCCGAGCTTCAGCACGTCGAACACACTCAAGCGGATGCCGACGATCACGATGCCCGCCCGCAGGATTGTCGTCGTCGCAAACTTCAAACCGGGATTGAGTGACGCGGGCAGCGGCAGCGTGTTGCGCAGCAACAAGCCGATCACGATCGCCACCGGCACGCCCGACAGCGGGCTGCTGCCGGTCAGGCCCTGCGCGCGGAGAATCTGCTGGCCGATGATGTCCGCGAGCCAGAAGCCCACGAGCATGACGACGAATGCGGCGATGACACCCGGAAGCTGCTTCACTGTCCCACCAGCCAGAAGCCACCGATCACAAGAGCGGCGGCGGAAGAAACGTACAGCAACCCGTGTGAGGCACGGCCGGCCTTCACGGAGAGCCATCCCATGCCGGCGGCAAACGCCGACATCCCGGCGATCGCGCCGATTCCAAACCCGAAGAGATAGAGCATCGAGTCAGCGCGCGTGGCGAACGCGAGCGCGGGCAAGACACCGAACAGGTGCGAACTGCCGGCGAGGCCGTGAATCGTGCCCATGCCGAACGAAGCCATCGCATGGGTGTGCGCACCCCGCACCCCTGCACCCGTGCACCTTTGCAGCCATGCACCCCGAATGCCCCACAGCCCGACCGCGATCAACGCGATGCCGACGATCCGTTCGCTGTAACTGGAAATCGAATCGAGCGGCAGTTGCTCCTTCAGGACGAGCAACAGCGTCGCAATCAGCAGCACGCCGGCCGTGTGGCCGATGCCCCACTGAAGCCCGGCCCGCCAGTGCGAACGATCGGTGTCGGATGCGAGCGGAGCGACGGCGGCGAGATGGTCGGGCCCGGAGAACACGTGCAGCAGGCCCGCCGCAATGCCCGCGAAAAAAGGGAACAGCAAGACCGCTACAGCCTATCTCTGAATCGACTTCAGCTGGAAGAATTCCTCGATGGCAAGCGGCCCGATCTCGCGGCCGATACCGGATTTCTTGTATCCGCCAAAGGGTGCGAGCGCATTGAATCGCCCGCCGTTAATGTCGACCTGGCCGGTGCGCAACTGCTTCGCCACATCAAGCGCGCGCTCGGCCGTGCCGGCCCACACGCCGCCGCCGAGCCCGTAGTCGGAATCATTCGCGATCGCGATCGCATCTGCGTCAGATCCGTACGGAATGATCGACAGCACCGGACCAAAGATCTCTTCCTGCGCGATCGCCATCTTGTTGTCGACGTTCGCGAAAATCGTCGGCTCGACGTAAAAGCCCGTGGACAGATGCGCTGGTCGGCCGCCGCCGGCAACGAGCTGCGCGCCCTCCTTCTTGCCGGTCTCGATGTATCCGAGCACGGTGTCTCGCTGGCCCGCAGAGGCGAGCGGGCCGAGGCGCGTGTTCTTGTCGAACGGATCACCAACGGTGAGCTTTGCCAACTGCGCCTTCGCCAGTTCGACAGCCTCATCGTGACGCGCTCGCGGCACCAGCATGCGCGTCCACGCCGAACATGTCTGCCCGGAGTTCTGCATGCAGTTGTTCACGCCTGCCGGTATCGCCTTTTCAAACGGCGCATCGTCCAACACCACGAACGCCGACTTGCCGCCAAGCTCCAGGCAAACCTTCTTGATGCCCTCGCCGGCAACTGAGGCGATACGCCGGCCTGCTTGCAGCGAGCCGGTGAAGCTCACCATGTCCACGCCGGGATGCGCGACGATCGCTTCGCCGACGATGCGACCGGAGCCAGAGATGATGTTGAGCACGCCCTTTGGCAGACCGATCTCGTGGGCGGCTTCGGCAAGCATGAACGCGCTGAGCGGCGCCATCTCGGCCGGCTTCAACACAACAGTGCAACCGGTGGCCAGCGCCGGCGCGATCTTGCACACGATCTGGTGAAGCGGGTAATTCCACGGGGTGACGCAGCCGACGACGCCGATCGGCTCCTTGATGACGAGCGAGTTGCCAAGCTCCTCTTCGAGCTTCGCCTCGCGGATGAACTTCGCGTTCATCCCGATCATCATGATCGGAAATTCAGCCTGAACCTTGGTCGCGAATCCGATCGCGGTCCCAACCTCGTGCGCGATCGCTTCGGCAATCTGCGGCACGCGCGTCTTCATCGCCGCCGAGAGCTTCTCCAGCCACTGCTCCCGCTCTTCAACGGCCAGCCGGCTCCAGCCCTCGAATGCCCGGCGCGCCGAGGCAACCGCGCGATCAACATCCTCTGCAGTCCCGCGCGGCACTCGCGCGAATTCCTGCTCCGTGGCAGACGAAACGACCGCAATCGTCTCGCCACCAGTCGATGTCTGCCACGCCCCGTCGTAATAGTGCTTGTCGTAGGTCATGAATCTTCAATTCTACGCTATGCTGAACACTCGTTCAGGAGCACTCATATGCAGATTTCTGGGAAGACTTTCATTGTCACCGGGGGCGCGTCAGGTCTCGGAAGAGCCAGCGCCGAAGCGATTCTCTCGGCCGGCGGTAACGTCGTGCTGCTCGACGTCAATGCCGAAACCGGCAAGGGTGCCGAGCAGGCGATGGGCGCGAAGGCGAAGTTCGCGCAGGCGGATGTGAGCAGCGAGGAACAGGTCAAAGCTGCCGTCGACCTTGCGGTGTCGTCGTTTGGCGGATTGCACGGTGCGGTCAATGCGGCCGGCATCGGCCCTGCCGCGAAGGTGCTCGGCAGGAACGGCCCGCACGCGCTCGACCTGTTCGAAAAGACGATCAAGGTCAACTTGATCGGCACGTTCAACGTGATTCGTCTCGCGGCCGCGGTGATCTCGCAGAACCAGCCGCAGGAAAGCGGCGAGCGCGGCGTGATCATCAACACCGCGTCGATCGCGGCGTTCGATGGTCAGATCGGGCAGCCCGCCTACGCCGCCTCAAAAGGCGGCATCGTCGGCATGACGCTGCCGATCGCGCGCGAATTCGCGCAGCTCGGCATCCGCGTCGTCACGATCGCGCCCGGCATTTTCGATACTCCGCTGCTGGCCGGCCTGCCGGAACCCGCGCGCGTGTCGCTTGGTCAGCAGGTGCCGTTCCCGTCGCGACTCGGCCGTCCTGCCGAATACGGCTCGCTCGTGCGTCACATTCTCGAGAATGAGATGCTGAACGGCGAAGTGATTCGCCTCGACGGCGCGCTACGAATGGCGCCCAAGTAGTTCACGCGTCGCAGCCACAAGCTGCGCAGTGTCAGCGGCGAGCCCTCCGCCTTGCGCGAGATCGGGCTTGCCGCCCCCCTTCCCGCCGAACTTCGCTGCAAGTTGCTTCAACGCCGCGCCCGCATCCACGGGTGATTTCGATCCGCGTGCAATCACGACCTGCGCCGGATTCGTTGCCGTGAACAGCGCGACGACCGCTTCAGGATTCGCCGCCGTCGCGGCAACCGCGATCGCCTTCAGCCCCTGCGCATCCCACCCCTCGAGCGACTCTACAATCGCCGTGTCGCCCCGCGCGACGAGCCCTGCGGCTTCATGCGCGGCCAGCTTCTCCTGGAATGCGCGGAGCGTACGCGTCTGTGCCTTGGCGTCATCCTGCATGCGCTCGATCGAGGCGGCCATGTCGACGGGCGGCACCGACAGATGCTTCTGCACCGCTGCCAGCGAACCACGCCAGAGGCGGAACCGTTCGAGCGCGCGGCCCCCGCAGAGAAACTCGATGCGCGATCCACCCTTGAACTTTTCCCAGCCGGCGATCGCGATCATGCCGATCGCCCCAGTCCGTTCGACGTGCGTGCCGCCGCAGGCAGACAGGTCGTAGTCCTGCACGTCGATCAATCGGAGCGTGCCCGAGCGACCGGACTCCTTGCGCATCCCCATGGTGGCGGCTTCTTCAGCGGTCGCAAATCGAATCGTGACCGGCCGATCCTCCCAGACGATGCGATTGGCGTCGTCCTCGGCCCTGGCGATCTCCGCCGGCGTGACTTCGCGTGCGAGGTCGATCGTCGACGGCACCCCGGGGCCCCCGCCACGCGGACTTTGCGTGGTGGGGTGGTTTTGGCCCATGTGGAAGCTCTCGGTGCGCACGCTGAACAGTCGATCGAAGGCCGCCGAGAGCACGTGCTGCCCAGTGTGCTGCTGCATGTGATCGAAGCGTCGGGCCCAGTCGATCTCGCCGGAGACGACGTCGCCGACCTTGAGCGCTCCAGATACAACATGCGCGATCGTTCCGTCTTCGCGATCGATCACGTCGATCACCGCCGCCCCGCCGAGCGTTCCGGTGTCGAACGGTTGCCCGCCAGACGAGGGATAGAACGCCGTGTGATCCAGCGTGACATGATGGCGCCCGTCGACGACCTCGCTGGAGACAACGGTGGCGTCGAACGTTCGGCGGTAAGGTTCCTGGTAGTAAAGACGATGGGTCATGACTTGACGGGATCGGGCGGCACGATAGGCAATTCGAAGAAGAACACCGCACCGCCGCTTGGCGCGCCGCGATAGCCGATGCGGCCGCCATGCGAACGGATGATGTCGTAACTCACCGATAAGCCGAGGCCCGTGCCCTCGCCAACCGGCTTCGTCGTGTAGAACGGCTGGAACAGCTTGGCCTCGTGCTCGGCGGGAACGCCGACACCGCTGTCTTCCACCTCGATCCATGCCCAGCCGTCGCGATCGCCCGTGCGGATGATCATCCGCCGCTCCCGGGTATTCGCCACAATCGCTTGCTCTGCGTTAATGACGAAGTTGAGGAGCACTTGCTGCAACTCGGTTAAGATCGCCATCACGTAGCCGTGCGACTGTTCGTCGATGTCGATGGCGACGCCCAGCTCCTCGAGCTTGCGCTGGCGCAGCTCCATCACCGACGCAACGACGTCACGCAAGCGAACGGGTGACGGCTCCGCCTGCTGACGCCCGAATCGCGAAAGGTTGCGGATGATCGCGCTCGCGCGAGCCGCTTCCTTCTGGATCAGCGTCAGGTCGCCCTTCGCCTGCTCGGGCATCCCCGGCTGCATTTGCAGCAATTCAGAAAATCCCAGGATGCCCTGCAGGGGGTTGTTCAATTCGTGCGCCACGCCGGACACGAGCACACCGATCGCCGCCAGGCGTTCCTGCCGGATCACCTGCTGCTGCAGCGATTGCAGCTCCTGCCGCATCCGCCGTTCGTCTTCGACTTGCGCCGCGATCGATTCGCGCGCGCGCTGCAGGTTGGTGACCATGCCGCTGAACGTCTGTTGCAGCCGGTCGAGCTCCGCCGTCGGCATCGGGTGGAGGTCCATGGCGGCAAGATCGCCCCGGGCCACACGCCGGGCAGCCGCATCGAGATGATCGAACGCATGCAGCCAGCCGCGCGCAAACGCCACGGTGAGAAAAATGATGACCAGCGTCGAAAAGATCGAGATGCCAATGTTGCGCCGGTAAATCGGCATCGTGCGTTCGGTGGCGACCGTGGTTGGAATGCCGACGCTGGCGAGCCAGGGACCACGGGACACCACCGCATTGCCGAACACGCGCTCAACCCCGTCCACGCCCGTCAGGATCGCGGTCTTGGGCACGTCGGATGGATTGCGAGGCTTGCCGTCCGGCGCCGCCGGGCGCCCGACGTAATGACTCGCATCGACGCTGCGCGCGACCACCACGCTGTTGGCATCGGTCAGCGTGACGACCGATCCTGCGGGCATGGGAATCGCGGCGAGCATGCGATCGAGCGCTTCGAGATGCACGGCAAGGCCAAGCACGCCCGCCACCGCACCGCCAGAGAGGATTGGATACCCGAGCACGATCACATGCGCGGCCTCACCGGCGCGACCCAACATCGGGCTGATCAGGCTTTCGCGCCGATCGGCGACGGCCTTGATCCACGCGCCGTCCAATGCGCCTTCGACGTTCGGATCCGGCGGCGCCGCCCACGTGACCGGCCGGCCTTGCGGGTCGGCGATGAAGGCGTTTCTCAACAGCCGATCGCGGCCGTTGATCAACGGCCGCAACACATCGCTTGCGCCGTTTGCATCGAGCGCCAGCAAGGCGGGGTGACGAGCAGCGGTGCCCGCCACCGCGTCCGCGGTGTCGAGGTTTCGGTTCACATACGCGACGACCGTGGCCGCGAGCGTCGAGGTCTCGTTGCGGAGTTGCGTGAGCTGTTCGCCGTAGGTCCGGCGCATGCCGTAACCGATCGCCGAGTAGACGAGGACCGTGAGCACGACGATGACGAAGAAGATCTGGCGTCGAAGCGGCTGGGCCAAAACTGTTGAAATGGTATCAGCCCCGCGGGCCGATCAAGGGATCGCTTGCACCAACTTCTGCAAACCCCGCCGCGCGCAGCCGGCAGCTGTCACAGTGCCCGCACGGAGCTCCGCCGGGCAGCGGATCGTAGCAACTATGCGTGAGGCCGTAGTCCAGGCCAAGCGACAGGCCAAGGCGGATGATGTCGGCTTTTGACAGGTGCAGCAGGGGCGTGCGAATCGTCAGCGGCTGCCCTTCGACCCCTGCCTTCGTCGCCAGTCGCGCCATCTGTTCGAAAGCGTGAATGAACTCGGGACGGCAGTCGGGATAGCCGGAATAATCGAGCGCGTTCACGCCGATGTAGATGGCGCCGGCGCCGAGTACCTCCGCCCACCCCATCGCCAGCGACAGGAAGATCGTGTTACGCGCGGGAACGTAGGTGCTCGGAATCACCGCCGGGTCGATCGGCTGGTCTTTCGGCACGTCGATCTGCGATGACGTCAGCGCCGATCCGCCGATCTTGGTGAGATCGAGATCCAAATCCAGGTGCCGCCGGACGGCCAGCGATGCGGCGACCGCTCGCGCCGCCTCGAGCTCGCGAACGTGGCGCTGTCCGTAATTGATGCTCAGCGCGTACAGCTCGTAGCCATCGCGCCTGGCGACGGCGGCAGCGGTATACGAATCGAGCCCGCCGCTCAGCAGCACCACTGCCCGCGGCTGGTCAGACGCCACGCGTCTCCGGGCTCCAGATGTACTTATGCACCTGCAATTGCACGCGCACGTCAAGCCGGTCGGCGATCACCCATTCGGACAGCAGCTTGGGATCCAGTTCGCCATGCACCGGCGAAAACAGCACCGCGTTCACGCGTCGCGTCAGTTGCTCCCGTGCCACGATGTCGCGCGCGTATTCGTAGTCGCGACGGTCGGCAATGACGAACTTCACCTCGTCAGTCGCGGTGAGCTGCGCGAGGTTCGACCAGTCGTTCTTCTCCGATTCACCCGATCCAGGGCACTTGACGTCGACGATCCGGATGACGCCCGCTGGAACGTTGGCGATGCTGCGGTGCCCGCCCGTTTCGACCAGCACCGTTTTTCCCGCATCCAGCAGTCGCTGCATCAACGGATACACATCAGCCTGCAGCAACGGCTCACCGCCCGTGATCTCCACCGTGGGACAACCGCGGCCTTCAACATCCGCGATCACATCGTCCACGCTCATCTTCCGCCCCTCGTGAAAGGCGTATGGCGTGTCGCACCAGCGGCAGCGCAGATCGCACGCCGTCAGGCGTACGAACACGCACGGCCGGCCCGCGTGGGTCGACTCGCCCTGGATCGAGTGGAAGATTTCGTTAACCGTTAACACCGCAACACATTATTTTAGCTGCATGAGCGGCGTCCTGCGGATCGGGACCTCGGGATGGAACTACCCGGCAGGCAAGGGCACCTGGAACGGCATCTTCTATCCCCTTCCCGAGGACCGCCAGCGCGGGTTTGACGAGTTGCGGTTCTATTCCGAACGGTTCAACACCGTCGAGGTGAACAGCACGTTCTACGGGCAGCCGCGCGCCAGCGTCACGCTCGGCTGGGCCAAGCGCACGCCTCGGGATTTCGACTTTGCGGTGAAGTTGTTCCAGAAGTTCACGCACCCGAAGCTCGCCGTCGACCAGAGCGCGGTGACACAAGCAGATGTCGATGCGTTCAAGGGCGGCATCGACCCGCTGGCGGCGGCCGGTAAGCTCGGGCCGCTGCTCGTGCAGTTCCCGTCCAGCTTTCAGCGCTCGCAGGAATCCGTCGACTACCTCACGTGGTTGATGAACGCGTTCGCCGGCTACGAGCTCGCGATCGAATTGCGCCACCGCTCCTGGAGCGACTCGCCGAACACGGTCCGCCTCATCGACGAGCACAAGGCGGCGTGGGTGCAGATCGACGAGCCGAAGTTCTCGTCATCGGTGCGCCAGGACCTCGTCGGCGGCAACGCGCAGCTCTACTACCTGCGGTTTCACGGGCGCAATGCGAAGGAATGGTGGGACCACGCCGAGTCCGAAGACCGCTACAACTATTTCTATTCGAAAGAAGAACTCGCGCCGATCGCGGACGTCGTGCGCGACGTACGCACGATCGTAAAGAAGGCCTACCTGTTTCTGAACAACCACTTCTCCGCACAGTCCGTTGCCAATGCCGTCACGCTGAAGCACATGCTGGACGAACCCATCCCCGCCAGGATGCCGCCGGAACTGATCGACCGCTTCCCCGATCTCGCCGGCATTGTCTCTACTTTGCCGCGCGCACGGTTAATCTGACGATCCGGTCGGCATATTTCAGCTTGTCGACCACGTCCATGCCCGAGATCACCTTTCCGAATACGACGTACTTGCCGTTCAATCGCGGCGTATCCGCCAGCGTCACGTACATCTGCGTGTCCGCCTTCGAGGCGTCGCCGTTGTGCGCGAGCGCGACCGCGCCTCTGACGTGCGTGCGGATCTTGGAGAATTCAGCGACGCCGACGGCCGGACCTTCGACACGGCCCCACATTTTCTCCTTGGTCATGTCGCGCGTCTGCTGATCGCCGAACTGGACGACGAACCCCGGCACCACGCGATGGATGCGCTGCCCGTTGTAGAAGCGCTTTTCGATGAGGCCCAGGATGTGCGCCACCGTCTTGGGCGCTTCGTTCGGATACGTCTCGAACTCGAAGGTGCCCTTCTCCGTCTCGACCACGACGATCGACGGCCCGGCGCCGGGCGACAGCTTCGGTTGTTCCGCGGTCGCAGCGGCTGGCGACGAGCCGGCAACGGCGCTCGTCACGCAGCAGAACAACATCGCAACGGTCATCAGCTTCATGCAGTTACACCTCGGCGCATGCAGGCATCGGCAATGGCGCACTGGCTGCAGCGCGGATACACGGGCCGGCAGACATTCTGGCCCCACGTTACCAGATACAGGTTCACGAGCGGCCACCACTTTCGATCGAGCGTCTTGTACAAGGCCTGCTCGGTTTCTTCGGGCGTTCGCGTGTGCACCCATCCGAGCCGATTCGAGATGCGGTGCACGTGAATGTCGACGCAGATGTTCTCGTCGCCCTTGAACGCCAGGATCATGACCAGGTTTGCCGTCTTCCGCCCCACTCCCGGCAGCGTCATGAGCTCCTGCATCGTCCTCGGCACTTCGCCGCCGAATGTGTCGACGATGGTCTTCGCCGTGTCCTTCACGAACACGGCTTTGTTGCGGTAGAAGCTCACCGGGTAGATCAGCGTTTCGATCTCGCTGACGCGCAGTTTTGCAAGCGCGTGCGCCGTGGGCGCGCGTTTGAACAGCCGTGTCGACGCAGCAAGCGTCGTCGCATCCTGCGTGCGCGCCGACAGTAGCGCCGAAATCAGGATGTGAAACGGGTCTTCACGCTGGCTTTCGGAGATCTTCTCGACGGCCGGGAGCTCAAGCGCCGCCACCTTCTTCGCCAGCGTGTTGAGGACGCGATCGATGCGTGAGTCGTTAGGTAACCGGCGTGAGCGGCGGCTGGCCATTCAGTACTGCAAGAACATTGCTGACCGCGAGGTCCGCCATGGCGGTGCGGGTTTCGGTTGTCGCGCTGGCCAGATGCGGGATCAGCAGCGCATTCTCGAGCGACATCAGGCCGGGAAAGATTTCCGGCTCCTTTTCATAGACGTCGAGCGCAGCGCCGGCGATGATGCGTTCCTTCAGCGCCCAGGCGAGCGCCGCTTCGTCGACGACAGGACCGCGCGCGGTGTTGATCAAGTACGCGTTGCGCTTCATCTTCGTCAGCGCCTTCTGGTCGATGAGGTGCTTGGTCTCTGGCGTCATCGGCACGTGCAACGACACGACGTCGGATGTGGCGAGCAATCGATCGAGCGGCATTTGCACGGCGCCTGGAATACCGGCATCGCGCTGATCCGTGTAGGCCACGGTCATCCCGAACGCCGGCGCCTTCTCCGCCACGGCGCGGCCGATGCGGCCGACGCCCACGAGACCGAGCTGCTTGCCGCGCAGCTCCATGCCGAGCATGTAATCGAGCGCCCAGCCGCCCCACTTGCCCGCACGCACCACGCGCTCGCCTTCGCCAAGTCGACGCGTGACCGCAAGGATCAACCCCCACGTGAAATCCGCGCAGGCATTCGTGAGCACGTCAGGCGTGTTGGTAGCGATCACCCCACGCGCGCGGCACGCGTCGAGATCGATGTTATTGAACCCGACGGCGACGTTGGCGACGATCTTCAGCTGTCTGCCGGCCGCATCGAGCACACCGCCATCGATCGGCTCGGTCAGCAAGCAAACCAGCGCGTCCTTGCCGGACACCCGGCGCAGCAACTCCTCGCGCGAAATCGCCACGTCGCCCGTGTACAGATCGATATCGCACTGCTCTCCGAGCCGCTCGATCACCTTCGACGGCAACTTGCGCGTGACAAGAACGGATGGTTTCACTGTTTTCCCCAGCACCTTAGGCACCGCGTAGGCACCCTAGGCACCTTAGGCACCCCTTAGGCACCCTCAATGCCCATGGCATTTGCAGAAGCCGCAATGATCGCACTGCACATCCGGCTCGATGACGCACATCGTGTCGCCGGCCGGACGGCTGATCTGATACTGAGCGAAGCTGAGTACGATGTCCGCCCGGTCATCGCGCCGCAGCTCCCGCGGAGCATCCTTTGCGAGAGTGGAGGCGGACGTCGCCGGAGCAGAACTCGACATGTGCCGCGCAATGGCGGCCCTGATAATCGTTCGAAGTTCGTCGTCGTTCATTCGACGTACTCCAGTTGGTCAACGATGCCGACGATCGCGGCATCGACAGGCGCAAGTTTCTTGCCCATCGCTTCTTGTGCCGCCCGGCCTTCCAGCACCACCAGCACACGTTCGCTGACGCCCGCGCCGACGGAATCCACGGCCAGCAGCGTCGCGCCTTTGGGTTCGCCTTGCGGTGTCTCAGGCTGCACCAGCAGCAGCTTCGATCCCTCGAATTGATGACGCTTCTGCGTCGAGACCACGGTGCCGACGACCCGCGCGAGGATCATGGCTTGCCCGCCGGAGCCTTGTCGGAGGTGGGCTGCACGGAGAAGTGGTCGATGATGCCGACGATGCCCGCATCGGCGGGCACTTCGATCGGGTGCCACGGGAAGCTGGCTTCCTTGCCGCGGACGAAGAACACCCGCTCGCCCACGCCGGCGCCGACCGAGTCCACCGCGACGAGCGGACGGCCGACGTCCTTGCCGTCAGCGCCGATCGGTTGGACCAGCAGCAGCGTGATGCTGTCGTAGTTGGGATCCTTGCGGGTGGCAACAACGTCGCCGATCACGCGGGCCATCTGCATGACGACTATTCGCTGACGTCGATGGTGTCGATGATGCCGACGATCGCGGCGTCCACCGGCGTGTCCTTCATGCCGGAGGCCATGCGCGCCGAGCTGCCGCTGACGATCAACACGGTTTCGCCGACGCCGGCGTCAACGGTGTCCACCGCCACGAGGTAATTGCCTTCGGCCTTGCCTTTGGGGTCGATCGGGCGGGCCAGCAACAGCTTGTTGCTGACCAGCCGCGGATCTTTTCTCGTCGCGACGACCGTCCCGACGATGCGTGCGAGGAGCATTACGCCTTGGCGTTGGCTTTGCCGATCGGGAGCACGTCTTCGAGGTTGGCGTGCGGGCGCGGGATCACGTGAACGGAAACGAGCTCGCCCACGCGGCGCGCTGCTGCGGCACCGGCGTCCGTCGCGGCCTTCACCGCCGCCACATCGCCGCGCACCACTGCCGTGACGTAACCTGCGCCGATCTTTTCCCAGCCGACCAGCGTGACCTTGGCAGCCTTGACCATCGCGTCGGCCGCTTCGATCATCGCGACCAAACCCTTGGTTTCGACCATGCCGAGTGCTTCACCCATTTC
>CAZBYY010000047.1:0-17005 GCA_964495855.1 uncultured Acidobacterium sp. | reverse complement strand
AGAACGCGTCGGGAAAAGGCAAAGACCCCTCGGGAACCGAGAAGGCCGCGCCGGCGAAAAAGAAGAAGCGCTCGTTCAAGGAGGAGCGTGAATACCACGAGCTGCCGGCCCGCATCGCCGCGCTCGAGGAAGAGCACAAGGCCTTGCACGCCAAGCTCGCCGACGCTGAGTTCTACAAGCAGGGCGGCGCCGTCATCCAGGAGGCCGTGGATCGCGTCGACGCCATTGATCGCGAACTGCTGGCGGCCATGGAGCGCTGGGACGAACTCGATTCGCTGCCGCCGCACTAAGCCTTGCTGATCGCCTCGATCATGTCCCACTGGTCGTCGGTGACCGGCTGTACCGACAGGCGCGCAATGCGCACGAGCGGCATGTCGTTGAAGCGCTTGTCGGCCTTGATTTCCGCCAGCGTGACCGGCCGTTTCAGGGCCTTGCCAGCCGCGAGTTCCACGACCACCACGTTGCCGTTCTTGGGATCGGGATACGCCGTTTTCGACACCGTCGCGGTGCCGATGACCGCCTTCTCGTTGCCGGTGTGGTAGAAGAACACGCGGTCGCCCTTCTTCATTTCGCGCAGGTGCCGTTGCGCGACGGGGTTCTTGACCCCCGCCCAGACCGTGGTCTTGTCGGCCTGAAACTGTGAATATGAGTAATTTTCAGGTTCTTCCTTGACGAGCCAATTCATCCTGAGAGAATACCTCCGATGCGGCTCAAGGTTGGCGCGGCCACCAGCGTGGGGAAGGTTCGCCCGATCAATGAAGACGCCTACCTGGTCAGTGCAGATCGCGGATTGTTCGTGGTGTGCGACGGTATGGGTGGCGCGGCCGCCGGCGAAGTGGCGAGCCGGCTGGCGATCGACACGATTGGCGCCTCCATCGCAGAGCCGACGCCAAGCGCGCGGGCGCGCGGCGGCTTTCAGCCGCGTACGGAGATCCTCGGCTACGCCATCGCCGCCGCCAACGACGCCATTCTCGATCGGGCGCAGGACGATGATGAACATGCCGGCATGGGGACGACCGTCGTCGGCATCTGGATCGCCGACAACCTGATGAGCATCGCGCATGTCGGCGACAGCCGCTGCTACGTGCGCAGCCAATCGACGCTCAAGCCGATTACCAGCGATCATTCGCTGGTCGAAGCCCAAGTGCAGGCGGGCCTGCTCAATCGTGAGGAGAGCCTGAAGTCCGAATACCAGAACATCCTGCTGCGCGCGCTCGGCCGCGAGCCTGACGTCGAGGTGGAGCTCAACGAGATCGCGGTGTCGCCTGGAGACCTGGTGCTGCTGTGCACCGACGGGCTCACGCGGATGGTGAGCGACGCGCGGATTGCGGAGGCGCTCGCGCGGTGCGAAGGCGATCCGCAGGCCGCGTGCGATGCGCTCGTGGCTGCGGCCAACGCCGCCGGCGGGCCCGACAACATCACCGTTGTTGCGATCGAAGTGGTGGGGGCGGCCGCCGCGTCCGCCGCGCGCGAGTAACCGGCCGTGGCGAAGCTGATCGTCACGTTTGACGGACGCGAACTGCAGCAGTGCGCGATCGGCGTGCGTGCCGTCACCATCGGACGGCTTCCCGACAACATCATCGTCATCGACAATCCATCGGTGTCAGGGCGCCACGCGCACGTCGTGAAAGAAGGCGCGTCGTTCGTCGTCGAGGATCTGAAGAGCACGAACGGCACGTTCGTGAACGATCGCCCCATTTCGCGCCACACGCTTGTCGAAGGCGACGTGGTGCAGGTCGGCCATCACGCGATGCGCTTTACACAACGCAGCGGCGACGCCGCCCCGGTGGACGGAGGCGAATCGGACCGCAGCACCATATCGCCCGGCACCATCAAGCAGAAATCGCGGCTGTCGGGTCTCGACTTTGGTCGACCATCGCAGGTCTACGACGCCGTCGTCCCGAAGACCGCGATTCCGACGGCGCGCGGGCGCATCGGCACGATCAAGGTGATCGCGGGCAGCACCGGCCAGTCCGATTACGTGCTGACCGCCGTCACGACCATGATCGGCGCCTCAGAGACGGCGCAGATCCGCGTCAAGGGCTGGTTCAAGCCGAAGGCCGCTGCCGCCATTGCGCGCAAGGGCGATGGCTTCACGCTGACGCCGATGGCGTCGAAGGTGACCGTCAACGGCGCACGCATCGACGATCGTCACGACCTCGCGAATGGCGACCTCATCGAAGTCGCCGGCCTGACGCTGCAGTTTTCCTTGTCCTGACCGCGCCGCCAATTGAGCGCACCGATCAGCTTGCATCCGTGTGGTGCGCTGCTATTCTGAACGCCTCCCGCGGAATCAAACACGCATGCGACAACAGAAGATCCTTGTGCCGGCGTTGCTGGCACTCTCGCTCCTGCTGCCACACACCGCGACCGCCACTTCGACCACGTTCGCGCTTGCCGAATACGACGCCGCGAAGATCGGCAGCATCGATACCGGTGTGCTGCGCATGGCGCTCGGCGCCGCCGCCTGTGCCGTGAAGTCGGGCGCCGTGGACGCACCGAAGACGCTGACCGTCATCGATTACTCGAAGCCGTCGACACAAAAGCGTTTGTGGGTGTACGACCTCGCCACGCGCGCGTTGCTCTACGAAGAACTCGTCGCCCATGGGCAGGGCAGCGGCGAGAACGTCGCCACGCACTTCTCGAACGACGCCGAGACGCATCGCACCAGCCTTGGCTTGTTCGTCACCGGCGACACCTACGTCGGCAAGAACGGCTATTCGCTGCGGCTCGATGGACTCGATCGCGGTATCAACGACCGGGCGCGCGCTCGCGCGATCGTGATGCACGGCGCGGCCTACGTCAGCGCGGCGGTTGTGAAGGCGATGGGCCGGCTTGGCCGGAGCTGGGGATGCCCGGCGGTGAGTACTGCCGTAGCGCGCGAGATGATCGATCGTGTGAAGCGCGGCGGACTGGTCTTCGCGTACTACCCGGATGCCAACTGGCTCAAGACGTCGAAGTATCTTGGCGATTGCCGTTCGTGACCGCGTTCAGCGCCCGCTCGAGCTGTGACAACGTCGACGGCTTGGTGAGCAACGGCGCGCCGCTGTCCTGGATCCGCTTGTGCGCTTCGGGCACGGCCGTGAATCCGGACATGAAGATCACCGGCAGGTTGGGTGTCAGCCGCCGTGCGGCCTCGGCGAGGTCGATGCCGTTCATGCCTTCCCCGAGCACCACGTCCGTCAGCAACACATCGATGGTGCCGCGTTGCAGGATCAGCAACGCATCCTCGGCGCAGTCGGCGAGCGTCACGGTGTGCCCAAGCGTTTCGAGCTGACGCCTCACGGTGCTGCGCACCGCCGCCTCGTCTTCCACCACCAGCACGCGCTGTGTCGCGAGCGCCGGCGACACCAGCGCTGCGGGCGCATCGGCGGCAACGGGCAGGTGCTTCGTCAGCGGCAAGTAGATGATCACCGTCGTGCCGTGGCCAAGCTCCGACGCGATCGTCACGGTGCCGCCGGATTGCTTCGCAAACCCGTAGACCATGCTGAGGCCGAGGCCGCTGCCCGCGCCGGCCGGCTTGGTCGTGAAGAACGGCTCGAAGACGCGTTGCACCACCTCGGGCGGCATGCCGGTGCCGGTATCCTGGATCGCCAGCATCGCGTAGTGCCCGATCGGCAGGTCGTCGTCGGTGCGCGGCGCGTGCGTGATGTCGGTGCGCGACGTGCGGATCGTGATCGCCCCGCCATTCGGCATCGCATCGCGCGCATTCAGCGCCACGTTGAGGATCGCGGCTTCGAGGGCGGCGGGATCGACCATCGCCACGCCGGCGTCCCGGCTCGCCGTGGTCGTGATGCGGACGCTCGCACCAAGCGTGCGCGTCAGCAGCCGGACGATGTTCTCGACGAGCGATTTGATCGCCACCGGCTGCGGATTGAGTTGCCGTCGGCGCGAGAAGGCGAGCAGGTCGCCGGTCAGGTCCTGCCCATGCTTGGTGGCGCGCAAGGTCTCGTCGATCAGTTCCGTCGTCTGGTCGTCGCCGTGCGGCAGGCGGATGCGCAGCAACTCCAGGTTGCCGAGGATCACCATCAGGATGTTGTTGAAGTCGTGCGCGATGCCGCCGGTGAGCTGGCCGACGGCTTCGAGCTTCTGCGACCGGAACAGCGCCGCCCGCGTCTGCTCGAGCGAATCCTGCGCCGCGCGCAGTTCGGTCACGTCGTGCGAGATGCCGTAGACGCCGAGGATCTCGCCGTCCCGATCGCGATAGACACCCTTGGTGACGAGGTAGGCCTGGGTGCCGGAGGAACTCGACGCCACGCCTTCAAACGACATCGCGCGGCCTTCAGCGAGCACGCGCCGGTCGTCTTCGATGAATCGCCTGGCCGTTTCTTCAGGGTAGATCTCGAGGTCGTGCTTGCCGACCATTTCGGCCGGGGTGCGGCCGACGAACTTCGCGGCCGCCTGGTTCACGACGACATATCGGCCGTCGAGGTCCTTGACGAAGATCGCGTCCGGCGTGGCATCGAGCACTGCCAGCAGGATGTCGGACGCGTTCGGTATGGACTGCAAGGTGCCCGCATCTTAGAACACTCGGGCTGGCTCCGTGTCCTTCCCTATCCCGATCGCGTCCAGCTCTGCTGCTAGGGCGCACTTGCATCGCAACTGGAGCTTCGGGCGAGAAGAGGTGCATACGCTCGAGCTCGCGATGGAGCGCATTTGACGTAAGGTAGTGCGGCCATGAGCTTTCGCCCCGTCTTCATCGCGGTCGTCATTGCGTTTGCGTTGATCGTGTCGGCGTTCCTGATCAACCGCGAGCGGCCCGCGGTTGAAACCGAGCAACCGACCGTCTCGTTGGTGCGCGCCACCGGCAAGTGCGCCGAGTGCCATTCGCGACAGCAGTATCGGATCGTGCACGAGTATGAAATGAGCCGGCACGCGGAG
This sequence comes from uncultured Acidobacterium sp., assembly GCA_964495855.1. Lineage (GTDB taxonomy): Bacteria > Acidobacteriota > Vicinamibacteria > Vicinamibacterales > UBA2999 > 12-FULL-67-14b. The sequence continues at coordinate 12,124 of CAZBYY010000047.1, read as the reverse complement.
CGCGGCGTCAACTGCCTCGAGTGCCACCAGCCGGCGTCGGGCCAGACGGGCGTCGAGCATCACGGCTTCACGATCGTCACCAAGCTGACGGCGGGCAATTGCCGCAGCTGCCACACCGCGATTTACGACGAGTTCCTGCGCAGCCGTCACGCGGCCGTGTCGTGGGCGGCCGTCTACGGCGCGGAAAGTCTGAAGCCCGAGCAGGTCGACTTCGCTGAGCGCTATCACCCGGGTTACGCGAAGCGCGGTCCGCATCCGCTCGTCGCGCGCGAAGGCGGCTCGGCGACAACCAGCGGATGCGCCACCTGCCACGCGATCGGCAAGCCGAATGACGATGGGACGATTGGGACGTGTACGGCGTGCCACACGCGCCACACCAGCTCGGTGGCGGTGGCGCGGCTGCCGACCACGTGCGGGCAGTGTCACCTCGGGCCGGACCACTCGCAGCTCGAGATCTACGAAGAATCGAAGCACGGCATCATGTTTCACGCGCAGGAGAAGCAGTTGAAGCTCGATGCGCCGCCGCGCTCGTTGTCGACGCGCGACATGTTCGTGCCGACGTGCGCCACGTGTCACATGAGCGGGTTGAACGGGCAGAAGGTGACGCACGATCCGTCGGATCGACTGTCGTACTACCTTGCCGATCCGATCACCAAGCCGCGCCCGAACGCCGCTCGCGCGCAGGCCGAGATGAAGCAGATCTGCAACCAGTGCCACGCCAAGTCGCTGATCGATCGCGTCTACACGGAAGGCGAGCGGGTGGTGGCCAGCACCAACCAGATCGTGCAGCAGGCCTCCGACCTGATGGCGTCGCTGCGCAAGGACAACGTGCTGACCACGCCGCCGTTCTCGCAGCCGATCGACTTCGTCTATTTCGACCTCTGGCACTACGACGGCCGCACGTCGAAGCACGGCGCGTTCATGGGCGGCGCGGATTTCGTGCAGTGGCACGGCAACTACCCGATGCTCGCGCGGACCGTGGAGCTGCGCGCCCAGGCCGAGGAACTGCGCCGGCGTCATGCGCAGCGATAGCGTTCGCGCGCGCCTCGAGCGGTGGCGCAACGACGCGCAGCTGTGGATCGAGCTGTTTGCGCTCTTCAATTTCGCCGGGCTCATCGGCGACATCTATCTCGCCCACTCGACGAATGCGTTCCAGCAGCGATCGGAGTACGTGCCGCTGGCCTTCTCGGCGATCGCGACCGCGGCTCTGACTGTTGCGCTGTTGCTGCGCGACTCGCGACCGGGCTGGTGGCGTACGATCGGCTACGTGATTGGATGGGGCGCCGTCGGCGTCGGACTGGCAGGCGTCATCCTGCACCTCGACAGCCAGTTTTTCTACGCGCGCACGATCCGCAGCCTCACCTACGCTGCGCCGTTTGCCGCGCCGCTCGCGTACACGGGTCTCGGTCTCTTGCTGATCGCGAATCGCATGGTCGCCCCCGCGACGGCCGAGTGGGCGAGGTGGGTGCTGCTGCTGACGCTCGGCGGCTTTGTCGGCAACTTCGTCTTCAGCCTGACCGATCACGCGCAGAATGGATTCTTCAGCCCGCTCGAGTGGATCCCTGTGGTGAGCAGCGGAATCGCGGTCGGCTTCCTGCTGGTGCCCCTGGTGATGTCTGTGCCTCGCAGCTATCTGCAACTCACCGCGGTCGTGCTGATCGTGCAGGGGCTCGTCGGCGTGCTCGGCTTTGTGTTGCACGTCTCGGCCGATCTGCAGCAGCCCGGCGCGTCGATGCTCGATCGCATCCTCTCCGGCGCGCCGCCGATGGCGCCGCTGCTGTTTCCAAATCTCACGATCCTGGCGCTGATCGGGTTGTGGGTGTTACCGATGCCTTCGGAATGAAGAAGGTGTAGCGGGGATCGCTCGACGAACGTCCTTGCGCTGCGACATCATATGAGCGCATGAGACTCGGGGCCCTCGTCATTGCGCTGCTCCTGTCGTCGGCTGCGTACGCGCAGGCGCCCGAGCCGCGCGTGGACCAGCCGATGACGGCGAAGGAACGGATCCACTGGGTCGTGGACGGTACGATCGGCCTGAAGAGCCTGACCGTCGTCGGCCCGATTGGCGTCGCGTGGCAGACCGGGTGGAACCAGCCGGGTGAGTGGGGACAGACCTGGAGCGGCGCCGGCAAGCGATACCTGCAGCGTGAAGCCGACGTGGCAATCTCGAGCTCGCTCGAAGCGGGCCTTGGCGCGATCTGGGGCGAACGCGCCGACTACATTCGATCTGGAAAAAAGGGCATCAAGCCGCGACTCGGCTACGCGCTGAAGACAGTGTTTCTCGCGCACCGGGCCGATGGCCGTCTGCAGTTTGCGTGGGCCCGTCTCGCCGGCAACACCGTCAACAACGTGATTGAAAACGCCTGGCTGCCGCCAAGCGCGACGACGTGGGGCCAGACGACGTGGCGGAGCGCCAGCGGCTTCGGCACGCGAGCGATCGCCAACGTCTGGGAAGAGTTCTGGCCCGACGTGAAGCGGCGGTTGCTCCGGGAGAAACATGGCTCGCCGTAGCGCAGAGAAGGCGGCGCTGCCGCCTGACAGGTCGCTGAGCTAGGCGGCTTGGAGCATGGTTTCGCTCATCGCCCACAGCCGCTCCGCCGCCTCGTCGTCGCAGGCGTGCGCATCGACACCGCGATACCGCGCCGTCGGACTCGCGGGATCGGTTGGTGCGGCGATGTCGCAGTCTTCGCAGTAGACCCCGGGCTTGCCTGCCAGTGCTGGATGGGTGGCGGCGAACAAAGTTGTCGAACAGCCTTGTTCGGTCGTCTTGAAGAGGGCCTTCACACGCTCGGAGATCGAGCCATCCGCGTTGATCCAGCCGAGTCGTACCTGTTCGTCAACGTCCAGGTGCCGCTGCAAGGGTGTGAGAATGCCACCCGGGTGCACCGCAAACGCGTGCCCGCCGGTCGCCTTCAATCGGCGACTGAGGGCATTGGCGAAGAGCGCATTCGCGGTCTTTGACTGGCCATACGCCTGCCACTTATCGTAAGGCGTCGTCTGGAAGTGGACGTCGTCCCAGCGAATGCCGGAGATCTTGTGGCCCGTCGATGTGAGGGCAACCACACGAGCGTTGGCCGTGCGCGTGAGCAGACCCATCAGCCCCAGTGCGAGTGCCATGTGCCCCAGATGGTTGGTGGCGAACTGCGCTTCCCAACCTGGCCCGAGGCGAGTCTCCGGGCACGCCATGATGCCGGCGTTGTTGATCAACAGATCGAGCCGGGGGAGAGACGTGACGAGGCTCGCGGCAAAGCGGCGCACCGAAGACAGGTCACCAAGATCCATGTCGCCGGTTTCGACCTGACCCGCGATGCCGGCCAATGTGGTGGCGGCCTTGGCTCGGTCGCGCACGGGGACAATGACGCGCACTCCCTTGCCGGCGAGCGCGCGCACGGTCTCGAGGCCGATGCCGCTGTAGCCCCCTGTGACGACGGCCACGGTGCCGGCGAGATCGCGATCGGCCAGCACGTCGGCGCCGGTGGATTTGGCGTGGAACCCCGGGTGGATCGGAACCTGGTCAGCTGCTGACATCACCGTTACCTATGTGTTCCAGAATGTTGTTGGTCCGCCTACGCGCTTTGCGCTACGGCGAGACAGCCTTCTTGGGCAACTGCTGACGTAGCGGCCAGCGCTGGGCGCTGGCCTAGCCGTAGCCCCAGAAGGGGGCGAAGGCTGGCGGAGAGAAAGGGATTCGAACCCTTGGTACGGTTTCCCGTACACACGCTTTCCAAGCGTGCTCCTTCAACCACTCGGACATCTCTCCGCGCAAGTGGAATCAATAGTTTACCGGCATACTCGTTCCGAACCAAACGGTCATTGTCGTCCGTCAGCAGCCTTCACCGCAGTTGACGCATCACCCAACACCGTCGTGAGCGTCGCAAGATCGATATTGCTTCCCGTCAACACCACACCGACTCGCTGACCGGCGAGTTCACGACTGAGTTTGCACAGGCCTGCCAGTCCGACCGCCCCGGCGCCCTCGCAAAGGTTGTGCGTGCAGCGCAAATATGTCCGAAGGGCGTCAGCGATGGCGTGTTCGCTCACCGTCACAAAGCCCGATAAGCCCTCCTGCATCACCGTGAAGCCGAAACCGGCCGGAGCCGTGACGCGAACGCCATCGGCAAACGTCTCCGCTTTCGCGGAGGTGATCATCCTGCCGGCATGCCACGAGTCGTGCACGGCGGGCGCCCCCTCCGCTTGCACACCGTAAATCTTCAGGCTCGGCTTCAGTGCTCGCGCCACGACGATGGCGCCCACGGCGTGGGATCCCCCGCCGACCGACAGCACTAATGCCTCGAGGTCAGGCTGCTGTTCAATCATCTCTAACGCGACGGTTGCCGCGCCGGCAACCACCATGGGATTCGTGAACGAATGCACGAACACCATTCCTGTGTCTCTCACCGCGTTCTCGGCGGCGACAATGGTCTCCCTGTAGTCGTTGCCGACTTCAATGAGCTCGGCGCCGAATCCGAGAATGGCGGCGTTCTTGTCGGGGTTGTTGTTCAGCGGGACGAAAATCTTCGCTCTGACGCCGAGCATCCGGGCCGCCACGGCGACGCCTTGACCGTGATTCCCCAATGTCGTGGCAATCACACCTCGCTGACGCTCCTCAAGACTGAGTGCGGTGATCGCCGCCAGCCCGTTGCGGTATTTAAAGGAGTTGGTGGGCAGGTGGTTCTCGTGTTTGACGAATACCGAGACTCCGGACCCAACCGCCTGATCCAAACTGGAATAGGTCCGGAGAGGCGTCCCTGGAACAAATCCCGCGAGGCGTTGCCTGGCGTCAAGGACGTCCGTGAACGTCAACACAGGGATGCTCCGGTGAAGTGCGATCGTGACGTGAACGATTCAGCCTTTCGAACGAGTGGGTTCATCGCCTTCTACTCGGTTTGCGCTTCGCCGCGATCAGGCGGTGCGCGTCGCGCAGGTGGCTCTCCAGCGCATCATCCTTGATCATGTCGAGCAGCACGCCGACCCAGCCGCCCTTGCCAACGTACTTCGGATAGAAGTAAACGTCGGGCGCCTCTTCGATCATCGGCATCTGCTGACCTTCGGGGACCGGCACCCACAGCGCCATGCGCCCATCGTCGCGATAGTGCTCCGACAGCATGGCGAAGCAGCCTTTGCCCGGCTCGACGAAGAAGCACGGCGTGCCATGTGACGTCTTCTCGAATGACGAGGGCAGCGTTGCGCACAAGCGGCGTACGCGGTCCGGTTGTGTTTCCTTCGCGCGCCTGCGCTTCGCACCCTTGCCGTGTCGTTCAGCCACCTGCGCTGCGCGGAATTGTGCGATGCGCTCGATCAGGCGAACGGGTACGGGTTCGTCGAGCGGGAACCTGAGCGTGGCCTTGCGGCGTTCGTACTTCGCGATCTCCTTCGAAAATGTTGCCGCCAGGACGTCGTTCACCGGATACAGCGAGTAGTGCGACGTCCATCCCGCGAAGTAGATGACGCCGACGCCGTTCAGCGTGTAGGCGGGCATCTGGTAGGCGATCCCTTCCGTGACGCCCGGTATGGCCTTGAGGATGGCGCGTCGCACCGATTCGAGGCTCGCACGCGACGCCTTGGGCTTGGACGCGATGTAGTCGCGCACCGTGCCGACGCGTGTGGATGTCGTCTTCGCCACGCCGCGCATTATCGCCGAAGCCCTACGGTTCTCGATGCGTGTCCGCGCCCTGGGCGCGTGCCCGCGGCCAGCGCCCTTCGATCTCCACCTCGAGCGAGAAACTCAGGAACGTGCGGATCGCGACGATTCCGGCCCGACGAGCTCGACCACGCGCACGATCGGTTCTTTCCATGCGGCCAGGTCCATCCCGTGCGCCGCTGCATACCGCATTCCACGATCGCTCGAACTCGCGTGTGTCGAAGTGGATTAGCATCACCGTCTTTGTTCGATCGACATTCTGGAGGGAGCAACGGCATGAATACGAGAAGCGCGAGGCTGGCCGAGCGACTGGAATCCAATGCCAAGGCTCTGGCTGAGTTTGCGAAGTCCTTGTCGGCGGATCAGTGGGTCGCGACGGTCCCAGGTGACGGCCGCCGTGTCGGCGTGATCGTGCACCACGTCGCCAACATGTATCCGCTCGAGATGCAGCTCGCGCAACAGCTCGCCGAAGGGAAGCCGATGGCCGGCGTCACGTGGCAGGCGGTGCACGACATCAACGCTGCACACGCGAAGGATCAACACAACGTGACGAAGGAAACGGCCCTCGCTGCGCTCGAGCAGAACAGTGCCGCGGCTGCGGCCGCGATTCGCGCGCTCACGGATGCGCAACTCGATTCGGCCGTGCCGCAGTCGCTCTATGCCGACGCGGTCCTGACGTGCCAGTTCTTCCTCGAGGACCATCCGGTGCGTCACAGCGCGCATCATCACGCGCGCATCCGCGCCGCGCTGAAGGCCTGACGGGCCGTGGTGGTCCATGCTGCAGATGGACCACCACCCTTTTTCTCGGAGACAATGACGGCCGTGACGCGTCCCGTCCTGTCCGTCGCGCACTTGCGCAAGCAGTACGGCGACTTCGTTGCCGTGCATGACCTGTCGTTCAGCGTCGATCGCCACGAGATCCTCGGGCTTGTCGGACCCAACGGCGCCGGCAAGACGACCACCATCAACATGATCCTCGGCGTGCTCGAGCCGACCTCGGGCACGATCACGATCGAGGACTGCGCGCTCGCGTCGGATCGGCAGCGCGCGCTGGCGCGCACCAACTTTGCGGCCGTCTACGCGCCGCTGCCGGGCAACCTCACCGTCGAGCAGAACCTGCGCATCTTCGGGATGCTCTACGACGTGCGCGGGCTCGCCTCGCGCATCGACGCGCTGATCGAATCGTTCGAGCTGCGGCGATTCCGTCACACCAAGTGCGGCACGCTGTCTTCGGGCGAGCAGACCCGTGTCCAGCTCGCCAAGGCGTTCCTCAACGAGCCGTCGCTGCTGCTGCTCGATGAGCCCACGGCGTCGCTCGATCCGTCGGCCGCGCACGACACGCGCGACCGCATCCGCGACTACGCCGCCAACCACGACGTCGCGGTGCTGTGGACGTCGCACAACATGCATGAAGTCGAGCAGACGTGCCACCGGGCGGTGTTCCTGTCCAAAGGACAGATCCTGCTCGATGGCGATCCGCGGCAACTGCCGGGCGAGTACGGCCACCAGTCGCTCGAAGACCTGTTCATCGCCGTGGCGCGCGAGCCGATTGCCGGAGGCGACGAGTGAGGTTTTCGTGGCGCCGTGCCATGTCGGTGGTGTTGCGGCAGTTCTACCTGGTTCGCGGCAGCCTGCCGCGGGTGCTGCCGCTCTTTGCGTGGGTCGCCACGGACATGATCCTATGGGGCTTCATCACGCGCTACCTCAACTCGGTGTCGCGCGCCGGCATGGACTTCGTCCCGACGCTGCTCGGCGCGGTGCTGTTGTGGGACTTCTTTTCGCGCGTGATGCAGGGCGTCACGACCACGTTCCTCGAAGACGTGTGGTCGCGCAACTTCCTCAACCTGTTCGCCAGCCCGATGTCGATCGGCGAGTACGTCACGGGCCTGGTCGCATCGAGCGTGATCACGAGCGCCGTCGGGCTCGTGGTGATGGTGGCGCTGGCGAGCGGCGTGTTCGGCCTTTCGTTCCTGTCGTACGGCGTGTTGCTGTTGCCGTTCGTGCTGATCCTGTTCGTCTTCGGCATCGCCATCGGCGTCAGCGCAAGCGCCATCGTGCTGTGGTTCGGCCCGGCGTCGGAGTGGTTCGTGTGGCCGATCCCCGCGCTGATTGCGCCGTTTGCCGGTGTGTTCTATCCGGTCGACACGCTGCCGCGCTGGATGCAGGTGATCGCGCACTTGCTGCCGCCGGCATCGGTCTTCGACAACATTCGCGCGATCGTGGCCGGTCAGCCGCCATCCATGACGGCACTCGCCTTTGGTGGTGGCCTCGCCGTCGGGTACCTGCTGCTCGCGACGTGGATCTTCGCGCGCGTGCATCGCTACGCGGTGAGAGTCGGATTGCTCGCGCGCTACAGCGCCGAGAGCCTGTCCTGACGGCTACGACCCGGCGCGAGCGGCTTCGATCGCCGCGATGTCGATCTTCCTCATCGTCATCATCGCGTTGAACACGCGCTTTGCGACGTCGGGATCAGGATCACCAAGCGACTGCATCAACACGCGGGGAACGATCTGCCAGCTGAGGCCGAAGCGGTCCTTGCACCAGCTGCACGCGCTCTCCTGGCCGCCGTTCGACACAATCGCGTTCCAGTAGCGATCGGTTTCTTCCTGCGTGTCGGTGAAGACCTGGAACGACACCGACTCGTTGAAGTTGAGGGCGGCGCCGCCGTTCAGGCCAAGGAATGGCTGACCGAGGATGGTGAATTCGACGGTCAGGGCGTCGCCGGCCTTGCCCGAGGGATAGTCACCCGGTGCGCGGTTGACGCGAATGATTCGGCTGTCGGGAAAGGTGGCGGCATAGAACGCCGCTGCCTCCTCGGCGTTCTTGTTGAACCAGAGACACGGCTGGATCTTCGGCTTGTCAATCGACATGCGTGATTGTTGACTTCAGCGTCCATGAACCGCAAGCGCGGCCGTGAGGATGGTAGGATGCACGCCATGACGAACCGTGTAATGCTCGCTCTTGCTCCAGTCATTGCCCTCATGATCTTCATCAGCCCGCGCGTGCAGGCACAGGCGCCCGACGCCAAGCTGCAGCGCGGCAAGTACCTCGTCGAAGAAGTCGCGCGTTGCCAGGAATGCCATACGCCGAAAACCGAAACCGGCGAATTCGACAAGGCCAAGTGGATGAAGGGCGCGAAGCTCGAGGTGGCGCCGATCGGCACCATTCAAGGCTGGCACGCGGCATCGCCCGACCTCACGGCGACGAGCGCCCTCTGGCAGCGATGGGGGCAGGACGGCATGACGAAGTTTCTCGAAACCGCCCGCAACCCGCGCGGCGGCAAGGCCGGTCCGCCGATGCCGGCCTACACGATGTCGCATGACGACGCGGATGCGATCGTCACGTTCTTGAAGTCGCTGCAGTAACCAGGCGTGCGGCGGCCGTGGTTACGCGGCCGCCGCGCGACGCATCACGAGCGGCCGCGCCGCGGCCATCACCACCAACGCCGCGCCGAACGTGCACACGATCGCGGCGCCGGTCGGCAGGTCCCACAACACCGAGATGTACATGCCGAGCATCGACACGACCGTGCCCATGACCCAGCCGATGGCGAGCCTCGGGCCGATCTTAGATGAGAACAGCATCCCGCCGACCGAGGGCACGATCAGGTAGCAGAACACCAGCAGCACGCCCGCAATCGCCACCGACCGCGTGACGACGAAGCCGAACGACGCGTAGAAGAGAAAATCCCAGAAACGAACCGGAATGCCCCTGGCGGCGGCCGCAAGCGGATCGACCGAGATCTCGAGAAAGCGCTTTCGAAACACGAAGTGAAACAGGCCGATGGCGACGTAGATCGCCGCCGTGCGCCACACTTCAGGCCACTGCACCGACAGGATGTTGCCGACGAGCATGTCCTTGAGGTGCTCGGCTTCACCGGTCGCTTTGCTCATCGCGATGATCACCGCCGCCGACGCCACGGCGTACGAAATGCCGATGATCGCCTCCTGTGGAATCCGCGCCTCGTGCCCCTTCACCATCGCGAAGATCAACGCGCCGATCATCGTGAAGCCGAGGCTCATCCAGTAGACCTGCAGTGAGTCGTGCGGGTCGTAGCCTTGCCACACGGCAATCGCCGCGCCGAGCGACGCAATCTGCGCGAGCGACAGATCGACGAAGATCACGCCACGCTCGACGACGTGCAGGCCGAGGTAGGCGTGGATGCCGGCAATGATCAGGCTGGCGACGATCGCCGGCGCCAGGAACTGCAGGATGCTCCAATCCACGGGTGGCCTACTTTCCGGTGAGCTGCTTCAACGTGCTCGTCAACAAGCCGATGTCGTAGTCGAACAGCTTGATGTAATCGCTGGCCTCTTTCGTCCCGCCAACCGACGGCGCGAGCACCATGACTTTGCCACCCGTCTGGTTGGCGATCGACTGCGGCGTCTTCAAGTCGAAGTAGGGCTCGACGACGATCAGCTTCGCGCCCTGCTTCTTCATCTCGTCGATGAGTTCGATCGTGTGCGACGGCGACGGAGGAATGCCCGGCTTCGGTTCGACGTAGCCCATGACGTCTAGGCCGAAGCGCTCCATGAAATTCGGCCACGAGCGGTGGTAAGTGACGATCTTCGTGCCCTTGTAGGGCGCCATCGCCGCATCCCATCGCTTCTCGGCGGCGGCGAGCCGCTGATCGAAATCCGCATAGCGCTGCGCGAAGAGCGCCTTGTCGTTCGGCGACAGCTCGCTCAGCTTGTCGCGGATGGCCTGGGCCATCTTGCGGCCGTTGCCGGGCTCGAGCCAGTAGTGCGGATTGCCGAGCGGATGCACGTCACCCATTGCGCGCGTGATCTGGCCGGTCGGAATTTCGAGGATGCGCACCGTCATCGACGCGTCGAGGTACGCCTTGGAGCCGGGCTGGATCTTCGCGTTGCGCGAGCTGGTCAGCAGCGGCGGCAGCCAGCCGATTTCCAGCTCGCGGCCGACGACGATCAGAAGGTCGGCGCGGCTGACGGCGAGGATGAAGCTCGGTTTGGGATCGACGAAATGCGGATCCTGGTAGCCCTTGGCGAGCGCGGTGACCTGCACCTTGTCGCCGCCGATCTCTGAGGCGAGCGACCCAAGGTCTTCAGTCGTGGCGACGACCTTGAGTTGCGCAAAGGCGAGCGATGGCGCCGCCAGCGACAGGAATGAGAGCAGTGTGATGGTTCGAATCATGATGACACCCGCTACTAAAAGACGTGCGCCGCGTGCGCGCCGATCGCGAAATTGATCTGAAACAGGAATTCGTTCGCCTTGACGCCGTCACCGTAGTTGGTGCGGCGATACTGGCCGCGGATCTGGTTGAACTCGCTCGGCCAGAAGGTCAAGAAGACCGACCCGCCCGTGTCGACGAGGGAGGGATCGAGCGGCTGTGCCGAGCGGTCGTAGCGCGCCCCGGCGAACCAGCGGCGCGCGAACTGATATTCGCCGCTGCCGTAGTAGCCGAACGCGCGTTCGCCCGTCGTGCCGCCGGTGAACTTTGGACGGCTCCACATGAGTTCGGTGCGCGCCTGGAAGCGCTTGTAGATTGCGCGGCGCAGCGGCCGATACCGGAAGGTGGCATCGACGCCGAAGAGCTCCGTCGAACTCGTGCCGATCGTGGTCGGCATCACCGGCATGCCATCGCGTGTCGCAACCGTGGAGGGTCCGAAGGCGTACGACCCACCGACGTCGATGTTGGTGCCTTCGGTGATGTCGCGATAGCCGCGCAGCCGGCCGACGTAGGTGAGCTTCGAGCGCTGCGTGTTCGTGAACACGTCGGACGACCCGTAGAACGCCTCGCCGGTCGCTTCGAGGAACAACGCCGGGTTCTGGATCAGGCGCGACACCGACACGCCGGGCAGCGAGATGCCTTCGTTGCCGCCGACGAGGTTCTGCGAGACGAGCGGCCGGTCGGCCCACGGCAGGATGTGCGTGTGCATCGTGTTGACCTTGCCGAACTGCGCGCGCATCTTGCCGGCCTTGAGCAGCAGGCCGGCGGGGAGCGCGGTGAACGTCGCGTATCCTTCCTCGACCTCGAGTCCTTCCGGCGTAGCAGACAGGAAGAAGTCGGCGCGCGCGTACGGATCGACGACGGCCTGGAAGGCCGCCTCGACTTCGCTCAAGCCGAGCGCCGGCTGGCTGCTGCGGTCGTTCTTGCCGGCGACGCCGACGAAGTTGGCGACGACCGACATGTCGGGGTTGAAGACCTTCGAGTTGGCGACCGGCGCCTGCGACGCCGTCGTATCCGGCACCGCCGGTGGCGCCGGCCGTTGCGCGGCAGCCTGGGCTTCGGCCAGCTTGGCTTCGAGCGCGGCAATGCGCTCGCCAAACTCCTTCTTCAACTGATCGATCTGATCCTGCAGCGCTTTGGCATCGGGCGTCGTCTGCGCCACGGCCGGTCGCGCGCCGATTAGTAGTGCCGCGACGAGCGCCAAGCTTACCAGGGGACGTACTCGCATAGCTGATCTCCACCTGCGCGCGGTCATGACACCACGCGCGAATCGCCCCGGAAGCGGGGCGGGT
>CAZBYY010000046.1:0-17184 GCA_964495855.1 uncultured Acidobacterium sp. | reverse complement strand
GACGCCTGGCGGCGACAGGCGACCCTGCATGATGCCGATCGCGTTCACGACGACCCGCCGCCGACCCGGCGCAGTTTCCTCAGGGCCGGCAGTTCGCTGTCGTAGACCCGCTTGACGCCGTCGCCGAGCGCGCGCTGCACCGCCGCAAGATCTTTCACCAGCCGTGCGAAGCCGTGCGGCTCGATCGACGCCGCCTGGTCGCTGCCCCACATTGCGCGATCGAGCGTGAGATGGCGCTCGATCACGCACGCGCCGAGCGCAGCCGCGGCCACCGTGGTGGCAAGGCCGACCTCGTGGCCTGAATAGCCCACCGGCACACCATAACGATCGGCAAGCATGGCGAGCGTACGCAGGTTCAGTTCCTCGGGCTGGCTCGGGTACGTACTCGTGCAGTGCATCAGCACGAGCGCGCTGCGGCCGAGCACGTCGACGGCCGCGTCGATCTCTGCAAGGGTGCTCATGCCGGTAGACAGCAGGATCGGCCGGCCCGTGGCGCGATGGCGGCGCAGCAACGCGTGGTCGGTCAGGCACGGCGACGCAATCTTGTAGCAGGGCGGCGAGAACTGCTCGATGAAACTCACCGACTCTTCATCCCAGCAGGAGGCAAACCACAATAAGCCCGCGGCACGGCACGCCTCGTCGATCGCGGCGTATTCCGCAAATCCCAATTCGAGGCCGCGCTTCAGGTCACCGTTGGTGGTGCCGAACGGGCTTTCGCGCGGGCGCGCGAGTTCGGCCGCAGAGTACACGCGCTCGACCGTGCGCTTCTGAAACTTCACGGCGTGGCAGCCCGCCGACGCGGCGGCGCGAATCAACTGGAGGGCCGTGTCGAGGCTGCCGTTGTGGTTGATGCCGATTTCCGCCACGATCAGCGGCGCCAGGCCGGCGCCGACTTCGACGTTGCCGATCGTCACGCGCGACACGATGCGGCGCCTCGCGGAAGGACCGGCTGGTGGCCGGAAAGGATCGCGTCGCAGACGCAATCCAGCGCGGCGTTTTGACCCGGCTGTAGATCCGCGCGCGATCGCACTCGCAGTTCGAACGGTGGTGTCAGCGGGCTCGTGGTCCAGCCCATGCGGATCGTGTACCTCATGAAGAACAGGTGCAAGTAGCGCCGTGACAGTGCTCGGGCCATCGGCGGCGCGACGACGGGCGCGCCTCCCGCCCACCGACGGAGCATCTCACGGTACTGCGCGCGTGACGCCACGTCGATCGTGAAATCACGTGTGCGGAAATGCGGCGCCCCGCACACCACCACCGGCGTGCCCACCGCAGCGGCTTCCAGGCCCGCTGTGCTGTTATAAACCAGCGCCAGATCCGCCCGTCGCAGGAGCTCGACGGCCGTAATGTCGTCTTCGGGCTCGCTCAGCCGCACGTGAGGCGGCAATGCGCCGCGTGAACGCAGCCTGTCGGTGATGCGCTCGCGCGTGCCCGTTGCGGCTTCTGCGGGATGCGCACGCACGAGCAGCCGGACGTCGGGATGCGGCTCGAGCGCGGCAACCGTCTCGTCGAGCCAATCACCGACACCCGAGAACGCCACGTCACGACCGGCCGTCGCGAGGTCCCACGTGACGTTCGTGAACGCCACCGCCGTGCGAGCGGAGTCCGTCGGCAGGGCGACGCGTCGCGCCGAGGCCACGGGTGGGTGCGTCAACGCCGGCAACGCTGACAGCAGATCGTCGACCTCGCGCTCTTCAGCATCCGTGAGCGGCGCTTCACGCGCCTCGGCCCAGGCGCCCGCAAGATCTGGATTCATGCTGTCGGCATTGAGCGCGTAGAGGTGGGAGTCCCATCCGCCCTTGCCCATCTCGCGGCTGAGGACCGGAATGCCGCGCGCGGTTGCCAGCTCCCGAGCAATCCGCCACCGCACGTGCGCGCCTCCCTGCACCAGGACGACATCCGGCTGCACGCGGTCGAGCCACGTCGAGATCGCCTGGCACGACACGATCGCCGTGACCAGCCATCGCCGACGCGTCTCCAGCTGCTCGGCATCGGCCCCACGCGCATCGCGGCGAAGGAAATGACAGCAGGACACGTGCAGCCACTGACCAAGGGGCCATCCTTGATGGGTGAACGCTTCGAGCGCGGAGTCTGGCAGCGCAGCCACTGCGGCCTGCGCGTCCGCGAGCGCGCCTGCCGCGATGCAGTCGCCGACGCGGACGAACGGGACGTGTCCAGCATCGAGCAACACCTGTTTGGCAGCCAGGCATCCGTCACAGCGTGATTGATGACGCGAGTCCGCCGTGCGTTCGTCGCAGACCGGCAGGTCGGGGACGTCGCAGACGAGCAGGCTGGGCCTGGCACCACGAATCGACAGCGCATGCGCGAGCAGCAGATCGATCGCGAGGTGCCACTCGCCGCTGCCGAAGGTGGCAATTCCGATCCGCGGGCCACTGCCCGACGCCCGCACCGGTGCGTCGCGACACAGCGCGGCCACGTCACGTTCCAGCCGCGCCTTGCCCCGTTCGAAGGACGCGCGGCGCGCGATGCGGTCGGCGAGATCAGTGAACAAGCGCGTGCACGTCCACGACGCCGAAATCTTCTCGACTGCGATCGGCGGCCCACGCGGCAAAGGCGCGCAAGTCTGGAGCCGAGCGCAACTCGTCAGCGCTTCGTGCCTTCAGCGATACGACCGTCGTGGCGGCGACGTCGCGCTGATGCTCGATGGCCAGGCTGGTCAGAAAGAACGGCCGCACGCGGAACGCGCCGTAGGCAAATCGCTCGGCCAGTTCGCGTTCGTTCGATGTCATTGGCGGCACGGCCTCGAGCGAGCCCAGGCGCGCGAGGTACTCATCGGCGGAGCCCGAGTCCACCGTGAAGCCGCGCCGATCGTAGCGGCCACTGCCGGCCGTGATCACGCGGATGCCGAGACTCGCCGCTTCGATCCCGATCGTTCCGCGCACCGTGAGGCAGTAGTCCATCAACGCAAACAGCGAATACGTATTGATGTCGGTGTCCGGAGGGACGACCTTGACGTGTGGAGGCAGCGGTCCGACGCGCTCGCGAATGGCCACCACTTCCGCCGGTTCGCCGTGCCACTTCTCCATCGCGCTCTTCGCCACGTGTGCCGGATGCACCTTGACGATCCAGTTCAGCCGCGGGTTGGCGCACGCGGCGCGCACGGTCTCGACGAGCCAGTCCTCGTAATTGCTGAACACGTCGCTGCCCCAGAACAGCGTCGCATCCCAGACGATGTGCGTGAAGATCACCGCGGTCTTCTTGCGCGGATCGAGATCGAGCCGCCGGCGCAGCGTGTCGACGTCGACGATCGACTTGTTGAACTGCGTGCCGCCGCGGCTATACCAGTCACCGGCCGCGTAATTGTCGTAGTACTCGGCCTGCAGTTCACGACGGCGGTCCGCCGTCCACTCCATGGCGCGCAGGTCGTCCCACATGCGGTCGGAAATCGATCCGTGATGGCGATCGCGGTTCTCGCGACCGTAGCGCTTGAGCATCAGCGAGCTGCCGCGATGTGCGTCGAACCAGGTGAGCACGTCGATGCCGCGCTCGATACAGACGTCCATCAATTCACCCTGCCCCGTGTAGCGGTTGCCCATGAACAACGCCACCTCCGGCCGGACGGCATCCAGCAACCGCCATGCGGCGTCGGCGCGGCTCATGCCCTCGGCCAGCAGGCGCGACAGCGTCGACGTTGTTTCGGGCAGCGCGAAGTCGAGGCGGCCGACCAGCAACGACCGAAAGGTCGTCGACAACGCAAACTTGCCGACCCGCGCACACCGATGTTCGACGTCAACCACATCCTCGACGCACGAAGCCTTCCGTGCGATCGCGTCGGCCGCTGCCGAGACATCGTCGCCGGCAAATCGCTCCCAGCGGACGAAATCGCGGACGCCCGCGAGCCGGTAGTGCTTCTCCAACCAGCCTTCGGTCAGTACGACCGGCGCGAACCCGGCGAGTTCGAGCCCCTTGATCAGCGCGATCTCAACGCGTGCACCGTTGATCGTCCCCTTCGTCACGATCAGCGCGCGGCGGGTACTGCCCTGGTGCAGGGGCCGCGAGAGCGTTGCCGCATGGCGGCGCCATTCCCAATACGCGTGCCACGATTGCAGCACGCCGCGGCGGAATTGCGGCCGAGCGACAAAGCGGGCCGCGTACATCACGCGGCTCGCGAGCCGGCCGAGACCGACGCGCGCGAGGGCGTCCTTGATCCGCTGACGCCTGGGAGACCCGCCTGTCACGACTTCAAGATCTGGCCGATCTGATCGGGATCGCGACTGACGTTGCGGTGCAGGAACGAGCCGGTCCAGCGCGGATCGAGGCGAGGCGTCACTTTGAACGGAGCCGGCCGAATCTGGAAGACAACGACATCCCGGGGGGACGCCCCCGCAAGCGTGGCGCGATGCACGATGTTGTCGTCGAACAGCAGCACGGTGCCCTTCGGGCCGGTGACTCGGGCCGGCCCGTAACCAGCGGCAACGTAGCGATCATACTGATCGCGTGAGACACGACTGAGCCCATACAGCGGCGCCAGCGGTTCGCCCACGACGGGTCGGCCGTGGAGATCACAGAGATATTCGAACGGCGCGGAGGCATCGTTCACGTCGGTCAAGTAGATCATCAGCTTCAACATTTCTCTCGGGTGGTTGTCGTAGTGCCACAACCACGAGGCGCGGGGCTGCTGCCGGGTCACGAGGCTGCGATACGCGTACACCTTGTCAACGAGCGCGTAGCACCCGAACACCTTCCGCTCGATCGCGTCGAGCAGCGGGTCGCACAGCTCGGCGAGACCGTCGATCGCCAGCGGGTCGCGTAGCTGCGTCGTGATGATCTCTCCGCGCTTCACATCGCCGATCGATGCCGTGTCGGCCGGCAGCCGATCGGTGGCGATCGGCGGCACGAACCGGCAGAGTTCGCTGCGCGCGAGCATCGCGTCGACGCTGGCGGCGACGCGATCGACCCGCGACGCAAAATCAGCCGGCCAGGTGAGCGGAGCGCGATCTCCGGGCCTGATGACCCACACGCCGTCTTCAAAGCCGTGGCCGTTCATCACGGCCGCGCCGCCACCGGGCGCAGCATAGGCGCGACGGCTGCGGGCGTAATGTGCGGAGTACCTACTGAGGATGCGGCGCCCCTGTGTGTAGTACCACCAATCCCGCGCCTGTCGGTAGCCGTAGCCGAGGGCACGGCGCGGCAGCGACACACCGCGCATCAGGGTGCGAATTCGCGCGTCACTGGCCAGGCGATCGAACGCGCCCGCCGCTCGCGAGACCCCGACGACGGATGCCACACCGCTGTAGGCGGAGAGCCTGCGCCGGCGTGACGGCGACGCCAGCCGGCGCGCGAGTTCCAACGCCCGCCGCGCTTCGTCATCGAACCCTTCACGCGCGCACAGTCGCGCAGCGGTGAAGAGCTTTGGCGCCAGCACGTCGAGCGCCGCCTCCGGCACGGCGGCAGCGCGAGCATGGCCGACGACGCGCTCGAGCACGGTGACGTAATCGCGGGACCGCCCCTCAGGGACACCCCCCTTGCGCCGGCTTTCGAGCGCATGCGTGCCGCGCGTTTCGCCAAGGAACTGCCGGCAGTGGTGCAGGCGAACACCGCGCGCGGCGAGTCGACACTCCCACTCCCAGTCTGGCTGCACGCGCACGTCAAGGAACTCCCCGGCCGCCTCGACCGCAGATCGGCGGAACAGCGGCGAGGGCGACGGCCAGATCTTCGCCGACAGCAGCTGCGGAAACAGTGTGGCGAACGTCGTCGCCGTGTGCCGCGCGGCCACTCCAGTGCGCGGCTCGCCGAAGGGGTGCTCGTGAATGTAGCAATACGAAATGCCGCACTCGGGATGCTCGTTCAGCGCGTCGACCTGGAAGGCGAACTTGTCGGGCAGCAATAGATCATCCGAGTCGAGGAACTGGACGAACTCGCCGGTGGCCTCACGCAGGCCGGTATTCCACGCCGCGGTGTAATACACATGCGGCTGCGTGATGAAGCGGACGACGCCAGGATGCCCGGCCTCGAGCGCACGTCCAACTTCCGGTGTTGCGTCCGTCGATCCGTCATCGACGATGAGCACTTCGACCGCCTGGTGCGTCTGCGCAAGGACGCTCGCGACCGCTTCTTGCAGCAGCGTCGGGCGGTTGTACACCGCGATGATGGTCGACACGACCCCGGGTCTTAGGCGCGCGGACAGAGCTTTGCCCTCTCGGTTACAGGATTATTAACCTCTTCGATTGCTGCGTGCTAGAGTCGTTCGACCGATGCACCGCTGGCTGTTCTGCGTTGTGCTCGCAGCGGCCGTCATCTTGCCCGCGTGGTATTGGCGCGGCGGCGTGCTCGAAGGCGAAGCCACGTCCTTCCTCGTCAACTACACCGATGATCGTGGTTGGGTCCGGAGGATCTTCGACCCGGCGCGGAACGATTTCGACGCCTACCAGTCCCGCGAGCTCAGTTATGTCATCGACGCCATTGATGCCAATGCCGGTCGGTGGATCATCGGCCATCTGCGGCCTGACTGGCTCATCCCGGTCAGCAACGTAATCGCCGCCGCTGGCCTTGCCGTGTTGCTGTTCGCCGTGCTCAGCCGCTGGCCCGGACTGGGTGCGCTCAACGCGGCGCTCCTGACCCTCACCTTCGTCACCAGTTTTCAGTTCGTCTCGACGGTCGGCATCTGGTACCGGTCGTCCAAGCTGTGGCTGACCCTCATGCTGCTCTTGACCGTGCGCGAACTCTGCCGTGACCAACGCATTCGGCCGGCACGACTGTTTTTGCTCTGTCTCGCCGCGAGCCTGCTCGATCGCCAGGGCTTCTTCCTTGCCGGCGTGCTCTTAGCTGTCGCGCTGGGCATTCGATTGTGGCTGGCAGATCGGACGATCCCGGTAGCGCCCATCGTCGCGGCCCTTGCCGGGGCGGTGATCTACAACCTGGTGATTGCTCCGGTCGTGATTCACGCGGCCAACGGCTATTGGCCCGATTTTGCGTACCAGGCGCGCGCGCTCAGACCGTCCTGGCTGTGGCCGCACCTGCTGCGGGCGGCCATGTTGTTGGCCGACACCGTGATGGAGTGGCTGGGCGGAACGCCATTGCTTGCGCTGCCGGCCGTCGGCGCCGTCGCGGTGCTGCTTGTCGCCGACGGTGCCTGGATCGCACGGCAGTGGCTGACGTTCGCGATCGCCGGCGGCGCTCAATTGATCCTGCTGGCGCTCATGATCCGCCAGCACCCGCCGATCGACGAGTTCATCGACCACAGGTTCTGGAACTACACGCTGCCAGTCCTCACGCTCGCGGCGATCGGCGCCGGTGCCGCCCTGGACGCCGTCGGTCGGCAGCGAGCGATCGGCCGTGTCGTCACCATTGCGCTCATCGGGATCGTGTGCGCCAACCTCTTCAGCCTCCGCACGGACTGGTTGCGGATCGCGAACGGCCCCTATTTCGCGCCGCTCTACGAGCAGTCGGAGCGGCTGAAAACCGCGCTGCGGACACACGATCCCTCACAACTGACAGACGAGGGATATCGCGCCGCGTTCGATCGCCTCAATCGCACACCATGACGCGATAATCGCGCGCCAGCAACCGGGGCGCATCCTGGCCGCTCCAGCCGTGGAGCCGCCAGTCGCGGAGCCGTTTCACCGTCAGGAGATTCGCCGCAACGATGGCGACCACAACCGCGATGCCGATCGAGCGGACCCAGCGGCGCTGCGGCATGCGCTCGGCGACGGCAATCACGGCAACGCCGAGCACGATCGACTGCAGGGGCCAGAGACCAATGAACCGGCGATCCCCGCCCTCTTCGGTCAGCAGCAACAACACCGCCCACGGCACGCTCACGGCCAGCAGCAAGAACCGCGATGACAGGTGATCCCAGGCCGCGCGCCACACACCCGCAACAGGCAGGACGCAGACCAGCACGACATTCAGCCGGCGTAGTGCGAGCAGCGGCCTGGTCATCGGATGTGCCGGATCGAGGCCCCATCGCAACGTCGCTTCGACGGCCAGGATCTCGACGCACAGCAACGCCACACCGGCCGCGAGGACTCGAGGCGCCCCGCGCGGCTGGGGATCGAAGCCGAGGGCGGCGCACGCGAGCAGCAGCAGCCCCAGAGACATGAGGGCCAGCAGCAGAAACTCGCCTCCCACCACCCGCGTGTTCGGGTTCGCGGGGACGAGATCAAGCATGGTCGCGACCCGGACCGCCGGTGACGTGGTCTCTGGCACGTACGGCAGCAGCACCGGCGATGTGGTGGGCTCCTCGCCGCACATCGGCACGCGTTCAACGCCGCGCGCATCGATCGATCGCAACAGCAATTGCGATTGCACGTCGATGAAACCGCGCGTCGCTTCGAGCCGCAGATACGGCATCCACAACCAGGTCAGCGCGGCGCCGGCAATCGCCAGTGCCCGCCATTCGACCGGCGGCCGGAAGGCGATCCACACTGCGGCCGGCATCAGGATCGCCGGTGCGAGTTCGAAATGGACGTACATCCCGACCGACCACAGGGCCAGCGCATACGCCGCGAACACACCGGAGCGACCCGCGATCCAGCGTTCGCAGCAGTACGCGATCCAGATGTAGAACACCGGATGCCCACGCGGCCACAGCCAGCTCGCCAGGTTCAGGGCTTGTTGCGACAGCGCGTAGATGACCACCGCGGCGACGGCGACCCGCACATCGAACAGTCGGCGCGCCAGCAGGAAGATACCGACCAGCGTGAGCAGATACAGCGCGCCGGTGGTGAACAACTCGACGAGGCGCGGGTCGTGCAGCAGCACGACACCTGGCACCAGCAGCCACGAGGTACCCGCGGGAAAGTACGACCCGAGATCGGTGAGCGTGCCGCGCGGTGGCACCACACCGCGCTCGACGAATGCGACCGCGCGCGCCATCGCCGGTGTCACGTCGAAATCCGGTCCGCGCGAGCGCCAGCCCTGGAACGCGATCAGCAATCCAGCTGCGGCGACCGCCACGATCAAGGCGATCGCATTCCGAGTGCGAGGGACCGCGATCACACGGTCTCGGGCGCCAGCTCGCCGCTGAAGGTCCGCACGAGCGCGGCAAATCGACCCTGCGTATCGGCGACGAGGTCGTCCCACGTACCACTCTGGACGATCCGGCCTCCATCCATGACGTGAATCACATCCGCGTGCCGGATGGTCGTCAGCCGGTGCGTGATCACAATGATGGTCATGCGGTGACGCAGTCCGTCGACCGCCTGCTGAATGCGCTGTTCGTTTTCGGCATCGAGCGAGCTGGTCGCCTCGTCCAGCAGCAGGACGCGCGGCTGGCGCAACAAGGCGCGGGCGATCGACAGTCGCTGCCGCTCGCCGCCCGACAGCTGCACGCCGCGCTCGCCGATCTCGGTCTCCAGGCCACGCGGCAGCCCCTCGACGAACGCAGCCGCCGACGCTCGACGCAGCGCCTCCCACATGTGCTCGTCGATCACGTCTCGGTGTCCCCACTGGAGGTTGGCGCGCACGGTGTCGTTCAGCAGGAACGTGTCTTGCGCGACGTAGCCCAGTTGCGCGCGCCACGACGCGAGCGCATCGGCATCGAGGACGACGCCGTCGATGACAATGCGTCCAGACGTGGGCGACAGCAAGCCGGTGAGCAGATCCGCAAGCGTCGTCTTCCCCGACCCGGAGGCGCCAACGATCGCCGTCGTCTGGCCGGCCTGGATCGTCAACTGCAAGCCATCGATTGCCGGTTCACCATTGCGCGCGGCGTACGAGAACGAAACGCGATCGAACGTGAGTCGATCGTGCAGGACCACCGTGCGATGCGCGCGAGCGGGCACCTCCTGGGCCGCAAGGCAGTCGCGCTCGAGCCCCTGCACGCGATCGAGGATCGGCAGGGCCATCGCCAGGCCCTGGACCAGGCGGTAGCTGTTGACGAGGCGCGGCATCAGCCGCGCGAACACGAACAGGAGAACGAGCAGCAGGGGCGGCGGCACATGCAGCAGCTCGACAGACACGAACACGATCACCGCCAGCAGAATCGTCGATCCAAACTCGAGGTGCTGCTGCAGGTTGGTTTCGCTCTCGGCGACCTCCCGGCCCGCGGCGTGGGCGGCGGCGGTCAACGCGGCGAACTCGGCGTCGTGCGCAGCGATGGCGCCGATGGTGCGCGCCGTCTTGATGCCGGCAATGTGTTCGGCTGCGGCGGCATGAAGCTGCGCGCGCGCCTCAACACCTCGGCTGCCGACGGCGGTCGCGCGATGGATCGTGCCGCGCACGGACCATCCAAGCACCGCTGCGCAGCCGATCACGAGCGTTGCCATGGACGGTGACAGGCGAATCGCCAGCGCGAGATACACGGCCGACACCATCAGCACCACGGCCAGATCGGCCAGCTGCGTCACGACGGTGCCGACGCGCGCGATCTCACTCGTAATCGCCACGCCGAATTCGGCGGGCGTCCGCGTCACGAGGAAGCGCCACTCGGCGCCGGACATGGCGCGATACAGGCGCATGCGGTAGTCGCGGATGATGTCTTCGCGCAGGGACGCGACCAGCCGGACTTCGAGCCGCCGTGCCAGCGCCCGCGCCGCAGCCACCGCGACGAACAGAACGAGGACCGATGCGAGCGTCGGCTCGACAGCGATCACGCGGAGCGCGGCAGCGATCCAGCCCTGCGCGGAGGGCAGCGGATTTTCAAC
The DNA here is from genome assembly GCA_964495855.1 of uncultured Acidobacterium sp. Classification (GTDB taxonomy): domain Bacteria; phylum Acidobacteriota; class Vicinamibacteria; order Vicinamibacterales; family UBA2999; genus 12-FULL-67-14b. The sequence goes on along the minus strand of CAZBYY010000046.1, from coordinate 6,577 downwards.
GACGCCGACGAGTTCCAGGAGCGGCGCCAGCATCAACAGCGTTGCGCCTTCCGTGAAAGTGAGAACCAGCATCAGCGCAAGCGTCGCCACGGCGCGATACGGTGAGGCCTGCGCCATCTCGCGCAGGACCTGCATCAACGCGGCGAATCGTCGGCGTGTGGCTGCCACGGGTGTCGCCACCAATCTAATCGAGGATGCGGACGTCGGGTACGAACCGAATCCAGCGTCCGCCGCCCTCCGGGAAGGCGCGGGCCTTCTCGAAGATCTCCGCGGCATGGTTCCACGCAAACAGCACCGCAAAGTCCGGCGGATCGGCCATGAAGTGCTCCGGCGACACGATCGGAATGTGCATGCCCGGCGTGAGCTTGCCCTGCTTGGCCGGCGTCGAGTCGGCGATGCGCTGGATCAGCGTGGGGCCGATCCGCCCGTAGTTCAACACCGTCGTGCTCTTCGAGGTCGCCGCATAGCCCTCGACACGACGCCCCTGATCGTGGAGCCGGTGCAGCAGGGTCGACAGCGCATCCCGCGATGCCTCGCATGCTGATCGAAACCGCTCGTAGGTGTCCCGGCGAGACAGGCCGCGTGCACGCTCGTGCGCCAGCACCTCCTCAACGCTCGGTGCCGCCGGGTACCGGCCCGTTCTTGCCAACACGTAACGGAGCGAGCCACCGTGGGTCCGAAGCGGCTGCACGTCGATCAACTCGAGGCCGTGACGCTGAAACGCGGCGGCCACCGACGTCGCCGACCACACGAACACGTGCTCGTCGTAGATCTGATCGTAGGAGCCCACCTCCAGCATGTCGCCAAGATAAGGATCTTCGAACACGAACAGGCCGGCGTCCTCTAATAGCCGGCAAATGCCGGCGGCGAGATCATGCACGTCGGGAATGTGGCAGATGACGTTGGCGGCGACGATCACGTCGGCGCAGCCGTGCGCCGCGGCGATCGCGCCGGCGGTCGCCGCGTTGAAGAACCCCTCGACGACCTCGAGCCCGCGCGCACGAATGGCGGCCGCGCACTCGTTGACCGGCTCGACGCCGATCGCGCAACACCCGGCCGCGGTCAACGCGGCCAGTAACGTGCCGTCGTTCGCGCCGATCTCGACGACCAACGGCCGCTCTTCGGCACAGCGCCGGCGGAGCTCGGCTGCCAAGGCGGTGAAATGGGCAACCATCCGCGTCGAGGAGCCGGTGCGAAAGGGATAGCCGGATCGGAACAGGCGCGACGGCGCAGGCTGCGTCGTGAGTTGAAAGGTCCCACACCGTTCGCAGATCGCCGGCTCGAGCGGGTAGAACTCCTCGCTCGCGATGTCCGCTTCGCTGAGGAAGGCGTTCGCCAGGGGCATGGGCCCGAATGACATGAACGCCTCGAGGGGGGCGTCACACACGCGGCAGCGATTCATGACATGCCGACCCGTGGCGCCGCGCGCAGGCCGCGCAGCCGATCCAAGGTCTCACTGATGCCGCGCGTGAGACCGCCGTGGCATTCAAATCCCTCCGCTGCGATGCGGCGTACCGACACGTCCTGCGACCGCATCGTCATGGCCGGCGCATCCACGAGTTCGGTGGCCAGATCCGGCACGAGCTGCCGAAGGATCTCGACAACGTCGCGGACCGTCGCGGTCTCGGTGATCACGTTATACAGGCGGTGCCGCCGCGGCTTGATCAGGAACTGTATGGCTCGAACGGCGTCGTCGAGGTCGAGATACGGGCGCCGCTGGTCGAGGGCCGTCCGCCACACCGTGAGCGGGACACCGATCGTCGCCTGCCAGCAGAACCGGCTGATCGCCGTATGAAAGCGCAGCGCGGGCGACGGACCGTACACGGTGCCGCAGCGCGCGATGACGTAGTCGAGCGGGCGGCGACAGGCCAGGGTTGCGATCGCCAGCTCTGCGCGCCACTTGCTCAGCGCGTACGCATAGGTCGGCGGCTGCGCCTCGATAGGCGTCTGTTCGGTGACCGTTCCGTCGAAGCCGCCGTAGACGCTCGTGCTCGACAGAAACACCAGCCGCGCGCCACGCTCGGCGCATGACTCGGCGACGCGCGTCGTGGCGCCGACGTTGATCTCGTCCAGCGACTCGCGGCTGCACGTGTCGGCTTCGGTGCCGGCGATTGCCGCCAAGTGGATGACGACATCGCCCGGTTCCAGCAAACGGTTGAGGTCGAGATCGCGCACGTCCGCTTCGCTGACGCGCACCGCGCATCGCGGCGACGCGTCAAACAGGGTCGTTGGATGCTGCGTGCTCAGGTTGTCGATGAGCAGCAGCTCGTCGACGGCCTCGGGCCAGGCGCTGCGGATCAGTTGCGATCCGATGTAGCCGAGCGCGCCGGTAATGATCACGCGCACGACTGCACGCTCGATTCCATCGTGCGCGCAATGCCTTCCGCGAGCCCGATGTGCGGAGCCCACCCGAGCTCGGCGCGAATCCGGTCGTTGCTGCCGGCGAAACTGCGGCGATCGATCGGTAACGCATCCGGCGGCCACTCCGTGCCCGACACGGCGACGCGCCGCCCCGTGATCCGCGCCGCTGTCGTGGCAATCAGCTCAATCGCATCCCGCATCGGCGTGCCGATTGCCGTCACAACGTTGAAGCACCGCGCGCGCGGCTCGCGGACCCGTCCTGCCGCCAACAACGCCGAGGCCACGTCATCGACGTGGATGAAATCGCGCACGTAGGCGCCGTCGCCATAAAACGAGAGGTCATTGCCTGCGAGGGCCCGGGCGATGGCCCGGTTCAGGAAACCCCGGTCTGCCGAAGACACCGGCGCGGGACTTTCGCCGTAGACATTGGCGATGCGAAGGGTCACGCCGTCGATCACGCCGTCGACGGTGGCCTCTGCCAGGACCTGCTCGGCCTCCCACTTGTGGGCATCGTATGTCGTCGCGGGCGCAGGGACGGCACGCTCGTCGACGCATCCGTCGGTCACGCCATACACCGTCACCGTGGACGCGAGGACCACCCGCGGCCGGTGACCGTGCGCCCGCGCGGCCGCGGCGAGGTGCCGAAGCGGCGCGACGGTCGCGCGCACGCTGGCCCCCGGATCAGCGGCCGCCGCGCGCACGCTGGTATTCGATGCGAGATGGAAGATCACCTCACGATCCACGAGCGGCGCCGCGGCAGACGGCGCGGACAGCAGCGATCGATCCGCGGCGAGGACATCTGCGCCGGCACGGCGAAGACGGGCCGCCAGGACCGAGCCGATATACCCGGATGCGCCGGTCACGGCGACGCGCGCGCCCGCGTAGGCGTTCAAGGACTCCATGAACTTAGCCAAGTATGTACGGTTCGATCATCGGCAGCGCGGTCGACTGCTTGGCAGACCGGTCGCGCCAACGCTGCCAGAGTGACGGCGGCGGCTGCGGTGCGCGGCGATCGGCTTGGGCCTTCAGCCACGCGTCGATCGCGTCCATCACCTCGCGGCGCTCTGACGCGGAAAGCGGTACGGCCAGGTGTGCAACGGATTCCCGTAAGTCCGCCACTGCATCAACCCGCTCGAACCGTTCGACGACCGTGCCCTGCGCTTCGGCAGGGGCCGTGAGTTGGGAGCTGCCAGCCTGGATCACATTCGCCGGCTCGCCCAGCTCCTCGTACTCGCCAAGCGACAACAGCGTCATGTGCACGTGTGCCTCGTGGGTCACGGGATCCCGGAACCGATGGTGCCGCCCTTTATCGAAAGCCGCTGCCACCGCCTCCGTGCGGTGTACCCAGTACCACGCGCCCCAGAGATACCGCTGCAGCACATTGCGAAAGAAATATGACAGCCGTTCGGCCGGCGTGCCGCCATGCACGCTCTTGACTCGCCGATCGAGCCGCGCCTCATACCGCGGCGCCGCCGGCGCCGCACTGAGCGCTCCGGTGCGCGTCAACAGGCGCAACACGTAGCGCCGCCCGCCACAACTGACCGTGCGCGGATGCGCGTCGAGAAACCCACAGCACGCGTCGTTTGCGTCGAGCAGGATGAAGTCGTCGTTATCGGCAAGCTGCACGTACGGCGTCGACACGTGATCGATGACGGCCGCGAGCTTGGCCTGGTACAGGCCGTAATCCGCATCGACGGGATACCGAAGATAGGTATAGCGCAGCGAGGGATAGTTCGACGCGTCCCGCAAGTGCGCCTCGATGTCTCGGTCGTCCCCGCCGTCGGCAATGAGGATGGGATAGGGACAGCGCCGCTCGTTCATGTACCGCATCCACCGGTAAGTAAAGGCGGATCGATTCTTCAGTGTCAGAACGATCGTCAGCCGGTCGCTCATCCGATCGCACCGTCAAAAATCGCGCGGCCGGTTTCGTAGGCGAAGGCCTCGCCGGCGGTGCGCGCGTGTGCGGACAGATCGGCGCGTCGCCGATCGTCGAGACCGATCGCCGTCAGCCCCTCGATGAGCGCATCAACCGTCTCGGCGTCGACCACGATGGCCGCGTCGTGGTCGCGGGCCCATCGCGCCGCCGAGGTCTCGGCGGGAGCGAATACCAGAATCGGCACGCCCGTCGCGGTATATTCGGCCAGCTTGCTCGGAAACGACGCGATCATGTTGTCGCGCGACGCGGCGTCGAATGCGAGCGGCGCGAAGAGCACCGCAGTGGCGCCGAGACCCGCGAGCATGTCCTCGTAACTGGCGAAGCCGCGGAAATCGAACACCGGCGCGATCGCTTGGAGGCGCTCGCGGCGCGATCGCTCGAACGGCCCATACACCACGACGCGCGCGTTCAACGCATGCGCCGCGTGTGCCAGTAGCGTCAGTCCCGGCATGACGTGCACGCCGCTGCCGCCGCAGTATCCAACCGTCAGCTGCTGACCCGTCGCCTCGCCGCTCGTCACGCAGCCGGCACCCTGTCGCCGGATCGGATACAACACCGTCCCGGCAACTCCGTAGCGGCATGTGAAGATGTCGTCCATGTACGGCGACACGCAGAATCGCGTCCGCGCTCGACGATAGACGTCGCCGAATCGCCGCCGCAGCGGTGCCACGAGCCATTGCTCCCGCGCCGCAAGCTTCGGCCATTCGTCATGCGCGATCAGATGCAGCGGCACGCGCCACTGTCGCGCGAGCGCATCGGCAACCAGCCATCCGAGGCCGCTCCCGATCGTGAGGACGGCATCCGGCTCGAACTCGCCTACGGCCGCGCCGATTGCATCCACCCGCAGCGCGACCGAATCAGTTACCCACATCGAATACAGGCCACGGGTTCCGTCGCCCAGCCAGCGAGGATTCGCGATTCGTTGCGTCACGTACCGCACGCCGGGCAGCCGACGGTCTGGCTGTGGCGTGCGTACGCGCGTCTCGACGACGCACAACCGCTCGGCAGGATAGCCGCTCAGCAGGCGATAGAGCTGTACCGCGCTGTGATGCGTGTCTTCAACGGCGATATCGCCGATGTACAGGAGCCGGGGACGGACGCGCATGCGTCGATGCCCGACGATAACACGACGCATCGATCGCGAATGATTGAGGCAAGTGGTCGGGTGGCGCGCGCGACCGACGACAATTCGTCCGGCCCCCATCCGTCGGGCTGTTACCATTTCACGCGTGAGGATTCGGCCATTCTTGAAGTGGGTCGGCGGCAAGCGCCAGCTGCTCCCCATCCTGCGCCGGTTCTACCCAGGCACCCTCAATCGCTATTACGAGCCGTTCCTCGGCAGCGGTGCGGTGTTCTTCGATCTCGCGGCGGCCGGGCGTCTCAACGGCGACGGCGCGCTGCTGAGCGATGCAAACGCGGACTTGATCGCCTGCTATCGGCGCGTCCAGCAGTCGCTGGGCGAGGTCGTCGCGACGCTCGACCGGCTCGCCGCCGATCATGCCGCGCGTGGCCGCGAGGCGTTCCTGGAGGTGCGCGACCGGCGCTTCAACCCGATGCGTGCCGCGTGGCGCGCGCAGGGCAGCCATGTCGACGCGTATCCGAGCGAGCTCGCGGCGATGCTGATCTACCTGAATCGCACCGGCTACAACGGGTTGTTTCGGCTCAACGCCTCGGGAGCGTTCAATGTGCCGCCCGGCCGATACGACGCCCCGCGCGTCCTGAACCGGCCGCGCCTCGAACGGGCCGCGGCGCTGCTCGCGGCGCCAGGCGTACAGATCGAGCATGCATCGTTCGACCGGGTGGTCGGCGATGCCCGCGCCGGTGATTTCGTGTATTTCGATCCGCCGTATGCCCCGCTCAGCCGCACCGCGAACTTTCGCGCTTACACCCGCCAGGGGTTCAGCGAGGAACAGCAAGGCCTGTTGCATCGCGTCGTCATCGAGCTCGCGGCGCGCGGCGTGCACGTGCTGCTCAGTAATTCGGTCGCGCCCGACGTGATCGCGCTCTACGAAGACCACCCCGAGGTGGCCGGCGCCGGACTGCGCGCGTGGCGCGTGCCCGCACGCCGCTCGGTCAACTCGCGGCCGGATCGCCGTGGCGCGGTCGAGGAATTAATCGTCAGCAACCTCCTGCCGCGAGACGTCAACTAAGTGCTTGCACACGTCGCGTGGCACTTCCTCTTCGTCGCGTGCCTTGCCGCGTGCATTTGCGGGGCGTTTCGCGCGCGCACAACGGGCTGGCGCGCGACCTGGCTGCTTGTGATCGCGACACTGGTGCGGC
>CAZBYY010000045.1:0-17194 GCA_964495855.1 uncultured Acidobacterium sp. | reverse complement strand
ACGACCGTCAACAGCGGCGAGCCGGTCATGCCGTCACCGGCGGCGCGGCGAGCGCCGCGCGAAATCGTTCCCAAGCTTCGCCGGGCGAAAAGACGGTACGGGCGGCGGCAAGAATGGCTTCAGCCAGCCGTCGGCGATGACCCGGACTCCGTTCGAGAGCCTCGAACGCCGGCAGGAGGTCGTTTACGTCTGGCCCGGTCACAAGCTCGGCGCAACCCGGATGCGTCGTGACGAACCGTGCGCTCGACGACTGCGGAGGCGCCCATACCAGAACCGGCAAGCCAACCGTGGCGTAGTCAGCCCACTTGGTCGAAAACGCCGTCGCGACGGACCCACGGTCACCGGCCGCCATCGATTGTGGCAGGAACAAGCAGTCGGCATCGACGCGCAATCGTTCGAGCAACTCGTCGGAATGGACCGGCGCGCGGGTATCGATCGAGGCACCATCCGCCTCTGCCGCAGCCGCGAGTATCGCGCACTGCGGCGTGAACGCCATCAGCCGGTGACCGCGTGCGGCCGCGGCCTTGGCGAACCGGACGACCATGTCGATGTCGGCGGCGCTGTTGAGCGATCCACCATAGGCAAACGTCATCTGCCGATCGGCACGGTCGACGCGCGGGCTCACGCTCGACAAGTCACGACTACCTTTGTGTGTCGGGTAGAGGATGTCGGCGCCGACGCCGAAGCGCATTCGGTACGACTCCTCCATGGCCTCGGAGATGCAGAACCGGCCGGAGGCGAATCGATACGCCTCGCCGAACTTGCGCTCCGCCCACGGTCGCGACCACGCCGGGAAACGGCTCGCGTAGACGAAGTCGTCGTGCGCGATGAGATGGAGCGGCACGCCGCGATGGCGGGCGAGCTGCCACGCCGCGAGCCAGCCGCTGACGTGTGAGATGGTCAGGATCGCCTGCGGCTTGAACATGGTTGCGATGTGCGAGATGGCCGGTGGCACTTCGTAGTACCGCCACGCGCGCCACAAGACGTATTCCTCGGCGACGCGCGAGTGCAGCAAACCCGGAAACGCCGGCGCCCATTCGTGATACGCCACCCCTGGCAAGCGGCGCATGTCGGGGCGAATGCCGCAGACGAGTGCCAGACGGTCCTGCGGATAGTACTGCAACAGGCGGTACAACAACGCTTCGCCTGCCACCGAGTCGGCGACGCTCACGTCGCCGATGTACAACAGCCGCGGCAGTTCGTTCACGCTGGCGCTGACGGCGTGCGCACCCGCCATGCCTCGACGATTTCCCGGATCGTGGTCGCCAGTGACTTGGTGATGTCCCACTGCGGATAGTGCGCCCGCATCTTGCGCAGGTCGGAGTAGTAGCAGATGTGGTCACCGGCGCGATTCTGATCCGTATAGGTGTACTGCTGCTTCATCCCCGTAACACCTTCGGTGATGGTAAAGGCTTCGAGAATCGAACAGGAGTTGTCCTTGCCGCCGCCGAGGTTGTAAACCTCGCCCGCGCGAGGTGCGGCGATGAAGGCGGCCATGAAACGCGCGACGTCGAGCGAATGGATGTTGTCGCGGACCTGTTTGCCCTTGTAGCCGAACACCGTGTAATGGCGGCCTTCCAGGTTGCACTTCACCAGGTACGACAGAAACCCGTGCAACTCCACGCCGCTGTGGTTCGGACCCGTGAGACAGCCGCCTCTGAGGCAGCACGTCGGCATGTTGAAGTAGCGCCCGTATTCCTGGACCATCACATCGGCAGCCACCTTCGACGCGCCGAACAACGAGTGCTTCGACTGATCGATCGAGAACGATTCGGGAATGCCGTGCGCGTACGCGGGATCGGCGTAGTCCCAGCGCGTCTCGAGCTCGCGCAGTGGAATCAGGTTCGGCGCGTCACCGTACACCTTGTTGGTCGACATGTGCACGAACGGAGCCTCTGGGCAGGCCTGGCGTGCCGCCTCGAGCAGGTTCAACGTACCCGTCGCATTCGTATCGAAATCGTCAAACGGGATCGCGGCTGCTCGGTCGTGGCTCGGCTGCGCGGCCGTGTGAACGATCGCCGAGGGTGTGAGCTCGGCGAGGAGCGCGCGCACACCGGCACGGTCGCGAATGTCCAGCTCGTGATGCGTGAAGGACTTCAGCTCGCGTTGCAGCCGCTGCTGGTTCCACCGCGTGTCGCCTTGCGGCCCGAAGAACACCGCCCGCTGGTTGTTGTCGATGCCGTGTACCTGCCACCCCAGCTCGGTCGCAAAGTAGTGGCTCACTTCGGAGCCGATCAATCCGGAGGATCCCGTCACGAGAACTGTTTTCATATGCGTGATGCCGGCACCGTGGTGCCCAGAAAGAGCGCGTCAGCCTGCAGCAATTCGCCGTCAGTGCCGCGAAACCCATTGTGGATCGAATACAACCTGAACCCCCGCGAGCGCAGGAAGGCGTGCACGTCGGCAAACAACGCCGACCCTTCATACAGCGCGACGAACGAGACCTCCACCCAGATAAGCCGGACCCGAGGCAACACGCGTTCGGCCCCGCGCAACACCTGCAGTTCGGTGCCTTGCGTGTCGATCTTGAGCAGGTCGATCGTGGCCGGCATCCCTGCGTCCGCGACGAGGGTATCGAGGGTCTTCTTGGCGACCGTCACGCGCTCGCGCACCGTCAGGTCGAGCCGCTGCCCTGATCCGCCTACCTCGGGCAGCGGTTTGAGCAGCGATGAACTGTAGTGCGCATTCAGGATGTCGAGCGGCGTGGCCCCCTCCGCATCCGACACCGCACATTCGCGGATCACAAACCGATCAGATGCGTACCTCGATCGCAGCTCCGCGCATCGCTGCGGCTGCGGCTCGATCAGCACCGCGCGCGTGATGCCGGCGTGCGCCTCGACGATCGACGTGAAGTGGCCGTCGGACGCGCCGACATCGACCAGCGAAATTGGCGTGCCTTCAGGCAGGAACGGCACGAGCCCGTCGTCAAGTCCATGCCGGCTGTAAGGGAAGCCGAACGCGCGCGACGCGATCGAGCGCAACGCGCCGGACACGCGAAAGCGAAGGCTTCGTTCCATGTCAGCGGCCCCGTGTCGCCAGCGCCTGATCGAGCTGGCGGACGAGCGTGGCGATGGCCGCCGGCACTCGCATCCGCTCCAATCGCGTCAACGGCAACCGAACACCCAGGCGATGCTCGCAGCGCGTCCGGATCGCCGAGAACTCGTCCGTCGATAACGCGGTGTGCAGGAGCCGGAGATACACCTGTCGTTCGTCTGCCGGCACTGAGCACAGGTGCTCGAACCAGAAATCGATCACGGCGATGCCGTGCGCGCGGCACAGATCGAGCACCGCGGCGGAGGCATCCTTGAATTCCGACTGATGCTGCGACCACAGTTCCCCGCTCAGCTGCCCCTCGCGGACGCGGTAATAGCCGCCGATCCACGGCAGGCTGCGCACCGAACCGTGCAGGCCCATTTCCGCCAGCATCAGCCGGTCATGCCACAGCGGGAACGACAGCCAGCGCCGGCAGCGCCGAAACATGTCGGCTCGAAACACCGACCCAGTCAGCAACAGCGGCGTGGAGATCAACGCGAGCGCAAACCATTCCTCGCGCTGCCACGCGTACGGCGCCGAGTATGACGAAGCGGCGCCGCGCAAGAACATCCCATGCAGCCGCGTATCAACGGAGCCGGGGTAGCGCTGGCACAGCCCAAGGGAGGCCACCAACACCGTATCAGGCACGTCGTTCAGCACCTGAAGCGCCCGGCCCAGCTGCCCTGGCGCCACCACATCGTCATGGGACAGGAACGAGATGAACGGCGTGTGCGTCAGCGACCAGGCGCGATCGAAATTGGCGAGATGGCCGATGTTGCTGGCTGCACGGTCGTGAATGATGTGCAGCCGGTAGCGAAATTCGCTGATGACCCCGTCCAGCGGCGTCGGCGACGCATCGTCGGACACCGCCACGATGTACGAGTCACGAAGCAGGCCCTGATCGCACAGGCTGGCCAGCGCCTCGCGCAGGAGGTCGGGACGGTTATAGGCCGGGATGCAGACCGTCAGCAGCGGATCAGCCACGTGACGCACGCGCCTCCGCGCGCTGCTCGCGGAGCTGATTGAGCACCGCCCACAGGAACGAGGGCTCGCGCAGTCCGAGCAGCTGCGCTGTGTGGCGCCGCAGATCGTCGTACTGCAGCTGCTCCACTTGCGTCCGGCTGAGTGCCAGGCCCGCATGGTTGTGACCGCGGCGAAGGATGCCGATGCCGTGGTCGCTGTCGAGGACGTCGGTCTGCAGAGCCGGCTCGGTGGCCCGCAACATCACGATCGTCTTCCACACGTCGCCGGTCCAGTCGCCATTCCACGCCGGCCCGTTGATCCGCCAGGCCTCCGCGATGTTCTCGGCGACGCACGCCTCCTCGGCGTTCGCCGGCAGGCAGTCGTGCACGAGGATGACCCCGCCCGGGTTCAAGTGCTTCAGTGCATTCAGGCAGTCGCGATACGTCTGTTGCCAGGTATGCAGGCCGTCGATGAACGCCACGTCGATGCCGCCCGCGAGCGCACCGGCCGCGGCTCGTTCGAAGAACGCATCTGACGGCATCTGATGGTAGGTCACGCCAGGTTCGCCGCGGAGCCGCAGCACGGGCGGGGCGGGCGCCACCGGATCCACGCCGTGTTTGTCGGCGACGCGAACCTCCGTAAACACGATGCCCTGGTCAACGCCGATTTCAAGGTAGCGGCGCGCATGCAACACGTCGATCGCGCTCTGAATGGCGTCGACGCGATCCAGCTGGTTTGATTGCTGCCAGCGGCTGTTGGCCAACACCGCCGACCGCAGCAGCCGGAACGGGCGCCAGCCGCAGAGTTCAATCATGAACATGCGCATCGAGCTCCACGTAGCCGCGGTACTGAGGCATGTGTGGCGCGAGCTGTCCGGGCCTCGGCCGCGCCGCGACGCGCAAGTCGACGAGGTTCAATCGGTTCCCCCAGAAGGCCTGGGTGCCGATACCGAGGCCGACCTGATAATCGCCTTCGACGAGCGGCACGCGCTCGATCGAGCCACGCAGCTGCCAAATCGAGCCCGCCTCGATGGTGATCGGAAATGCCGGCGTGCGCAGGTCGAGAATGGCGACACGCACGTCCTGCGCGGCGTAAACGAGCAGCGTCAGTTCGTTGATGCGCGACCGGCTCCTGGCGTTGAACTGCAGCGCGAAGTCGACGCGCCCGCCGCTTTGCACCGGATTCGGCGTCAACTCGATGCGCGTGAGCGACAGTTCATCGCCGATGGGAACCGGTCCTGACGCGTGCTCCGGCTGTGCGCCCATTGTCGCCGACAGGTAGCGCGACACGCAGTCCTCCGTGCGCCCGTCGTACTCCACTTTGCCACGGTCGAGCCACACCGCACGGCCGCACAGTGCTTGCACCGCCGCCATGTTGTGGCTGACGAACAGGACGGTCCGGCCGGACTGGCTGACGTCCTGCATCTTGCCCAGACAACGCTTCTGGAATTCCGCGTCGCCGACGGCGAGCACTTCGTCGACGACGAGAATCTCCGGCTCCAGGTGCGCGGCCACCGCAAAAGCCAGCCGGACGTACATCCCTGACGAGTAATGTTTGACCGGCGTGTCGAGGAAACGCTCGACCTCCGCAAATGCGACGATCTCGTCGAACTTGCCGCGGATCTCGGCGCGCGACATCCCGAGGATCGCGCCGTTCAAGTAGATGTTCTCGCGCCCGCTCAGCTCGGGATGAAACCCGGTGCCGACCTCGAGCAGGCTGGCCATGCGCCCCTCGATCGTGACACGGCCCTCGGTGGGATCGGTGATGCGGCTGAGGATCTTCAACAGCGTGCTCTTGCCGGCGCCGTTGCGGCCGATCACACCGACCACCTCGCCGCGGCCGACCGAGAATGACACGTCTCGCAACGCCCAGAAGTTCTCGCGGCCTGGGGCGGCCGCCGTGCCGCGCCGTCGAAAGGGCGAGCGCAACCGGGAGGCAATTTCGTCACGCAGCGTCACGTAGCGCGGGCCGGCGGCCTCGTGACGAAGTCGGTAGCGTTTGCCGAGAGACTCGATCGTGATCATGACCGTCAATCGTCAGATGACGTCGGCAAACTCGCGTTCGACGCGCCTGAAGTACCACACGCCCAGCATCAGCGACACAGCGGTGACGATCGCCGCGGTCGCCACGTCTCTCCACGCCAGCGGCAAGCCGAGAATGGACCACCGGAACCCGTCGATGATCCCGACGAGCGGATTGAGTGCATAGACGGCGCGCAGCCGTTCAGGCAGCCGCGAGGTGGTAAACGCAATCGGCGAGACGAACAGGCCGACCTGAACGAGGAACGGCACGACGTAGCGGAAGTCGCGGTACTTCACGGTCAGCGCCGCGATACACAACCCGACGCCGGTGGCCAGGGCGGCGCCGAGCATCGCAAACAGTGGCAGCGCCAGCAGCGACGCGCCGGGCACATGGCCGTACCACGCCATCAGCAGCGCGAGCAGGACCAGCGTGACCAGGAAGTCGATGAACGCCGTCGCCACGGCCGCCAGTGGAATCAGCAGCCGCGGGAAGTACACCTTCGACACCAGGCTGGCGTTGCCGACGAGGCTGGCAGATGACTCGAGCAAGGCGCTCGACACGAACTGCCACGGCAGCACCGCCGCAAATACGAGGAGGAGTTCCGGCGTGGCACCGGCCGGCAGGTCGACGAGCCGGCGAAACGCCACGAACACCAGCATGGTGATGGCGGGCCGGATCAGCGCCCATGCCACGCCGATCACGGTCTGCTTGTAGCGTACCGCGAGGTCGCGCCAGGCGAGGAAGTACAACAGCTCGCGGTAGCGCCACAGATCGCCCCAGTAATGGGCCGACGCGCGTCCCGGCTCGATAATGAGTTTCATGGAAAGCGCGGCGCGGCGGCGAGCCGCGCCGGTCAGATCAGCCGCTGCGCGACCTTGATCGTGTCGTTCGGACGCACGAGATCGGTGGTCTTGGCGTCGATCTCGACTTCCTTGCCGTCCTTGTCCTTCCGAAGGATCTTGAGACGCCGGAAGGTGCCGCGCTCGGTCAGGCCGCCGGCCTGCGCGATCGCCTGCTGCACGGTCATGTTTGGCTTCAAGACGTAGGCACCCGGCGTCCGCACGTACCCGGTCACGTAGAACCGGTCGGCCTCGGGAATGAACAGCGTGTCACCGTCCTGCAGGACGATGTTCGACCTGAGCCGCCCTTCCTTGAGGTCCTCGTAGCTGATACGCATGATCTCGACGCCGGTGTCCTGGCTGGCGAGCGCCGGGCCGGTGACCGGCGCCGACGGGTCCTTCTGCCGCTGCACGATGATCGTGTTGCCGGCTGTCGGTGTCAGCGATCCGGCATTGGCAATGACCTCGAGCAGCGTCACTTCGTTGTCGATCGAATACTTCCCGGGCGTGCGGACTTCACCAAGGACGAAGATGGAGCGGCTGCGGTAATTCTTGATTTCCACCGACACCTGCGCGCGCTTCACGTAGCCGGAGCGCAGTTGCTCGGTGAGTTCGGTTTCGATCTGCCGCAGGGTCTTGCCCCCGACCTCGACGCGCCCGACGAGCGGGAACGTGATCGACCCGTCGGAGTCGACGGTGCAGTCGCACGTGAGCGACGGCTCGTCGTAGACCTTGATCGACAGCACATCCGTGGCGCCCACCACGTAGGTCGGATTCTTGCTGGCGGGCGCTTGGGGCGTCGCCGCCGTCTGGCCGAACAGGACGAGAGCGAGCAGCAGTTGCAGCATGACTAGAACGCCACCATCCAGGAGAGGTAGATCCGCCGGCGAATGTAATTGCGCTGCGCGATATCGCGCGAGTGGCGCTCCGCGTATTCGTAATTCGCCGCAACGCGCGTCCGGTTCTTCAAATTATAGCCGAGATTCCCGTTGTAGGTTTCGAGCCAGTCCTGGCGGTGCGGGGTGCCCTCGCGGGCGCCGTAGTTGAAGTACGACCGCGACGCCTGGGCCTGCAGGTCGACGTCACCGAACAGCCGGTGGGTATAGATCGCCCGGCCTGTATTCTCGATGTAATACGCCTCGGCCGCGTCAAACGAGTACTCCCGGCTGCGGTTGTAGCCGAAATTGAAACGGCCAATCTCCAGGAATGGATAGGTGATGAAGCCGCTGCCGGTGACGCCGCGAAATCGTTCGACCGTCGGATCGTCAGGCTTGTAGTCCTGGTACGAGACCGACGCGCTCCCGCTGACGACCGCCGCCGCGTCGAACGTGAACGTGGCCGACCCGGACATCGACTGGCCGTTGCGGGTCAGGTCGTTGCGGAACCGGTCTTCCCGATACGAGCCGTGCACCTGCATGGTCAGCAGCGGTGTCAGCTGCGTCCTGACGCCGACCTGATAATCGTCGCTCCTGCGACTCAGCGACTGGCCGAGGCTGATGCCCGACTGAAGCGCGTCCTTGAAATCGACTTGGGTGCGAATCATCGACACGAACATCTGACCATGTGCGAACAGTTCGTAGGCGATGCCGCCCGAGGCTTCATCGATCTGCTGATCGGCCCGGGTGTCGATTTCGCCGTTCGGCCGAGACCGCGTCCGGGTGCGGCCGCCGCCGATGAAGGGCGACAGGCGGCTCAGCAGGATGTCGGCCCGGCCGCGATAGGCGCTGCCGATGGAGCGCTCCGTTTTGTAGGCGTCGTAATACTGGAAGGGCACGCCGCCATAGACCGAGAACTGCACCCACCGCAGCCGCGCGAAAAGCGACAGGTCGGGTAGACCCGACACCACCCAGTCCTTTTTCGGGTTGCTCGCTTCGTCGAAGACGTTGTCGTCGTGCCCGACTTCGCTGAGCGTCAGGCCGGGAGCCATGCGCAACGGCCCGAGCTTGATGACCCCTTCGGTCGGCTCCTTGTCGGCCAGCGACGAGGTGAGCGGCCCCGCTCCGACACCTCCCTGCGCAAAGGCGTTGGCGCTGATCAGCGCGGCGCCAAGCACGCAGCCGACGCGTCCGAGTTGTCTTGCCCACACGCTCATTTGTTGGTGCCTCCAGGAGGTGTCGTCACACCGTTCACGACGCGATCGAACCGGCCATCACGATCATCATCCGCTTCGGCCGCGACAAACCGGCCCTCGGCGTCATAGAGCAACCGGCGGTCCGGCCGCGGCGACGCGAAAGAGGTGTCGAACTGCACCTCGCGCAGCACGCGGTTGTCGTAGCGGTCCCATCGATCGATCCGGCCGTCAGCGTTGGTGTCGAGCTCGCTGCGCACGAGGATGCCCCCGACGTAGAAGTCATGCCGATCGGCCTGGCGGTCACGGCGCGTGGAGACATCGACGCGGTTCTCCGCGCCGACACGTGCTGTGTACGTCCAGGTGTCCTCGATGCCGTCGCCGCGGCTCGCCGTTCCGACCATCAGCAGTTGCCCTTGCGCGTCGAAATACTCCCAGCGATCGATGCGCCCATCACCATCGTCGTCTTTCTCGCCGCGAAGGGGGCGATCGCCGTCAAGATACGTCCACTGATCGACGCGGCCGTCGCCATCCTGGTCGGCCGACAGCATCACGAGCCGGCCGGTGAACGCGTCGTAACTGCTGCGCACGACCCGCGCCGGCTCGCTGCCGCCGCAGCCGGCCGCCAGGCTACCAGCGAGCGCCGACAGGAGTACCCATTGCACGCTGGACACAGCTCCGCCCTCTCACTTACACGCAATAATATGACATAAATAGACTGGAAGCGACTCTAGAGTCCCTTGATGGGGCGGTCTTTTGCCTCATCACAGCAGTTATCGGCGTATTGGGTGTTGTGCGTAAGTGCGCAAAAAGAACGAGCCCAATGGGGTGACCCATTGAGCTCGTCGAGGGTAGGAAGCGGCGACGGGCCGAATGCTGCTACGGGCAGTTCGGCGCCGCCACGACGCCCTTATTAATTGTGCCGTTGTCGAAGTTGGTATTGAGCGACTCGAGGATCGACGCCAGCTCAGTAATGGTCAGGCCCGTTGGCAACGAAGCACTGCCACCGACGACGCCGTTCGCCAGGTCGAGCACCTGGCCGACGGTGTAGCCCGCCAGCTTGCCGCTCTTCAGCACCAAGCGGTCGAGACCACCGCGCGTCACGCCCTTACGCGAGAACTCCACGCTGATTTGCAGCGCCAGCAACTGGCCGCCGATGTTGCCCGTGCCGTAGCCGCCGCTGGGATTGACCGCGCTGCCCGTGAGCACGCCGGACGTGCCGCCGCGCGGCAACCAGGCCTGGACCGCTGCCTGCGACGTGAACCGCAGCGTCTTGGTGCTGCCAATTTGCACGTAGCCGGCAGGGAAAACCTTCGCGAAATTCGCCGCCAGCAATGCGCCCGGGTTGCCGCCTGTCGGCGACGAGCCCCAGCCGCCCTGCGTCTGCGTGCGGAACCCGCTCAAATTGCAGGTGCAGATCGTCACCGTCGCCGTGTCGGTGCCGCCCTTGCCATCGGAGATGCTGTAAGTGAAGGTCACCGTTCCGGCAAAGCCGGCGACGGGTGTGAACTGAATCTGCGATCCAACGATCGTCACCGTGCCGGCTCTGGCCGGCGGCTGCGTGACGGCAGTGATCGTCAACGGATCACCGTCCGGATCGCGATCATTGGTGAGGACCGAGATCATCGTCGTGCCGTTGACCGTGACGAAATCGTCCACCGCATCCGGCGGGACGTTGTTGGCCACGATCGTCAGCGTCGAGTTCGTGAACGTCAGCGCGTAGTTCGGGCCCGCGGTGAGCGTGCCCTGGCGGATCGGATACGAACCGATGGCCTCACCGGCATCGCGCACGAGGGCGCCGGCAAACGCGTCGCCGGAGAGCAGCGAGCCCGACGTCACGACGTAGGTCAGCGCCGGGTCGGCCGCGCCAACGAACTTCTGCTTCGGCTGCGCCGCGACGCTGATCGGCCGCGGATTGATCGTGATCGTCGCCGGACCTGCCGAGACGGCGTTGTAGTTGCTGTCACCGGCGAAGGCGCACGAAACCGAGTAGGTGCCGGCATTGACCGGCGCGACCGAGCCGCCTGGCGTGTAGGTGAGCGTTCCGGTCAGCGACGCACCGTTGACACCCGTCACCGTGCAGGTGCCACCATGCGACGTCTGGTCATAGGTGAACGTGCCACCCACGACCTTGGCGATCGGCGTGGCCTTCGTAATCGTCAAAGTGCCGTTCGTCGTCGTGAAGGTGTAGTTCGGCGACGCACCACCCGTCGCCGAAGGCCTCGTCACATACGAGCCGACGTTCTCTCCCGCATCGCGCGTCGTGGACAGCACGATACCGGCAAGATCACCGGCCAAAATGCCCGTCTGCGTGGTCACCAGCGCAGGATCCGTCGAACCGAACACCTTGGTGTTGCTGCCCGCGGTCAGCGTGGCCGGCTTCTTGTTGATGGTCAGCGTGTTGGTGGCATACACGAACCTGACCAACGAGTCGATGGAGCCGCCCGTGCAGCTGATCGTGTAGCTGCCGGCGTTGCCCGCAGCTCCGCTCACGGTGCACACCGGCGATGTCACGACGCTGTTGACGCCGTAGCCAGCCGGGAACACACCGTAATCGAAGTCGAAGGCTGGCAACGCGTCACCATAAGTGATGGTCTTCGGCCGCGGCGTCACGAGCACGGTTGCGGTGATCGAGAAGTTCCCCGGCGTCATCGTGAAGATGTAGTTCGCCGAGTTGCCGCCCGTCGCCGCCGCCGTGGTGGCGTAGTTGCCAACCGTTTCGCCCGCCGCGCGCGTCGTGGTGAGCGTGATGCCCCCCAGGTCCGCGGCGAGGATACCGGTCTGGGACGTCCCGAGCACCGGGTCACCGGCGCCAACAACCTTGGTGCCGCTACCAGCCACGATCGTGGCGGCGCGGCGGTTGATGACGATCGGCGCCGAGTCGGACATCGGCGGATAGTTTGCGTTACCCGCAAAGGCGCAGGTCGCCGTGTAGCTGCCCGCGTTGACCGGTACACCAGGGCCCGGCGTGTAGGTCAACGTGCTCGGCAACGTGGTACCGCCCACGCCATATACCGTGCATGACGCAGGGTGCGGCTGGCCGTCGTAAGTGAACGTGCCGCCCGTTACCACGACGGACGCCGTTGCAGGAGTGATCTTGAAGAGACCGGGCGTGAGCGTGAACAGGTAGTTCGCCGATGCGCCGCCGGTTGCGGACGGCGTGGTCACGTAGTCGCCAACAGTCTCACCGGCGGCGCGCGTCGTCTTGAGCGTGATGCCGGGAAGATCGGCGGCGAGAATTCCGGTCTGCGTGGTGCCCAGCGCCGGATCGGGCTCGCCGAACAGCTTCGTGCCGCTGCCGGCAACAATCGTCGCGCGCCGCTGGTTCACGAGCAGGGTCGCATTTCCGTACGAGAACTGCAGGAAGTTGCCTGCCGCACCGCTGCACGTGATCGGGTAGGCTCCCGCCTGGCTGTGCACCGGCGGCACCACGCACGTGGGCGGCGTCGAAACGATCGCGCCCTCAGGCAGCGCCGAGTAGTCGAACCCGAACGCCGGGTCGGCATCGCCGTAGGTGATCGTCTGGTTGCGCGGCGCCACGGTGACGCGGCCGATGATGCGCAACGCGGCGGACTCGAACACTGGCCGGTAGTTCGGGCTGACCACGACCGACTGCAGCTGAATCGGGTAGTCACCCACGGCGGTTCCGGCGGCGCGCGACAGCGTCACGGTTGCGGTGTCGTTATTAATCAAGCCCGCCAATGAGAACGTAAACGCCGGATCAGGATCGCCGTAGTATTTCAGCTTGGCGTCGGCCGAGATCGTCAGCGTGCGTGGAGTAACGGTGACGGTCGCAAGGTCGTAGACCGCCGGCCCGTTGAGTTCATCACCCGAATACGTCACGTGCATCGGATATGGCCCAACGTTGGCCAGGACCGGATCGACCATGGCCACGGCTTCACCCTGCACACGGAGCTGGCCGGTCGCCGGATCGATGCCGCCTGACACGGTTTGGACGGGGGCCGAAACCGAGTACGGCCCCCAGTTGAAGGTGACCGTCCCCGTCGCACCGCGCGGCGTCACGTTCGCGCGAAGGAACACACGTCCGCCGTAGCCGACCGTCTGGTCCGGAGCGCCCAATTCGGACGCCGCCTGACGAACGATGACGTTCACCGTCTTTGACCTGATGTTCCCCGCGTGGTCGACCGCGGTGTAAGTCCACTGGTTCGAAACGCCGGCCCTGAAGAGCTGGCCGACGGGGTTGGTCACTTCCCCAGCAACGCCGGAACCAGGCGTGTTGTCGGAAAGCGGTGGATCGGTCGCGGTAATCCTGAACGCGTCGCCGATAATCGCGTAGGAACCTTGCGCGTCCTGCCCGTTCACCGTCACAACGATGTCGGTTGGTTCGGTGTCGAACTGAGGCGGCACCATGTCAATGTTGACGTAACGTCCGCCGGCGCTCGTCGCGGAATTCAGGGTCGTCACGCGATTGACCCGATCAGCGACGTCGACCGTAACGAACTGGTTGCGACCCTCAGTCGTCAACTGCCGCTGACCATCCGGGATCGCCGTGGACACGTTGACATCGGCGTCCGTGCCTGAGTGCGCGTCCGACACGTTGTAGCTGACGGTAACCGGGTGGTTGTACCAGCCGGCGCCTTGCGTGTCGGGGGTGCCGGTATACGGTGGCCACAGGACGAACGTACCTGTCGGAGGCAGCAGATCGATGTTCATGTCGACTTCGTGGATCGTCCCGACCGACCCGTCGCTCGAAATCGCCCAGTAATAAAGGTGGTTCGCACCATCGACGCCAAACGGGACGTCGACATGGCGATCAGCATCAAGCGGCGATTCCTGTGGATCACCCTTTTGCGGATAGAAAACCGCCGCATTGCCGCCATACGACCAGCCGATCGCGACAACGTCAGCGTCAATCGGCTTCGGCGTGATCTTGACCGACACTCGATCCGGGTACCAGTCGCCGGTGGTGTTGTTGTGAATGAATGACGCCAATCCCGGCCGCGAGGCCTGATCGAGCCAATACACCTCGTGCTCGGCATCGCACAATGCGCCGCACAGGGCCCGTGACTGTGCCTGCGACTGGGGCGCGACAGCTTTGTACAGGCCGGTCGCGGCGTTGTAGTCACCCTTCGCGTCGATCTGGAAAGTCGCCTTCCGGACGGTGTCTGGCGCCGTGTAGTAGAACTCGTACGACACGTACTCACCCGGCGCAATGTCGGGAAGCACCTGCGGCGGACCCGCGAGCGCCGGGTCGAGCGGCTTGACGGATCCTGGCGTCACGGTCACTCCGCTTTCAACCGGCGTCACCATCACTTCAACGGCCTTCACGGCTGCGAGCTTCTGCTTGGGTACGAGCACCTTGAACGTGCCGTGGCCGACCTGCGTGCCCGCGGGCGTCCCTAGCGGAACGGGATCCATGAACGGCGCCTGCGCGTCGGCAATACCCAATTCGGGTAGTTCGAATCGAAGCACGCGTCTGTTGAACGGGTCGGTCGCGAGGAAGCGGCCCTTCGGATCGAGTCCGGGACCTGATCCCACCTGCTCGGCGAGGCCCATCGGGAAGTCCTGCACGGACACCGTGACATCGAGCTGGAACTCGAACGTTGCGGTGGGCGCATCGGTGACTGGGTCGAATTTCAACGAGTAGAACACCACACGAGAGTTGCCGCCGTCGATCACGCCAAGGCGATTGAGATGGTCGAACGCGAGGCCAACCGGACCGTTGATCTCGCCCGGCGCGGGCTGCACACCGGGCTTGCCGATCCAGCCCACCGTGTCGCCGGCCAGGTTGAACACCTGCACCACGCTCTGCGCGTGATCGGTGATGTAGATGTGGCCGAGGTCGTCGACGATCGCACCGGTCACCGTGCTGAACTCGCCAGGCCCCGTGTTCACCGGCGGGTTGAGCGGGTCGTCAGGATCGCCGGGGTTCAAGCACGCGTCATGCATCGCATTGGCCGGGAATGCGGCGGGCAGCGATCGCACTTCTTCGAAGTTCACCTTGTAAATGCGGACGAAGCAGTGCGACCAGTCGGTCACGACGATTCGATCCGACTCGTGGCCTGCAGGAATTGCCGATCCCGTCGGCAGCACCACTGCCCCAGGCGTCACCGAGACGAGCGTGGGCTTGAAGGTCGTGCCCAAGTGATTCGGCAGCGCGAAGTCGAACTGCTCCTGCCCGATGCGATTGAAGACGGCGATGCGGTGGTTACCGGAGTCAGCGACGATGATGTTGCGGGCACCGTCGACGGCAATGCCGTTCGGGGCATTGAGCATGCTGCCGCTGTAGCCGCCATCGAAGGTCTCGAAGCCAGGGAAATTCGCGTAGGGCCGGTAGGCCGGCGTCTGGCTCGCGTAGCTGTACGGGCCAATGCCGGGAATGCCGTTGCCGATCGGGAACTGCATCGGCTTGACGCGGCCTTCGAAGTCGTACGCCTGGATGCGCGAGTTGAAGTCATCAACGACGTAAACGGTGTCGCCATCGACCGCGATGCCGACCGGATCGAGCAGCGCGCCCGGCGGGGGCGGCACCATGTTCAGGCCGCTCTTGCACTGGCGCCACTGCGGGCCGGCGTTGTCGTAGTCGTCGAGGTGCGAATAGGTGCACTCGCCATCGTTGGCGTGCAGGTTGTTGACCGGATCGGCCATCGTCGCGGCCATCAACAGGTCGCGTTCCTTGATGTAGGCCGAGGCGGCTTTTTGCGCCGCATCACCGGGTTCGAGGGCAGGATCCGTTGACGACTTGTAGATCTGGTTTCCGAATTCGTCGATGTACGAGGGGACCTTGGACACGCTGCTCGGCACGTTGACGCTGACGCGGCGAGGAATCGGTACGAAGTTCGGCCCCGCCACGGCGAGGTCATCACCCATCGGCAGCAACTTCTTCCACAACTGCCGTTCGAGGGCTGGATTGAAAGGCGCCTGCGCAAGAGTTGTCGCGACAGCTGCTGCAAACAACGCGGCAGCGACGAGGCGGCCTGTCACTCTTCGTGCAACCACTCGGGGGCTACGCGGTCTGGTCATCGGAGTTCCGTCAATCAGGGCGAACTACAAGCCCACGATTACACTTACAAATCTTCAATGTCATCTAAAGTCATATCAAAATTACGTCGAACTAGGCGTCTGTGTCAACTTTGACCACAAAACAGGCCCAAAAACGCGGATCAGAGGGACCAGCGCCGCAGCGCGGAGAGAAAAAAGGCGCGGCGCTGCAGGCTGCGCACCGGGTGGCGGGCGAACTTGAGCAGTCGAAAGAGTAGGCTGGCCAGGCGTTCGAACGGCGTTTCTCGATGCCCTGCGACTTCCGCCATCACCGCACGCGCATCACGTCGTCGTCGCTCGGCGGAGTCGGCGCGAACGGTCAGCGATTGATCGTGAAGACGGAAGGCGGAGAGAAAGACGTCAATGGTCGCAAAGCGCGCTCCGGAACGCGCAAGTGCGGCCCACAACTCCATGTCCCAGCACACGCGGCCGGTCTGCGGAACGCCGCCCGCCCTTTCGAACGCGCGCCGACGGAAGAAGGTCGATGGCTGCAGCAACACGCAGGTGCCAAATCGAAATCGTTTGAGGCTCCACTCGTCGCTGTGCATCGGCGCGCCGAGCGTGCCGTCCGCGGTCGCAAAGTAGCCATGGCCTGAAATGACATCCGTCTCGGGCGCGGCCACAAAAGCGCGCGCGATCGCATGGAGCGCTCCGGGCAGCAGGAAGTCATCGGCATTCAGAAAACCAAGAATGTCGCCGGTCGAATGAGCGAATCCCCGGTTGAGTGCCTCTGCGGGTCCACCATCCGGCGCCGACAGCCAGTAGCTCAGCGCCGCTGCGTGACGGGCGATCACAGCTCGCGAGGTGTCCGTCGATCCACCATCCATAACGATCAGCTCGAGGGCGGGATAACCTTGCGACAGTACTGAGCCGATCGCCTGCTCGAGGAAAATTCCGTGGTTGAGCGAGGGAATCACAATCGAGATCGTCGGCAGTGCGGCGGTCGTCATCGCGCCCGTCGCGTGCAGTACGGGTCTGGCCGTCCGTATCGCTGCTTCAACGTGGCGACGTAGGGCGGCACGAACGGTCGATCCATGATTTCGAGATCGCAGGGCTCGATCGCCGCGGCGAGCTGCGTGCGCTCGACGACGAGCGCGCGAGCCAGCAACGCCTGCGTGGCGATCACGGCCGCGATGATGGCCACGCCGGCGCTGCGCCTGACTCCCGTGGCGAACCATGCCGCGGCGTAGTCGATGCCGATCCCGGTCAGGACGGCAAGTGCGCATGCACCCGCGACCTGGTTGCGCTCGCGGTATAACGGAACGCT
>CAZBYY010000044.1:0-17339 GCA_964495855.1 uncultured Acidobacterium sp. | reverse complement strand
CCCTGCGGCGTTTGGCCGCGAGTCGTCTGGCACCACACGCGTGATTCTGCTCGAAGCCCACACGCCTGACGTCTCCTCCACCGACATCCGGCGCCGCATCGGCGCCGGCGAGAGCCTCGCGGGCCTGGTGCCCGATTCGGTCGCCGCTTACATCTCCTCGCATCGCCTGTACGCAGGCTCCTAAACTGCATGGCAAAGACCGCTCCCGCAAAGTCCACGAAGACGAGCCCGATGAAGCGCACGAAGGCCGCCCCGTCGAAGTTGCCGAAGGCGCTGACCGCCGCGATTGAAGCCGCGCAGGACAAGAAGGCGACCGGCCTTGTCGTGCTCGACCTGAAGAAGGCGGGCGCCTTCACTGACTACTTCGTCATCTGCTCGGCGGCGAATCCCCGCCAGGTGCAGGCGGTCGCGGATGCGATCGAAGAATCGCTCAAAGCGCAGAAGCAGCGGCCGTCGCTCGTCGAAGGCTACGCGCGCGCCGAGTGGATCCTGCTCGACTACTTCGACTTCGTCGTGCACGTCTTCTCGAAGCACGCACGGGACTTCTACGGCCTCGATCGCCTCTGGGGCAGCGCCACGCGCATCGAGTTTCCGGACGTCGCCTAGCGTCGTTCGTTTACGACTCTCGCGGCGGTGAGCGCACGCACTTCCTGTGCGCCGCCTCTTTTCAAGACCCTCGCGCATGCGGCCAGCGTCGATCCCGTCGTCGCCACGTCATCCACCAGCACAATCACCTTCGGCAGCGGCCGTCGCGCATCGGCGCCGCCGAGCCGAAACGCGGCGTGAACGTTCTGCGCGCGCGCGTGTTTGGGAAGATCGATCTGCGAAGGCGTGTGAATCACGCGGCGCAACAACCGATCGACGGGCACGCCGAGATGCTGCGCAAGGTCGTCGGCCTGGTTGAATCCGCGTTCGTACTCTCGCCGCCGGTGCAGCGGCACCGGCACGACGATGTCCGCGCCGCGTAACACCTCGAGACCACGCTCCCGCATCAATTCGCCGAGGCGCGGCGCGATCGACCGGCGGCGCTCGTACTTGAGCGCGTGAATCAGCTCCTTCATGCGCCCGTCGTAGTGATCGACGGCACACCACCATGACACCGCCGCGCCAGCGTCGCGATACTCAAGCGGCCTCGTGATCCTCAGTGCGGCCCAACACGCTGCACACACGGCGCCGTCGAGAGGTGAAAGGAGCGTGTTCTTGCAGCCGGCGCACGGCGGCTCGAAGAGCGCGGAGAGAATACGGTTGATCGACGCGGCAGTCCAGATGTCCATGCCTCGCCCGCAGCAAGGCCGCTGCCGGGCACGAACCGCCGATTAGCGGCGCACTCTTCAGCACGGACGTTGTCAGGTGATCAGTTTTTGCCCGGTCGTGATGTCCCAGGCGTCGCAATTCCTGCGCTAAAGGAGCGCGAGCTTTGCGCGAACTGCTGAAAGAACAGCGGTCGAAACGGTGTCCTTGTCCTGCTCCGCGTCAATTCGCACCCAGCCTGGAGCGGTCGCTTGCCGCATGTAGCTCTCGCGGACGCGGCCAAGCAGCGGCATGTCGCGCTCGAACTTGTCGCGATCGGCCTGCTTCCTGGTCAGCGAGACTTCTGGCGTCATGTCCATGAAGAGCGTCAACGAGGGCTGGGGAAGGAGGCGCTGGATGTCAGTGAGCCAGGCCGCATCGACACCTTGCGCATCGCCGTACGCAATGCTCGATGCGAGGTAGCGATCGCACACGACGATCGCGCCGGCGGCCAGCCACTCGGTGATGCGCGGCTTGAACTCGAATCGATTCGCGATGTACAGCAACTGCAGCGTATCCGGCTGGTAGTCGCGGCGTCCGCGCAACGCGTGCTCGATTTCGATGCCAATCGCCGTTTCGTAGGCGGGAAACGTCAGGAACTCCGTGCGATAGCCGCTGCCGCGCAATACCGCCATCAACCGTTCAGCCTGCGTTTGCTTGCCGCTCTGGTCGAGGCCTTCGAATGCGATCAGATGGCCCGAGGGCCTGACGCCCTGATGGCCGGTTGTGCTGCTCATTCGGTTTCGAGCGCCAGGAGTTCGTCGAGTGTCTGGCGACGACGAATGATACGCCAGCGATCGCCGTCGACGAGGATTTCAGGCGGCAGCGGCCGCCGCAGGTAGGTATGTCCCATCACTGCGCCGTACGCGCCGACATCACGGACAGCGACGAGGTCGCCGACCTCGACGGGCGGGAACATGCGGTCACGCGCGTACGCGTCGGTGCTCTCACAGATCGGACCGACGAGATCCGTGGCGACCTCCGGGCCATCACGCCTTACGAGCGGCTCGACGCGGTGGAACGCGTTGTAGAGCGCGGGCCGCATCAGTTCGGTCATGCCCGCATCGAGCACGACGAAGCGCTTCGACTGCGGGAACTGCTTCACGTCGACGACGCGGGTGAGCAGGACGCCTGCGGGCCCGACGAGGACGCGACCGGGTTCGATCGCGATCCTGAGGCCGCTGCCGCGCGTGGCGGCCACGAGCGCGCGGACGTACGCGGCCGGGTCAACGACCGGGCTGCCGTCGTAGGAAATGCCCAGCCCGCCGCCCATGTCGAGGTGTTCGAGTTCGACGCCTTCGCTCTTCAGGTCGCGTGCCAGCGCGACCACGGCCTCAGCCGCCTTGCTCAGCGGATCGAGCGTCGTGATCTGCGAGCCGATGTGGACGTGTGCGCCGACCGGGACGAGTCCGCGACGCGCGGCCATCTCGCGAAACAAAGCCGGCGCCTCACCGATCGGCACGCCGAACTTGTTGGCTTTCAGTCCCGTGGAGATGTGCGGATGGCTTTTCGCATCGATATCGGGATTGACGCGCAGCGCCACACGCGCGCGCGCGTTCTGCGCAATCGCGCGCTGGTCGATGCGGTCCAGCTCGCCAGGCGATTCGACGTTGATCGCCAGTAACCCGAGCGACACGGCGCGATCGATCTCCGCCGCGCTCTTGCCCACCCCGGTGAACACGATCTGATCGGGCCGATAGCCGCAGCGCAGCGCCACATCGACTTCGCCAAGCGAGTTGGCATCGGCGTGGCTGCCCAGCCCCTGCAGCAGCCGGACGATGGCGAGCGACGAATTCGCCTTGAGCGCGTAGTGAATGGCGTGCGGGTAGTCGCCAAAGGCGGTGTCGAGCGTGGCGTAGGCGGCACGGATCGCGGCGGCATCATAGATGTAGCAGGGGGTGCCTGCCGCCGCCGAGATCTCGCTCAGTTGTGCGGGGGGAATCACGTCCCTCGATTCTATCGAATCGGCCTTGCGTGTGTCGTCCACACCGGCGCTGGCTGACGCCCAGGACCGAACGAGTCTGAATGGTATGATTCTGGGTCGGAAACACGCCGTGTTTCCGGCCCTTTCAGGACATGTCTGAGCCGTCGGTATCCACAGATGCGATCGACACGCTGATCCAGCGGTGCCTGGGCGGCGACCAGTCCGCCTGGGAGGACATCGTCCGGCAGCACCGGCGCAAGGTCTTCAACATCGCCTACAAGTTCACCGGCCGCCACGACGAGGCCGAAGACCTCACGCAGGACATCTTCCTCAAGATCTTCAAGTCGCTGCACACCTTCGATCGCCGCGCGAACTTCCAGACGTGGCTGGTGAGCGTGAGCCGCAACCTGTGCATCGACCACTACCGCAGCGTGCGCAAGGAACGCGAGACGATCGATCGCGACGTGGATGCGGGCGAGCTGACGCCGGCAGCGCCGGGACAGAGCGCGTATCAGGCGCTCGAGCAACGCGATCGCGTCGACCTGGTGCGGAAGGCGATGGCGGAACTGCCGCCGACGCTGCGCGAAGCCGTCATCAAGCGCGACATCCAGGAACTCTCCTACCAGGAGATCGCCGATCAACTGCACCTGCCGGAAGGCACGGTGAAATCGCGCATCAACCGCGGTCGGACCGAGCTGGCGCGGCAGGTGCAACGCATTCGAGCTGAAGAAGGGACCTAACAGATGAATCTCACGACTGATCGCGCGCAAGGCATCGCCATCGTCCGCGTCGGCGAAACCCGCCTGATGTATCCGCTGCTCGCCGATTTTTCGGGAGCGGTGATGGGCCTGCTCACCGGCGGCGACAAGAAGGTGATGATCGATCTTTCGAAGGTGACCTACGTCGATTCGGCGACGATCGGCTGCCTGATGGATCTCTACCGCCAGATCACCGCCGCGGGCGGCGAACTCCGGCTCGCCGGCGTCAACAAGCGCGTCGAGACGATGTTGACGATGACCGGCGCGCACAATTTCCTCAAGCTGTTCCCGGACGAGGCGTCCGCGCTGCAGGGGTTCGGGGCGTAATCATGCGCAGCATCAAAACCACGTCCGGCGCGGAGATCGTGCTCGATGGCGACCTGCTCGCCGTGCTCGAGGCGCTGTATCACGAGGTGACCGCCAAGAAGGAGCTCGAGCGATCGTTCGAGGACCTGAACCGCGAAATCAACTTCCTGATCGAACAGCTCACCGACGACGAGCGCCGCGCGTATCTGGCCGAGAGCATCTTCCTGAACCAGGTGAAGTACGAAAACGACAAGCTCGAATCGTACTTGCGGAAGCTGGGCAAGACGCAGGAGTGACGCACCACGCACCTGGCACGAGGCACCTCGCACTATGTCTTTGAACTATCTCGCGACGCGCTACCGCTGCTCGTGGCCCTGGGACATCGGCGTGCTGCTGTGCGATGGCCGCATGGTGTGCGGTTGCGCCGACCCCTACGCCAAGCGCGTCCTCGGCGACACGCGCACGTCCTCGGTCGCGGCCGTCTGGACGGGTCCCGTCGCCACGCAGCTGCGCAGCGACCTCAACAAGGGCGGATCCGAGTTCTGCGGCGACTGCCCGCTCAAGCTGCCGATCGGCGCTGACGAACAGCCGCCACAGCGCGATCTGAATGTCGCGCCGATTCCGGGCCGCCTGTATATCGAGTGCACCGCGGCCTGCAACATCTCCTGCAACCAGGCGATCTGCGCGCCGGAAACCGGCATCACGCGTACGCGCCAGGCCGGCATGCTCGACTGGGACGTCTTCACCAAGGTGATCGACGAAGCCGGTCCGACCCTCGGCCGCATAGACTTTTTCAATTACGGCGAAGCGTTCCTGCACAAGCGCGCCGTCGAGATGTGCGAATACATCAAGACGAAGTTCCCGCACATCTACCTCTATACGAGCACGAACGGGCTGG
Source organism: uncultured Acidobacterium sp. (assembly GCA_964495855.1). Classification (GTDB taxonomy): domain Bacteria; phylum Acidobacteriota; class Vicinamibacteria; order Vicinamibacterales; family UBA2999; genus 12-FULL-67-14b. Next base: position 12,163 of record CAZBYY010000044.1, on the reverse strand, counting down.
CCTTCACCGAAGAGAAAGTCCGCCAGCTGGCGCGATCGGGCATCGACGAAGTGACCTTTTCGATCGACGGCTCGTCGCAGGAGAACTACGTCAAGTACCGCCAGCGCGGCAACTTCGACAAGGCGATCGCCAACCTGCGCGCGCTGCTCGACGAACGCGCGAAGAGCGGCATGGACACGCCGTTCGTCAACTGGCGATACATCCTCTTCAAGTGGAACGACTCCGACGAAGAGATGAACCGCGCGCGAACGATGGCGAAGGAGCTGGGCGTCGATCGGCTGTGCTGGGAAATCACCGACCATCCCGAGGACTCGTTCTCGCGGCGCTTCGCGCCGGGGTCGCCCGACTACGAGTTGATCCGCAACGAGATCTGGGACAACAGCGGCCTTGGCAATGCGATTCCGGGCGCGACGCCGCGCGCGGAAATCGACGTGCACACAGTCCTGCCCGACCTGCCGTTCATGACGCGAACGTCTTCGACCGTGCCGCTGACCGCGCACGTGAAGAATCTGTCGGGTCGCGCGTTCCGATCGCACTCGACGAAGAACGGCCGCCGCGTCGTCCGCCTCGGCGCACAACTGACGGACGACAAGGGTGTGGTGATCGATCGCGACTACGCCCGCGCGTGGCTGCCGGGCGATCTTGCTCCGGGCCGCAGCGCTGACATCCGCATCGAGGTGCCGGCGCCGGCAACGCCTGGCAAATACGGGCTCAAGTTCGATCTCGTCAGCGAAGGCATCGACTGGTTCGAATCGTGCGGTTCGCCGACTATTACGCGCGGGCTCTGGGTGAGGTAAGGTGCCGGATGCCGGATGCCGGTGCCGGATGCCGGATGCCGGTGCCGGGTGCCTAAAGGTGCCTCGGGTGCCGGTGCGAAGGACACAACGATGACACGAATGCTCTTCGTTCTTGGACTAGTGCTGTCGATCGCGGCCAACGCGTCGGCGCAGCAGCGATATGCGTATGACGGCGTCAAGATCGACGACGACGGCAATCCGCAGTACTCGACGTTTTCGATCTGCGCGATCGATCCGGCGACGGGGCAATCAGGCGCGGCGGTCACGACGCGCGTGCCGTTCGTCGGTCGCGCGGTGCCGCACGTGCGCGCGGGCGTTGGTGCCGTGTGCACCCAGGCGTCGACCCGGGTCGAATACGGACAGCAGGGCCTCGACCTCATGGCCAAGGGCGTTGCCCCGGCCGACGCGATCAAGCAGCTACTGTCCACCGACGAGCAGCGCGAATCGCGACAGCTCGGCATGATCGACATGAAGGGCAATGCTGCGGCGCACACCGGCAAGCAGAACAGCGACTGGGCGGGCAGCCGCCAGGGCAAGAACTACACGACGCAGGCCAACATCATGGTCGGGCCCGAAGTCCTCGAAGCCGTGGCGGCCACGTTCGAATCCACCGAGGGATCCGGCATGCCGCTCGCCGAGCGGATGATCCTCGCACTCGAAGCGGGTTACGCGAAGGGCGGCGACAAGCGGTGGGGCAACCTGCAGTCGGCGGCAATCAAGATCGCCGATCCGAACGACCCCGGGCGCGGCAACGACCACATCGCCCTGGCGATCGAGGTCGGCGAAAACATCAACCCTGTCGCCGAGATGAAGCGGATCTACTACACGACCGGCCGTCGACTGGGCTATCGATCGTTCTCAAAAGTTGAGGGGCCGGACGTGATCGAGTTGAAGCGCATGCTCCACGCGCTCGGCTACTGGCGCCCAAGCCTCGGCGCCTTCCCCGAGCCGCCGGCGAATGGCAACACTCCGGAGCTGCAGGAACAGCGCCGCATCTACACGCGCGACTTCGCGACGTTTGACGATGAGACGATCGCGGCGGTCGACAAGTACCGCACCGACCACAAGCTGAACTACCAGGGCAATCCGCCCGGGCTCGTGGACGAACGGCTGGTGGAATCGCTGAAGGCTGCGTACCTCGCGAAACGCAAAGCGAAGTGAACCTTCGTAGTGAAACGTAGCGACTTCAAGTGGGCGGCGGCCGTCGCCCTCGTCATCTTCGCGTTCTTCGTCATCACGCTGCGCCCTGGCGTCGGCGGCACTGAAGACTCGCCGAAGTTTCAGTTCGTCGGCCGCGTGCTCGGCACGTCGCATTCGCCGGGCTATCCGTTCTACGCGATGGCGACCTACGTCTTCGGGTGGCTGCCGATCGGCACGCTCGCCTATCGCATCAACCTGTTCTCGGCGGTCTGCGGCACGCTCGCCTGCCTGTGCATCTACCTGACGGCGCGACGCCTTGCGGTCGGGCAGGTGTTGTCGATCGCGGCCGCGCTCGGCGCCGCATCGAGTTATCCGGTCTGGAGCAACAGCGTCACCGCCGAGGTCTACACGCTGGCCGCCTTCACCTCTGCGTGCGCGATCCTGTTCCTGATCGGTTTCGTGCAGACCGGACAGGTCTGGCGTCTGTATGCGGGCTGCGCCGTGTGGGCGTGCGGCTTCGGCAATCACGTTACGATTGCCGGCATCCTGCCGGCCGCAGTGATCTACGGCGTCTGGATGGATCGCCGGGTGCTGCAGCCGCGCATTGCGATCACGGCCGCGATCATCGGCATCATGGGCGTGCTGCAGTACGCGTTCATCGCGATTCGCACGCTGCAGGGCGCTCCTTACCTCGAGGCCAGGGCGACAACGCTGCTCGGCGTCTTCAACGTGATCATCGCAAAAGACGTGGAGTGGGCCCGCTTCTACCAGGCGCAGACGACCGTCGCGAAGATCGAAGTGCCGATGCTGCTGAACGGCGTGCGCATCCACATGGGCACGATCCCGCTTGCGCTGGCGGTGCTGGCGATCATCATCGGCATCCGCAAGCGCAACGCGCACGTGCTCGTGATCACCGGCGCCGCAGCGGGCACGCTCGCCTTCATCGCCAATCTCTGGGGCGATGTCGTCGGCTTCATCACGCCGGTGTGCGTGCAACTGTGGCCGCTCGCCGCGTTGGGTCTTCAAGAGGGGTATCGCGCGATCAGGCCATCGGGCCGTCAGGCCAACGGGCCATCCGGCCATCAGGCCAACGGGCCAACAGGCCGTCAAAAGGACCTGGCATTCACGGCAGTGAGCGTGGCGGCGCTCGCATGGCCGATCGTTCAAGGCGTCATGCTGTGGCCGTCGATCGACGTTTTACGGCAACCCGGTGAGGGCTCCGGCGTCCGCGCGCTGTACGCACATCTCCCCATGAAGTCCGGCGTCGTCGTCGAGAACTACTGGCTGGCACGGCACGTGAACTACTTCCACTTCTCCGGCGAGGTGCAGCCCGATCCGAATCCTCGCGTGCTGAATAACGACGTCAACGACGTTCGCGCGGCGATGCATGACGGCCTCGAGGTGTTTGCGTTTGAAGGCGCAACGCAGTGGCTGAACGCGCAGGGCCTGAACTTCGAACGCAGCACGATTGCGCGCGTGCCGCTGCTCGAATGGATGAAGCAACAAGACCGGGGCACGCTCGTCGTCATTGCGGCGGCAGGGCGAGCGATGCCATTCGAGCTGCTGCCACAGGCCAGCCGCGGTGAGCGTCCGGCAAACTACAGCGTGCTGACCACGACGGTCGGCGGCCCGGCGACGATCGAGCAGAACGATGCGAAGGTCAGCATCTCGCAACCGGCGCTCGATGGACGGCCGATGGTCATCACCTCTGATGACACGGGCCCGCGCATCATCGTCGGAGAGGATGTCCTCGCCGCCGTCGATCGCGGATTGGCGGTCACAGCGTTTGCGCCTGGCGGCGGTGTGCTTGGGCGTTGGACGTTTGGCGTGGACGAGACACCGGGCATCGATTTCCCGCCGCCGGCATATGTGCTGCGCGGCACGAACGATCACTGCGTGTCCCTGAAGCCAGGCGAACAGGTGGACGTGAGTTCCGTGCTGGATGAGGGCAGAGCCTCGATCGGCATCGCCGGCTTCGGCAAAGGCACGGTCACGATCGAGAGCGATCAACCGTCGAGCAGCTGGCGATTCTGGATGTCGCACGGCCGCGGCACGGCGACGATCGATCGTTCGCGATCGCAGCTGGCGTTCGACGGGTATCAGGGCACGCGACCGGTGTTCGCGATCTCGATGCCGCCCGGATCGAGCCGCGTGCTCGCGACGTTACGTTCGGATCAGGTCACCTCCGTCGGCATGTGCCGGCTGGCCATACCGCGCTTGCCGGAGACGGGAGCGTTCGGCGTCGACGCCGACAACGAAGGGCTGTTCAGCGGCGGCTGGCACCTCGCCGAGCGCGGCGGGTCACAGCATTTCCGATGGTCGCAGCGAGAGTCGACGATGACGTGGCGAATGGATCACGCCGATCGCATTCGCCTGCTGCTCCGTCTGCGCCCGGCCCAGGCCGGCGGCGCAACGCTGCAGGCATCGATGAACGGCATCTCGCTGCCGGCCTGCACGTTGAAAGGCGGCCAGTGGAATGAATGCGCGTTCGACGTACCGCCGGAGTCAACGCACGTCGGCATCAATCACTTCGCTCTGGCGGCGGACACGATGTCACCGCCGGGTGATCATCCCGGGGACCCACGCGAGCTGGCTTTTGTGATGCAGGTCAGCCGCGTCAGGGTGGGACGCTAGCGGGCCATCAGGCCATCGGGTCATCAGGCCATCACGGTTCGCGCGACGAGGTGTACGCGGCGACGTTGATCATGTCGTCGATCGTCATCTTCGCAACTGCCGCCTTCATCAGCGGCGACCATGCGCCTTTGCGATTCCCTTGCTGCATGTCGAACAGCTGGCGCACTGTGTAGCTGGGCGATCGTCCCGCCAGCGGCGGCACCGGGCCGAGGCCTTTCAGGTCGCCACCGTGACACGTCGTGCACGATCCGGCTTTCACGAGCGCCTCACCCTTCTTGATGCTGCCGACGGGCACGTAGGCCACGAAGCTCGACGACGCATCGCGCAACTCGGTGCGTTCAAGATTCTCCGGCATCTCGATGATGCGCTGTCCGAGCGGTTCCATGCCGTCGTTCGTGGGCACGTGCATCGATCCGGAGATCTTTGTCTTCGGCACATCCTTGGCCTCGACGACGCGGATCCATTTCTTGTACGGCACTGAGCTGAAATACGCGGCGGCCGCCTTGATCTCATCGTCGTGCGCGGCCTTGGCGTCCTGGATCATCGCGTTCGGCGGGCCCATCTTGGGCTCCGAGGTCCTGCGATCGCCGCTCTTGAAGTCCGCCATCTGCTGAATGATGTACGCGGCCGGCAATCCCGCGAGCGATGCATTTTCCGGGCGCCCGAAGCCGTTGACGAGGTGACAGAACCCGCACGCTCGCATCTCCTTCGGGCGGCCGTGAGCGACGGCGTCCGGCATCGGCGGATGATCGTTCGGATGCCAATCGGGCGGATTGAAGGCGTCACGCGTCTGCGCGATCGTGAGCGATACGGTGCTGCCGGGCACCTGCTTCGGCGACGGATCAGCGGGCGGAGGAGTCGCGCCGGGTGTCACCGGCGGATTCACCGTGAACGCCCACGGCGGCGGCACCGCTCCTTGTTGGGCCGCAACGGCGGCAACGACCAGACTCGTGAACAATGCGGCGAAACAGATCCGTTTCATTGCGCTGACTTTACCACTGCTGGCCTGCGAACCCGCTAGCCTGCCGGCCTCCGATGGCTCGGACGGCCCGGTTGTGACGATCTTGAGGGCGCATCAACGCCGGAACGCGCTGCCTGCGTCACCCAACCACTTCCAGGTGCACGCGATTCTTTCCCATCGACTTGGCCACGTACATCCGCGCGTCAGCTTCAGACACCATGTGCTGCACGTCGTCAGGAACGGACGTAAACGTGACGCCGCCGATGCTCGCCGTGACCGGGCCACGGCCGGATGCCTGCTCGTGCAACAACGCTCGCAACCGGTCGACGGTCGCGGCTGCTTCCTGCGGATTGACCTCGGGAAGCAGGATGGCGAATTCATCGCCTCCGAGGCGGGCCACGACGTCGCTTGGCCGGACGGACGCTCGGAGCCGTCCGGCGATCTGGCGGAGTAAGTCGTCACCGGCCTGGTGCCCGTCGCCGTCGTTGACCGCCTTGAAGTTGTCCAGGTCGATGTAGGCGATGGTGATCGGCCGGCCCTTGCGCCGGCACAGCGCCATCATCCGCCTGGCTTCCTCGTAGAAGGCGCGGCTGTTGAGGAGCGACGTCAGCGGGTCGATCCGGCTGAGCCCTGCCTCCCGAACCAGCGCGGCGCGGAGGGTGGCGATCAGGATTCCGACGGTCGCGAAAGACAGACCCTGCACGATCGTGTTGCCCGCCCAGAACCAGTTGCTCGAAAACCGCATGCCGGCCAAGAGGTTCGAATCAAACCACGCGGCAGCGCACAGGACCGCGGCGATCAGAGCCCCAGGTCGGCCGCGATACCAGGCGACAAAGGCCACCGGCAGGTAATACAACGGGTACACGCGCAGCTCGGTTCCGGTGAGATAGTCGACGATGGCAATCACGGCGATGCCGGCGACGCCGACGCTCCAGACGAGTTTCGCGCTCGGCTGCGGCGCGCTGGTGTCGCCAATAACGAGTGCCAAAACCGCCGTCAGAATCTCTTGCATCTGGTTTCGTGGCTCAAGCGAGTCAAGTGCCTATGTCGGAAGCCGGAAGTTTCAGGCCGCCGACCAAGCTGGTATACGCGATGGTAACGGCGAAGTGACCTCGAATCCCAAGTTGATCGTCAGCCGGCCTCTACCACCCTTTTCAGATCGTCGGCCAGGAAGATCCGTTGAGGCGGATCGTACGTTGAACCCATGTCGATCGGATTGTGTTCGAAGTAGGTGCGTTGCCGCCATGCCTCGATGTCAGCGAGGCCACTGGGCGGCAGGCGATTCCATGCTTCGCGAATCACCGCGTCATGCCACTCGTTCAAGGATTGTCCGTTATCGAGGTCATGGATCTTCCGCCAGGCAGGCGCGTCATACGGCCAGAGCGTCACAAACGTAAATGCCGCGTATGGTTCGTGGGGAACCGCACACCAGTAGGCTGAGCACTCGGCGCATCGCTGGAGAGAGATCCAGTTTCCGCTGTCAACCGTCTCCAGGGGTGGCAGGCTACCGTAGGTCCAGAGAATCCGTTCCGGCTGACCGCACATCGAGCACGCTGCATGCCTCGCGGTCGGACCAGATCGCGAACTTCCACTCCTCATGCCGTCAGCGCGGGAACCCGCGTGCCGATCGGATGCGGCCGATCTGTTCGAGGTGGCGCTCGATATGGAAACGGAGGAACTCCAGTCGTTGACGCGCATCGAGCGGACCGGAGAGATAGTGCGGAAACACGACGTGCTCGAGCGGCACGCCATCGAGGTGCCGCGCGAGATCCGCCAGCACGCCCGTCAGCGACTGCGTCGCGGAGATCCAGAACGACGCGGGACCGCCGATGTGGGGAGTCGCAATCGGCGGAGCCGTTTCCTTCGGCTTCCACGTGGCCGCTACTACGGCTTCGATCGGCTGGCCGGCGTTCGGTCGCGGGCCGGTCCAGACGCGACCGGCGCGCACATCGTCCAGCGCCGCCCAGATCTTGCTGATCCCGCCCAGTTCAGCGAGATACAGATGTTCGGCGATTTCGAGGATGTTCCACTGACCATCACCCGGGCGGAAGGTCGCTTGCGATTCGCTGAGACCGGCAAGGCAGTCCAGCAACGACCGGCGAGCGGCCTCGACAGAATCGACGAGCTGCGTCACAGTGCTCATGCAGTCCTGCTCACTTATCGCTTCGGCAACTCGAACACGTAGAGCGTGTGGCCGTTCACGGGCGGCTTGATTTCCGGAATGATCGTGCCCGGTACCTGGCGCGGGCTGCCGCCACCGTTGCCCGTTGTCACCGCAACGTACTGCTTGCCGTTCGCGGTGAACGTGACCGGGAATCCCTGGACGGCGGTTTCGAGACGGACCTGCCAGAGCACTTCGCCGGTCTTCACGTCGAGGGCGCGGAACCAGCGATCGAGATCGCCAACGAAGACGACGCCGCCTGCGGTGCTGAGCGCAGCGGTGAGATACGGCGCGCGCTGATCGCGCGTCCAGGTCTCCTTCATAGTGGTGACGTCGATCGCGAGCAGCTTCCCAACGTTGCCGTCGCTGCCGGGCATCTCGAAGAAACGGCGGCCCGCAGCGACGCCGCCGGACCCTTCCTCGAAGGCGACCTGCTGCGGCCGCATCTCCATGCACGACTGGCTGAGCGGGATGATCAACTGATGTGTCGGCGGATGGTAGGTCATCGCCTGCCAGTTGTGACCACCCTCGGTGCTGGGGCACACCGTCAGCCATTCATTGAGCTTCTGGTCGATGATGTCCTGCCGGTACGTCGGCGTGCCCTTCTCCGGATCGATCTTCTCGAACACGTTCTGGAACACCGTCTGCTTGTAGCCGAGGAACTTGCCGGTCTTACGATCGATCTTCCACAGGATGCCGGCCTTGCCGATCGTGAACAGATCGCGCTCGGGGCCGATGTCGACGAGCACCTTCTCAAAGACTTCGTCCATGTCAAGCGACTCGCCGGGAATGTGCTGGTAGTACCACGCGAGCGTGCCGTCGCTCCCCTTCAACGCAACCGTCGATGCGGTGTAGAGCGCATTGTCGGTGATCTTGTTGCCGCGGCTCGCGGGCATCCACGGCTTGGCCTGCGCGATGCCCCAGTAAGTGAGATCGAGTTCCGGATCGTAACTGCCGGCGATCCACGTATCTCCCCCCGCGCGTGCGACGTCAGGCACATTGCCCCACGTGTCGCCGCCCGGCTCCCCCGCTCGGGCGATCGTGTTGAACTTCCAGAGCTGCTTGCCAGTCTGCGCGTCGTACGCGCTGATGACGCATCGCTCCTTGGCGCGGAAGCGATCGCACCCGTGCAAGCCCTGGATCACCTTGCCGTTCGCCACGATCGGGCCGCTTGAATTCGTGAAGCCAAGTTTCGGATCCACGATCGGCGTGTCCCATTCGACCTTGCCGTTCTTCGCATTGAAGGCGACGATGCGGCCGTCGTTGGTGGCCATGTAGACCTTGTCGCCGTAGATCGCGGTATTGCGCACGGCGCCAAAGCCGCGAATCGAGTTCGGCCCGACCTGGTTTTCCCAGATCAAATCGCCGGTCACGGCATCGAGCGCCTGCATCATGTTCGCGGTGTTGCCGAGATACATGATGCCGTTGTGCACGAGCGGCATCGGCTGATTCGAACCGGCATCGTTCATCGCCCAGCTCCACGCCAGCCGGAGGTCCTTGACGTTCTTCGTCGTGATTTCCTCGAGGGGGCTGTAGCTCCACGCCTGGTAGTTGCGGCGCGCCATCAACCAGTCGCCGGCCGGTGGATTCTTGAGCATAGCGTCGGTGACCGGCACGTAGTTCTTCACTTCGCCTTGCACGGACCATCCGCGCGATGCCTGTACGGCGCCGGGTCTCGGCGCCCCGTCACCATCGCCTCCTGCGGCTGGTCGCGGTGCCTGGGCCGGACGCGCCGCAGCCGTAGCTGGCTGCCCCGTCGCAATCGCGCCGATCGGCGTCGTCGCGCTCGCCACCAGCGCTTGTGCACCAGGTGCCGCGCCGTTCGATTGCAGGATGAACGCCGCGAGGTTGACGTAGGCCTGCTCGCCAAGATTGGGACGACCCGGCGGCATGCTCGCCGACATGTAATCGATCAGGTCCTTCGCCGTCTTCGCTCGCCAGTTGTTGCGGAAGTTGGTGCCGGCAAGTTGCGGTGCTTCGTTCTGCCCCGCCAGGTCTGCCAGGTGGCAGCTGGCGCAATTGGCCGCATACGCCGCCTGACCTGCCGTTGCTTGCGCCGCGGTAAACGTCGACTGCCGGGCCGGAGCTGGTGCCTGCCCCGACAGCGTCAGCGTGAGCGCGATGATGAATGCAGAAGCCGTGAGGATGGTAGCTGTTTTCATTTCTTCGCCTCGAACAGCCAGCCCCACAGATTGCCGTCGGGAGCCTTCTGGCTGTGCAGCTGGATGTACAAACGGTTCGCCGCGAGATCGGCCAGTTGATCCTTGGTGAGCTCGATCGAGCCGGCGATCGTGCCGCTGGTCTCGCCAGTCACAGTGAGGTCGGCGATCGGCGTGCCGCGCATGCCGGCCTTCATGCTGCGCTGCAGATGCGCCACCGTCACCGGCGACTTCAATCCGGTAAAGGTGCCGCTGATCGTCAGCGTGGTGCCCTTCACCGTTGCCGTCACCGATCCGGAGCCGGCGATCGTCGCCAGCATCGGCGCATCGACGGGCACCATGGCCAGGCGCGCTTTGTACTGCGTCGGCTGCGCCGACACTGAAACAGCCATGGCCGTGGCCATCGCCACGGCCAGAACAAGGGAACGAGTCATGGCGCGGATTCTATCAATGGCGATGCGCGTCCGGCATCCCCAACCGCTCGATCGTCTGTCGCTCGAAATCGACCTCGATCAGGACGACGGGCTCCTTGCCCACGACCCACCCGTCGTGGCCCGGATCGATCGCCACGACTTGCGGCGCCCGGAATTCGACGATGCAGCCGTCGGCGTACTCGATGTGAATCTCACCGCGTGCCAGGAACCCGACATGCGCGTGCATGCAGCGATCGGTGCCGGTGACCGGTTTCATCGCGACCGACCAGCGGAACCCCGGGGGGTAGATCATGCGCTTGACGCGCGCCGCACCAGCCGGTACGACGTCCAAACGGACACCGCCGATCGTGCGCGCGTTCGAGCCTTTGATCGGGGCCAGCAAGGCATCGACCGACGTGCGACGTTTCACTGTGCGCGACGGGGACTTACGCGACGCGGCCTTGCGCGCCACCGGGCGTTTCGATTTCGATGCGCGACGTGAACTGCGAGCCTGCTTCCGGGATGTCTTCGCCATGCGGATTCTCCGAGGATGTGAGCCGCGCCTACTCTGACACAAACGCGCGCGCGAGGGCGACCGCGATCATGGCGCGGCGATGACGCCCCACAAGGCCACCGCCGTGGCCACGGCGGCGATTGCCTGGATCCACAGCGCGGTGCGGTCACGCACCGAGGCGATGCCAAGGGCCGCCAGCACGACGCCGCCGGCGAGGAATCTCCAATACAGTTCGTCGAACTGTCCCTGCTCGGTTTTCGCAGGGGCCTGCCGGCGGCCGGCATCGATGATCGCATTGGCGATGTCCTTGTCCGGATCGCGATCGAGCTCGTAGTACTGGCCACCGCCCGCGGCGGCAATGCGCTGCAGCGAGGCGCGTTCCAGGCGTGACTTGCCCGGAGAGGGATCGATCGTGCCGTCCTGATTCTTCACTTCCGGCAGGGGCCCGCCGGCGAGCGTGCCGACGCCGATCACGTAGAGCGGGATGTGCTCGCGCACGATGCCTTCGATCGATCGCGCCACCTCGCCGCTCCAATCCTCACCATCCGACAGCATCACGAACAGTTTGCCGTTCGCCGACGGACCATGCAGTTCGCGGTCCTTGTCGATGAGCCGCATGCCCCACGTGATGCCCTGCTCGAGGTTCGTGTCCCAGGTGGTGTCCTCCTGGAGGCGGTACGGCGGATGGTCGTGCAGGTGGTCGAGGAAGAAGAACACCGCATTCGGATCGCGGGTCAGCCGGATCTGCGGCGTCGCCACGTGCGCAAATACCGTCAACGCCATGCGATCGTCGGTCCAGCTCAGCGTGTCACCGAGCAGGCGCAGGAAATCCATCGAGCGCTGCCAGCGGTTGCCTGCCACATCGGTCACCTGCATCGACGCGGAACCGTCCTGCAACACGACGAGATCGACGCCCGGACGCGTCACGACAGACGTCACGCCGCGCGGATGCGCGAGCGCCACGGCGAAGCTTGCCGTGGCGAGGATAAGGAAGAACCACAGCCAGAGATCGCCGCCCAGGCCGTACCGCTCGCGGATCGGCACGGTGCGTCCCGCGCGGAGGCGGCGCAAGTCCACGAGCCTCGCGACGAAGCGCCACGCCCAGGCGACGATGAACATCGCCGGCGCGATCAGTAGCCACAGGAATTGCGGCTGTCCGAAGACGAGCGTGTCGTTCACAAGCGCTGGTTCAGCCTTTGCGCTCGCGCTTGCCGCCGGGCGTCGGCTCAGGCTGCGCTTCGCGATCGCCGTATTCCATCGGCGCGATCATCTTGAGGTCTTCCGTCTTGGCATCGGGCGGCGGCGCACCGGGGCTGCCATGAATCGTCGGGCCGACGGGCAAGTCGCCGGCTGTGGCGGCGAGCATCGGCAGCGGCTTCAATCC
>CAZBYY010000043.1:0-17371 GCA_964495855.1 uncultured Acidobacterium sp. | reverse complement strand
CAAGCGGGTTGCCCAGCATGTAAGGCTGCGAAGCCGCAGGTTGCTGTGGTGCCGGTTGCTGCGCAAACACCGATGCGGCGAGCACAACGGCGCCGCCACAAGCCAATCCAAGTCGTTTGATCATCGAGAACACACTCCTCTAGCTGCGCGACCGCTTCGGCGGCCGATCGTCAGACATCCTTCCTATCATGACTTCGGTCGACTTGATGATCGCAACCGCTTCGTCGCCGCGCTTGAGCTTCAATTCGTTGACCGCATCGCGCGTGATCACCGCGGTGAGCACCTGGTCGCCGATGCGCAGTCGCACCTGCGCGAGCAACCCATCGCCGCGGACTTCATCGACGATGCCACGCAGTTGATTGCGCCCGCTCAGCGCGACCAGGATGCCGCCGGCGCGCCGGGTCGAGCGCGGCAAGGGCTTGCCCTGCGACGCCAGCTGCCGCTCGATCTCGGACTCCGCGATCCGGTAATGCCCGCCCCTCGTCTTCGTCGTCCGGATGGAGCCGTCGTAGATCCATTGCTTGAGCGTCGAATACGCGATGCCGAGGCGCATCGCTGCTTCGCGCACGGTGAGCAGGTCGCCTCCGCTCACGGCAGTTGCCTCACTTCGATCGACCGCACCTGCCGCACCCATCGGGCGGCGCGCTTGTCCTGAGGGACGATGATCTGTAGCGGTCCGGAATCGGCAAGCAGCGGCTGGCCATTGCGACGGTTGGCGATCAAGACGACGTGGTCGTTGAAACCCGGATCGAGCTCGGCGATCGCGTACGCGACCCGATACCCATCGGCTCCTGTGGCGATCACGACGCGCGCCAGTGCCTTGCCGCGCAAGTCCATCGGCACACCGGCCTTGATCAAGACGTCACGCAGCAACACACCCTCGTGCGTCGTTTTGATGCCGGCTGCGTCGGCTGTGTCGACGCGCCTGCGCTCGAGCGCGGCGAGCGAGACGGACGTGGAACGGCCATCGAGCCCGACGACCTGGATCGCCTCCTGCGCAACCGCCGGCGCCGCAAAGACTGTGCAGAACAGCGCAACGGCCACGGCCTGTGGGCAGCGGCGACGGATCTCGCAAAAACGCCTTGAATCGATGATCAATGTGCCTGAAATCATACTAAATTATCCAGCAACAACATGCGTGAATCGCTCGCGACACCCGTCACAAAGCTCGTGCAACGACTGGCGCTCGGCATTGCAGTCGTCGCGGCGTTCAGCACGCCCGTCGCTGCACAGCCCCCTGATTTGGTCGTGTCGGTTGCCGCGAGCGTGGCAGACGCGCTCGACGAGATCGCCGGCCTGTATCGCGCGGCGGCGGGCGTGACTGTCGCCGTCAATCCCGGCGGCTCCAACGCGCTGGCGCGGCAGATCATCGAAGGCGCCGGTGCCGCGCTGTTTCTCAGCGCCGATCAGCAACAGATGAATGCGGTCGACAAGGCCGGCCGCGTCGTGCCTGGCACGCGCACCGATCTGCTCACCAACGAACTGTCGATCGTGGTGCCTCGATCGTCATCCACACTGACCGTGGCGCAGCTACTCGAAGGCCGCATCAACCGGCTCGCGATGGGCGATCCCGCTGCCGTGCCTGCAGGCGTCTACGGCCGTACGTGGCTGGAGCATGAAGGGGCGTGGCCGCGCGTGGTCTCGAAGGTCGTGCCGTTTCCCACGGTGCGCGCGGTGCTCGGCGCGGTCGAATCCGGTCGCGTCGACGCGGGCATTGTCTATCGCACCGACGCAGCGGCATCGACAGTGCGGGTGGTCGCGACGCTGGCGGCGAAGGATCACCCGTATCTCGACATCACCTATCCTGTCGCCGTCATCAAGGGGCCTGGTGAGGCGCAAGCTCGACGATTCCTCGAGTTCCTCAAGGGGCCACAAGCGCGGGCGGTCTTCGATCGCCGCGGGTTTGGTGTGCCGCGTCGATGAGTGCGGACACGTGGGCCATTGCACGATTCACCGTGCTGATGGCATCAATTGCGACGCTGTTGGTCCTGCCGCCGGCGATCGCCGCTGGCTGGCTGTTGGCGCGGCGCCAGTTTCCGGGCAAGGCGCTGCTTGAAACAATCGTCTCGTTGCCGCTCGTGCTGCCGCCGGTCGCGTCCGGGTTGATGCTGCTGTGGCTGTTCGGACGCCGGAGCCCGGTCGGCCAGGCGCTCGACGCGGCCGGCATCGAAATCATCTTCACCTGGAAGGCTGTAGTGATTGCGATGATGGTGATCAGCTTTCCACTCGTCGCGCGCAGCGTCCGTGCCGGCATCGAGCAGGTCGATCGGCGATACGAGCAGATTGCGGCGACGCTCGGCGCGGGCACCTGGCGCATCATGCGTACGATCACGCTGCCGCTTGCCGCGCGAGGCATCGCCGCCGGGGCGGTGCTCGGCTTTTCGCGCGCGCTCGGCGAGTTCGGCGCCACGATCATGGTCGCCGGCGCCATTCCCGGGCGCACGCGCACGCTGGCCGTCGGCATCTACTCGCTGGTGGAAGTTGGTCGCGAAAACGAGGCGTGGGGACTGGTCGTGATCTCCGCGCTGCTGGCCTTCGGCGCGATTTACGTGTCGAATCGGCTCGTCGATCAGCAGGGGCGCGCGTGATCGACATCGCCATCGACATCACGATTCGCCAGGGCGCGTTCGCACTGCACGTGCGCGAGTCGGCATCGGTCGAAGTGCTGGGCGTGTTCGGGCCGTCGGGCGCCGGAAAGACGACGATGCTCGAAGCGATCGCGGGCATCCGCACACCCGATCGCGGTGAGATCCGCATCGGCGACCGCGTGCTGTTCTCCTCGGAGCGGCGCATCAACTTGCCGTCGCGCGAACGGCATATCGGCTATGTACCCCAGGACGCGCTGCTGTTTCCGAATCTCGACGTGCGCGGCAACATCCGCTACGGAGGCGACCGCGCGGACTTCGATTCGCTCGTCACGATTCTCGACGTGCAGCATTTGCTCGAGCGTCGCGTCACGATGTTGAGCGGGGGAGAGAAGCAGCGCGTGGCCATCGCACGCGCGCTGATGACCCGGCCGTCGATCCTTCTGCTCGATGAACCGCTGGCCGCCGTCGATCGCGAGCGGCGCGACGTGATCCTGCCGTACATCCTGAGGATCCGGAAGGACCTGCACGTGCCGCTGGTCTACGTGACGCACGACGAGGCGGAGCTGAATGCGATCGCCGATCGCGTCGTGCGGCTGGGTTAGTCGCTCGACATCAGGCCGGCAGATGCGCCAACCCAGCGCAGTCCCTTGTTGTGGTCCACGCCCATCATCTTGCCGCGTCCCATCCGCAGCAACGGCAGCACCGCCCGGAAGCGCGGGCCCTGCCGGACGTACATGATGCGAATCTCCGCCTGGGCCGGGCCTTCTGGCGTGTCGATCACCGGCGTGAAGTTGATGCGTTCCTGCAGGATGTAGTTCTTCCGCTCGTCGCGCGGGATCGCTGCGATCTGCGCATCCGTCGGCTCGAAGATGATCCCGCCGCCGGCGAATGAAAACAGCGGCTTGAGCAGGTAACGGCTGCGATCGGCGGGAAGCGTATCGAGGCGATCGAGGAAGTGTGTCTCCGGGACGCAGGCGTGGTTCAGCCACGGGATCGAGTACTTGCTGATGCGGAAGTACCACGCCGGATGCCCGGCCCATTCGACTTCGAGTTCGTCGCCGTATCCAAACGGCAGCTGGATCTTCTTCCGCTCGAGCTCGTCCGGGATCACGCGGTTGTAGATGCGGCGAATGTGCGTGAGCCGGCCGTCGCGGCGGTAATACAGCCGGCGACCCTCGCGCAGCACCTCGCCGGTGTCGATCGCGCGCACGCCCCACCGCTGCTCGGTGATGACGAAGTCCGGCCACGTCTTCTGCTGGCGCGGCTGGATCTCCATCAAGACGACTTCATGCGGGTCGTGTCCCGCCACGATCGCATCGCCGACCAGCGCGTGGTAGCTGCGATCGTCGAGGCCGCCCAGGTAGAGCTGCAACGACGATGGAAGCGCAAACGCGTCACGATACGCTTCGGCCATGGCCAGCTGAAATCCGTACAGCGACGCAAACGCCTGCAGTTCCACCAGCTTGGGTTCGATCGTGCCGTCTTCGCGTCGAATCAGGCCGAAGTCGACTTGCAGAAATGTCGGCAGCGCCTCGGCGCCGGGACCGTTGAACCGTTCAGGAACGACCGCGTTGGCTGCGGCCATCGCTTCGCCGCCGAGCAGTTGATCGACCAGTTCGACGCCGGTCTGCGCGAGCGTCGTCATCAGCGATTGCGGAAAAAAGCACGGCGTCTCGCTGAGCGGGAAGCCGAGTGTGGCCCCGGTGCGCGTCTCCAGCCTGTGGATGAAGTCGCGATACTTTGCTTCGGTCCACGAGGCGTTGAACGGTTGTCGGAGTGAGGGGATCAAATGAACCCGGGATGCCTTTATTCGATCAGGAACTTGCCGTCGGCCATAATCTGGCGGTCGTCGACCCAGATGTTGAAGCGAGTCGCCACCACATCGATGTGCGTGGTCGATTTCCAGTCGGCGCCGGTGAAGGTGCCGTAGGGATCGCCGAACGCCACGTGGATACCGGGAAACTTCTCGTCCTGGAGGATGTGGCCGATCACCTGTGTCAGCTCGATGTTCGTGCCGATCGCAAATTCCCCAACGCGATCCGAGTTGGCATCCGTGTGGGTGTACTTCCAGAAATCGCTCTCGAGCTCTTTGTTCTCGCTGTAGGCCTCGACGAGGCGATTGTCCTTGACGCGCAGCGTCAGCGGCGACGCTTCGAGACTGTGGTACTTCTCGCACAGGTAATCGCCGACCACGCCGTCGATCACAAACGTGCCGTCAACGTTGCCGGGTGTCGTGAACACCTCGCCGCCAGGCAAGTTGCCCCACTTGTCGGGGCTGATCAGGCCGCTCGTCTTGAGCCACTTGTAGTTCGGATTCAGCGTCGCAACGAAATCGCTGCCGCCCTTCGTCGTGGCCCGCACTTCGCGCGCGTGCTTGACGATGTCGATCACCTTCTGGCTGAGGCGATCGACCTTGTGGAAGTCGGCGCGCATGCCCTCGCACATCATCTGCTTGTTGATGTTCACCATGTGCGCATGGCGCATCTTGCGGCGGTTGACGATGTCGGTGAGCTGCATGCGCGAGCGCAGCTCGTTCGGCTGCACGCGCACGGCGAGGATGCTGACCTGGCTCTGCTCGAGATCGTCGGCGATCACCGTGGGCAGGTCGGCCAGCGGCCGTCGCGCCACGTCTTCGAGGATGAACAGCTTGTGCGGCGACCCGACGTCTTCAATCTCAGCGACGAGGCTCGCGGCGATGCCTTCGCACTCCCGATCCGCGATCACCGTGACGCGCTCGTGCGGTTGAACGTTGAGGCACACACGAATCGCGTTGCGCGCCCCCGGGGCCAGGTCCTTGTCGAAAGTCGTCAGCATCTTTTCAATTGAAACACGAAATCACAGTCCTGCGGCCGTCTCGGCGACCATGTACTCGACCACTTTCTTCAAGTCTTGCGTCTCGGCGAATACCTGCAGCTGGCGCTCCGCGCCATTGCCGCGCTCGAGCATCGTGCGCACGTACGACACCTCCTCGCGGCTCTCGAGTTCGTCGAGCATGTCATCGACGAAGTCGAGGTACTCAAGCATCAGGTCACGCGCCGGCACTTCCATCTCGCGGCCGAAGTCGATCAGCTTGCCGTCGAGCCCGTAGCGTGAGGCGCGCCACTTGTTTTCCATGATCAGCGCGCGGCTGTACATCCGGAAGCCCTGGTTGCGCGAGTGCAGCTTGTAGAGCTTCGCCATCGTCGCCTGGATCAGCGCGGCGATCGCGATCGACTCCTCCGCGCGCATCGGGATGTCACAGATGCGCACTTCGATGGTCGAGAAGAACGGGTGCGGGCGGACGTCCCACCAGATCTTCTTGGCGTTGTCGATGCAGTTGGTGCGGACCAGCAGGTTGACGAACGCTTCGTAGTCGGCCCAGCTCGTGAACGTGTCCGGAATGTTGGTGCGTGGAAACTTGTCGAACACCTTGCAGCGATACGACTTCAGCCCGGTGTTGAGGCCGATCCAGAACGGCGAGTTCGCCGACAGCGCGAGCAGATGCGGCAGGAAGTAGCGCATCTGGTTCATCAGGTGGATCGCCGTCTCGCGGTCCTCGATGCCGACGTGCACGTGCAGGCCGAAGATCAGGTTCGAGCGGGCGACGAGCTGCATGTCCTCGACAACCTGCAGGTAGCGCTCGTCGGGATAGATGTCCTGGGCGCGCCAGTCGGCAAACGGATGCGTCCCGCCCGCGCACAGCAGCAGGCCGTTATCCTGGGCGAGCTTTACCATCGCCCGCCGCAGGCCGAGGATGTCGCTCTTGGCCTCCTTGATGTTGCGGCACACGCCCGTGCCGACCTCGACGACCGACTGGTGCATCTCGGCCTTGATGCGCTCGTCGAGCTGCCGCTTGCCCTTGGCGATGATCTCGGCGTTGATGTGCGACCGCAGGTCGAACGTCGTCGGATCGATGGTCTGGTATTCCTCCTCGATCCCGATGGTGAAGGAGGGCTTCATCCGCGAAGCCACGCGTCCCAGCGATAGGTGGCCGGCGCGGCCGGCGCGGTGGCCTTCTTCACCGCGAGATCGGCGACCGCATTGACGATCCAGTCGAAGTTCTCCTGCCCGACGGAGTGCAGGTCCGCGTCCGGGGCCGGATTCATGAAGTCGATCGCGTAGGGAATGCCGTCCTCGCACGCAAACTCCACGGTGTTCAGATCGTAGCCGAGCGCCTGGCAGAGCGTGCGCGCATCGCGCTCGACACGCGCGAGCAGTTCCTTCGGATAGGCCGGAGGATTCTGCACGTAGCGCTCATGGAACGGCGCGCGCGGATCGTAGGGCATGATCCTGACGTGTTCCTGGCCGACGACGTAACACCGGAAGTATTCCTTGAAGTTCACCGCGCGCTGCAGCGTCATGCAGAGCGTGCGCGTCTGGTCGTAGGCGCGGAAGAATTCGTCCCTGTCGTTGACCTTGTAGACGTCGCGCCAGCCGCCGCCATCGAACGGCTTCAGGAACGCGGGGAAGCCGACGTACTCGAAGATGGAATCCCAGTCGAGCGGGTACTTCAGGTTACGCATCGACCGCTCGGTGGTGCCGGTCGGATGTTCCTTGTGCGGCAGGAGCGCGGTCGGCGGAATCGCCACGCCGAGCTTGGTGGCGAGCGCGTAGTTGAAGAACTTGTCGTCGGCGCTCCACCAGAAGGGGTTGTTGATGATCTTCGCGCCACAGAGCGCCGAGTTCTTGAGCCAGGCGCGGTAGAACGGGATGTCGTGCGAGATGCGATCGACGATGACGTCGTAGCCGCACGGTTCGGCCATGCGGACGTCACCGATCTGCACGAATTCGGCGGTGACGCCGGCCACGTTCAGGCCGTTGATGCGCTCGACGAGCGCAGCGGGGAACGTGTTTTCCATGCCGAAGAGGATGCCGATCTTTTTCACGTCGTCACTCTATCAGGGATCAGGGATCGGGGATCAGGGGTCAGGGCAAGTACGCCGCCGCCATCGGCCGCCAATACGGCCAGTCGTGTTTTGAGTCGTTCCACACGTGCAGGCTGTGATGGATGCCCTTGGACCGCAGCAGCGCGGAGAACTGTTCGTTCGGCGCGCGGCAGATGTCCTGGTCGCCTGTGACGAGCACCCACTTGTTGCGGCGGAATTGGTCGAGATAGTACGGATCGCCGAGGCCCGGCAGGAACGACGGCGGGTTGAGGAAGTAGCAGTCCTCGTCGAAGTAGCCATCGAGAAACTGCGCGATGTCGAACGCGCCGCCCATGGTGATGCACGAGGTAAACGTGTACGGGTGCCGCAGTGCCATCGCCATCGCGTGATAGGCGCCGAAACTGCACCCGGTGACCCCGATCGAGTCGTAACGGGTGAGGTGCTTGATGAGCGGCACCGCTTCGTTCAGGACGTAATCCTCGTAATGCAAATGTCGCTCGACGCGGTGCCGCGGGTGGATCGACTTGCAGTACCAGCTTTCGCTGTCGACGCTCGACAGGCAGAAGAGCCGAAGGCCACCGTTCTCGAGCTTGTCGGCGAGCGCGCCGATCATGCCGTGATCTTCGTACTCGAAGAACGCGCCCATCGACGTCGGAAACACCGCCACCGGCGGCCCGGCGTGCCCGAAGATCAGCAGCTCCATGTCACGGTTGAGCGACCGCGAGAACCACCTGTGATGCTCTCGAAGCATGTGCAGCGTCAGCCTATACTGTGACCTTGCCCGAGGCCAAGCTCCATCGTCACGAGCAGTTTCACTCGCAGTTTCTCGAGCACGACCGCGACGTCCTGGTGTGGACCCCGCCCGGGTACGACGACGGCGAGCGGCGGTATCCCACTCTTTACATGCATGACGGCCAGAATCTGTTCGAGGCAGAGACGGCATTCCAGAAGGGCGAGTACTGGCGTGTCGGCGAGACGGCGTCGAGCCTGATCGAGGACGGGCGGATCGAGCCGCTGATCATCATCGGCATCTACAACACCGGCGAGGCGCGCATCGAGGAATACACGCCAACCGGCGACAGGACGCTGGGCGGCGGCAACGCCGGTGAGTACGGCCGGATGATCGTCGAAGAGCTCAAGCCGATGATCGACCGGACGTATCGCACGCGGCACGATCGTGATGCGACCGGCATCGCCGGATCGTCGCTCGGCGCGCTGGTCTCGCTGCACCTTGCGTTGACCCATCCGGCGATGTTCTCGAAAGTCGCGGCGTTGTCACCGTCGGTGTGGTGGGATCGCAAGGCGATCCTCGCCACGATTCGGCAGGCGCGATCCAGGCCGCCGCTGCGGTTATGGGTCGACATGGGCAAGGCGGAAGGACAGCGGGGCTTGGACGATGCGCGGCTGTTGAAGGCGGCCTTGGTCGGATTGGGCTTCGTTGACGGCGGCGACCTGAAATACGCTGAATACGAAGGTGCCACACACTCTGAGCTGGCGTGGTCCGAACGAGTGGGCCCGATGCTCGAGTGGTTGTACCCGCCACGGTCCTAGGTCTTTTTTCCCCGGCGCCGGGGATTTCTCAGCGCCATCGCCGAGGCGAAGGCGCGAATTCGGCCCGATTCTCGAATTGCCGCGGTTGGCAGCACATCTGCTATAGGGGTTCACAGCGCCCCGGGACGTCCGATATGGGCATCGACAGTACGACGATCGCAGGTTTGGTGGTCGCCACTGTCGGGGGCGCGGCCGTCGGGGTTGAGCGGCAGCGTTCGGGTCATGCATCGGGTCCTGCCGCACGCCTCGGCGGAATTCGGACGTTCACGCTTTTCGGCGCGCTCGCCGGCATCGCGGGTCTCCTCCTCCAGTCCAACGACCGCGTGCCGGTGGGCGCGCTGCTTGTCGCCGCCGCCGCCGCCATTGTGGTCGGCGGTTACGTGCGCGCCAGCCGGCGCGACGTCGATGCAACGACGGAAGTTGCCGCGCTCGTCGTGATCGGCGCCGGCGTGCTCGCCGGACTTCAACAGCTACAACTGTCTGCAGGACTCAACACGTTCACGGTGTTGTTGCTCGCCGAAAAGACGCGCTTGCACAAAGTGGTGTCACGGCTCGATCAGGCGATGCTGCTTGCCGCAGCGCGGTTTGCCGTGATGTCGACCGTGATCCTGCCGTTGCTGCCCGAAGGGCCGTTTGGTCCGGGTCCTGGCGTGCGTCCGCGGGAACTGTGGATGCTCGTGATGCTGTTTTCCGGCATCAGCTTCGCCGGCTTCATCGCGCAGAGACTCACGGGCCGCGCGGGGTATGCCCTCACGGGACTCCTCGGCGGGCTCGTCTCATCGACGTCGGTCACGTTGTCGTTCGCGCGCCTGAGCGCCACCCATCGACCCGCGCCGAGAGGCCTGGTTGCCGGCGCCGTTGCCGCCAGTACCGTTCTGCTCGTGCGCGTGCTCGTCGTTGTCTCGTTGTTGAATGCAGCGCTCGTGCCCGTGCTGGTGAAGTACCTGGCGTTGCCGTTCGCGGTCGCCATCATCATGCTCGCATTCGAGTGGCGGTCGCTCGACGGCCCTGATGCCGAGCCGCCGCCGCAACAGAATCCGCTGCAGCTTCGCAGCGCCGTTGAAATGGCGTTGTTGTTCCAGGTCGTGTTGTTCGTCGTGTTCTATGTTCGTGCCTCGGTCGGCGATGCCGGCCTCCCCGCAACGGGATTCCTGCTTGGCCTTACCGATGTCGACGCCTTGTCGATGTCCATGTCGCGCAGCGTCGCCGCCGGCGCCAGCGTCGATGCGGCGTGCAGGGCCATCGCGACGGGCGTCGTGGCCAATTCGATGCTGAAGGCGGCGCTCGCCTTTGCCATCGGCCGTGACGGATTCAAATGGAGAGCTGGCGGCGCGCTCGCCGCCATGGCCGGCGGCGGCGTGGCCGCCCTGGCCTTCTAGGCAGATATGACGGGCGTCATGCCCATCGACATCGCACAGCGTTAGCGTACATCTCGCTGTCTGATGGAGTGAGGCATGGAACCGTTCGACGCCGCCCGGCCGCTCGACGCGTTATGCGAGGACATCGTGGCGCGCTACCACGCCCCGCTTCATCGCACGTTGCCGCTCATTCGTGAAGATCTCGCCGCGGTGTCATCAGTGGACGGCAGCCAGGCGGTGAACATGATGCGCCTGGCCTTTGCGGGACTGGCCGACGAGATCGAGTCCAATCTTTCGCGTGAAGAGCACCTGCTGTTCCCGGCCTTGGGGGCGATCGCCAGCGCGGAGCGCGATCACCGGTCGCCGCCGCCGTCGCCGTTTGCCACGGTGCTCCATCCCATCCGGATGATGGAGGCCGAACACGCGCGGATCGAGTCGGGAATGGCATTTGTCCGCGGACTCGCGCTCGAGGTAGGCGAGCCCGTGTCGTCCATGCCGGCGTGGCAGCGCTGCCTGCACGCGCTGTCGCTGATCGATGCCGTGATCAGCGAGCACCACCGCACCGAGAACGAGGTGCTGTTTCCTCTGGCGCTCGAAACCGAGCGGCGGGTCGTCTAGCTCGGATATCATTCGGCCGTGCACGTCGCTGACGAAGACCCGCTGCGGCGGCTGCCGTTCTTTCACCGCCTCTCGGCAGAGCTGCGCGCGCGCGTGGCCGCGCTGGCGCACTTCAAGGTGTACGAGCGAGGCGGCCTGGTCTTCGCCGAGGGCGATCCGGCCGACGCGTTCATGGTGATCGTCACCGGCCGCGTCAAGGTCTTCAAGGCGACGCCCGCCGGCAAGGAAATCATCCTCGAGATTTTCGGTGCGGGTGACCCGCTCGGCGCCGTCGCCGTGTACGAGGGCGCTCCTTTCATGGCGTCCGCGGTGGCGCTCGATCCGACGCAGATCATCAGCATCAACCACCGCGACTTCAACCGCTTGCTCGACGAGAATCCGGCGTTCGTTCGCGGCTTGCTGACGGGATTGACGATCCGGCTCGCGGATCTGACGCGCCGCCTCGCCGAGTTGACCGGTGCGAGGGTCGAGGCGCGATTCGCGCGCTTGTTCCTCAAGCTCTGCGAGCAGATCGGCCGCAAGGAACGCGGCGGCGTGTTCGTGCCGATGCCGCTCTCACGCCAGGAACTCGCGGATCTCACCGGCACCACGATCGAAACCGCCATCCGCATCATGAGCCGCTGGCAGAAGGAAGACGTGCTGCACACCGAGAAGGACGGCTTCGTGGTGATGAACCACGCTGCGCTCGAGGACGCATCGACGGGCTGACGCGATTCAGATGTCGACGCGCGCAATCACGCGCGAGGCCATCCACGCCGGAACGACCAGCCACGCGGCCAGCGCCGCTCCGATGAGGGCGAACGCGCCGTTCAACCCGCCGGTAAAACGAAGCACCGCGAGCGAAGCCGCGCCAAAGGCGCTGGTCCCATCGACCGCCAGCAGCGCCCCCGTCCGCGCCGCATCGATCGGGTTGATCAACGTGGCGATGATCAGCAGCCGCGATGCCGCGCCCGAATGCAGCAGCGAGGCGACGCCGAGCGCGGCGACGTCGAACAACAGCACGGCGACGAACCACACGACCAGGGACGCGGCGAGCACGCGCGTGCGGCGCCCCGGAGAGGTCGCCGCGATCAGTGCCGCAACCGCAAGGAAGATTCCGGTGACGAGCACCGCCGTCAACACGAGTGACAGGAATCGCGTCACGCCGTCGAGGCCGGCTTGCGACTGGACGACCACGCCCGCCAGGCCGAAACCGATCGCCTCCGCTGCGGCGAGCGCCGTCCAGACGCCGAGCAGGCGTCCGACCAGGATCACGCCGCGCGGCACCGGCTGCGAGTAGATCAATTCCGCGGCGCCGCGGTCCGGCGTCAGCGCGAGGCCACCGAACACGAGCGCCGCGAGCGGGACGAGCAGCAGAACGATCTGGATGAGCGACACCGCCGTGCGCGAAAAGTCCTGCATGCCGCTGCCGCCCGAGAGAATGTAGCCGGACGCTGCCACGGCGAGGGCGAGCGTTGCAAACACCACGGCAAAGGTCTGCAGCCAGCGCGATCGCACCGCGAGCAGTAACTCATACCGCGCGCACAACCACATCGCTTGCACGTGCACCGTCATGGCAGCACCTTCGCCGGCGTGCCGCCGGCCGCATCGGGATCCGCGTCGCGGGACTGGGAGCTGGCATGCGCGAGCAGCCCGGACGACATCGGCGTGCTGAGCGCCGACTTGGTGAACACCGCAACAGCGGCATCAACCCACTCGCCGGTCCGGTGATCGGCGACGAACACGCGAGCGCCGGCACGAGCCGGATGCGCGGCGAGGTAGGTTCGCAGGCAGCCGAGCTCGTCGAAGATCAACGGCTCGTCACCCGATGAAATGATCTGCGCGGCTGTCTTGATCGACACCACCGTCATGCGGCAGGACGCGCACGCATCCTCGCCGATGCGCACGGCGACAGGTGCCGGCGACCGCTCCGCACAGGCGATTGCCAGCATGCACGCCGAAGCGATGATCCACTTCATGACGCGGCTCCAATCAGCTCGCGATAGAACTGGTCGAGGCGGCCTTCCTGTGCCGTGAGACCGATGATCTCCGCGCCGGCGTTGCGAATCACGTCGAGCACTGCGGGTCGATCGGCGGCGCAGCCCGGCACGACCAACTCGTCGCCAAACCATACGGCCTGCGGCGATCGCTCCCGCACGCGCTCGAGCAGTCCAGGGACGCGCTGTGAGAGCCGCACGCGCATCACGCCGCGATCAGCGAGTTTCGACGCGAGCTCCCGTTCGGTGAAAGTCGCAACCAGTGCTCCGTGGACGATCACCGCAACGCGGTCAGCCAGCCGCTCGATGTCGCCGAGTTGATGCGAACTGAAAAACACCGCACCGCCGGCGCGACGCCGCTCTTCCACGAGTGCGTAAAAGGCACAGAGCCCGTCGGGATCGAGCGCCGCCGTGGGCTCGTCGAGGAGCAACACTTCGGGCGCGTCGAGCGTGGCCACGGCGAGGCCAAGGCGCTGAACCATGCCGCCTGAATAGGTGCCAACCGCCCGCGATCCGGCGCCGTTCAACGACGCGAACTTCAAGACGCGATCGGCCGCGTCGAGCGGCGCGTGGCGGAGCCGCCGGTAGAACTCCACGACCTCTCGTCCGGTCAGTGCCTCCGGAAACGACGCATGCTGAGGAAGAAAGGCGCAGGCGCGCCGTGCGACCGCATCATGAGCCGCCAGTCGCCGTTCGCCAATTCGTACGGCGCCCGCATCAGGGCGAATGAGTCCCGCCGCCGCCTTGATCGTCGTGGTCTTCCCGGATCCATTCGGACCCAGAAGCGCGACGACGGATCCTGGCGCAACGGTCAGCGTCAGCGCCGTCACGACCATGCGGCCGCCGTACGACTTCGTAAACCCGTCGTATTCGATCACGGCCGTCCTCGCACCGGAGAGCGTCCTGCTGCCGCAAACAGGCCGCATCCGATCAGCAGCAGAAACGGAGGGAGCGCTTCGCTGGCGACGGAGCGCGACGCGAGGGACGAGGACGGCGGCAATGCCGGCAACTGCGGCGCGTGCGCCAGTGGCCGCGCATCGACGACGGGAATGGGATCGAGCACAGGGAAGATCCGCTCCGCCGCGCCGATCGCCGACGCGGCCGCGCTTTGCGAGAACAGGTCCGCCGCCGTGAGATTGCCGCGAAGATGGTCAAACACGCTCGAGAGCCGATACGGCCGGTCGGCGATGCCATCGCCATCGAGATCGGGCTCGTCATGATCGGACCAGTAGTTGCCATCGAAGCGCGTGTCGGTACGGCGGCCCGAGAGCGACAGCGGCGACAGGTTGGCGATGAAGGCGTTGCCTTCGAACACGTTGGCGGTGGCCGAGTCGTATACGACCAGCGCCGTGTCCGACATCGCGATGACATTGCGCCGGAACTGGTTGCCGCTCGATCCTTCGAGGAACACGCCGCGCGCGTTGTCGGCGATGACGTTGTCTTCCGCGACGATCGCGTCGCAGGCTTTCAGCAGCAGTCCGACCGACGCAAAGCCGCGATTGTGGATGAAGCGATTGCGCCGGAACACCAGCCGGTTCGAATACATCAGCGCCGCGCCGGCCGCGCTGTTCTCGAACACGTTGTCTTCGAACACGTTGTCGTCCGAGAACATGTAATGCAGCCCGTAGCGCAGCTCGGATGCGCGATTGCCGGTCACAAATCCGTGCGACGACGACTGGATGTAGAAGCCGTCACGTGTCGCGATGACGACGTTGCGATGAAGCTGGAAACGCTGGCTGTTCCAGACGTGGATGCCACTGCCGATCTCACCCGGCGGCCGGCCGGGAATACCGTTCACCACGTTATCGGTCACGGTCGCATCGTCTGATTCACGCAGGTAGATGCCGAACAACGACCCGCGGATGCGGCAGTGGCGCACCGTCGTATGTGGCGCGTTGACGTGAATGCCTGACGTATCGCGGCCGAGGTCGCCGGTGCCGCCGCCATCGATGTCGAAGCCATCGACAGTGACGTTCGCTGCGCGGATTCGTACCACGCTGCCGCGTCCGGAGCCCTTGAGCAGGGGGCGGCCGCTGCCGATCAGCTCGATCGCGCGGTCAACGATCAGGTCGCCACGATACGTGCCCGGCGGCACGATGATGCGATCACCGGCGGCGGCGCGATCGATCAGCGTCTGCAGTGGCGACAGATCGGCCGCCGCGGGCCGGCCTTCGGCGCTGCCGGTCGGCGCCGGGGCTTCGTCTGCGGGTTGCTGCGCGAGCGCCATCACCAGCAGCAGCGCGATCATGGCGCCGCTTTCCTGGCGGTACGCCACGTTGCAACGAGCGCCGCCATCAACAACACGACCACCGCGCCGATCATGTAGCTGGCCGGTCGTGGATAGGAGTAGATCTCGAAGTTGGCGACCTTCTGGTAGCCGAACATCGGCGGCATGAACGGTGGCACCTTGACCGCCGCGGCCGGCGAGAGGTCATGGCCGTAGCGATACAGCTTGTAACCGAACGACCAGAGCGAAAAGCCGCCGAAGTAGACGATCAGCATCGTCACGTCGACGAGCGCGGCGGCGTTGCCGTGCACGACCGCGCGGAGGACCAGCAGGCCGAGCGCGCCGATCACAAACGGCATCCACTTGAACTCCGTGAACGACTCGTTGGCGAGATCCTGCATGCCGATGTAGTGATTGAGGACGTTGATCTCCTTGACGTCCTGCCCGTGATTGCCGCCGACGAGCACGTACGAGTAGATGTCGAGCCGCAGTCCATCCGGATACTGCGGCGCGAACATCGTCAAGTTCCACAGCGGGAAGAAATAGGTGGCCACGAGCAGCGCCGCCGCAGCGAGGAGCATGAGCCTGGCTGCGAGGCCGAGGGGTTCCGACAGGAACCGGTTCGCACGTTGGAGGAACGCCTGCATATGGCCACCTAAACTGGTAACAGTCAACTGTGAACGGCCAACTGTCGCGTCACTTGACGATCATGTATCCCTGCATCTCCTGGTGGAGTGCGGAGCAGAAATTCGTGCAGTAGTAGGCGAACACGCCGCTCTTCTTCGCCGTGAAGGTGACCGTCTTGGTCTCGCCAGGGTCGATCACGACGTTGATGTTGTAGTCGAGCAATCCGAACCCGTGGAGCTCGTCGGTGGTCTGCTCGATGTTGGTGATCGCCACCGTTACTTCATCGCCCGCGTTGACCTCGAACGACTGCGGCGTGAAGGTCGAGCGCACCGCGATCATCTTGATCAGCACCTTCTTGCCGTTGCGCGTGACGCCGGCGTCCTTGACGTCCCAGATCGCCAGCGGGTGCTTGTTTTCTTCCTTCGGGTACACCTCGATCGGCTTGATCTTGTCGGCCTTGATGATCTGCGCGTAGTGCGGCTCGGGCTCGGTGAACGCGTCGTAGAGGAGCTTCATCTTCTCCTCGCTGATGTCGACGAGCTGCGACGACTCGGGCTGCGAGGGGCCGACACTCAGGTGACGCCCGTGCGAGAGCTTGTTGAGGCCGACGAGGAAGTTGCCGTCGGGGCTGACGGTATCGCCCTCAGCCGCGGCGAGGTGGCCGATCGAATACGACATCGGCACCTTGTCGACGACCTCCCACGTGCCGAGCTTCCACTTGGCAATGGCGCTGTCGACGAACAACGACGTGTAGGCATAGCCGTCCGGCCCGAACTGCGTGTGCAGCGGCCCCAGGCCAACGGGAACCTCCGCATCCTTGATCGATTCGTACTTCAACACCGGGATGCCGTCTTCATCACCCGTGAAGTCCTTGTTGCGGATCGCGGTCTGAATCTTCTCGAAGTTGAAGGCCGTGGTCACGCCCTGGAGCTTGCCGGAGCCGATGATCCACTTGCCGTCAGGTGACACATCAACGCCGTGCGGCGACTTGCCACAGGGCATCAGGTAGACGACGCCCGGGACTTTCTTGGGATCGAGGACTTTCACGCCATCGATCATGTCGCCCTTGCCTTCATTGATCGCCTTTTCGGCCGCGCGCCAGTCGAGCGCGACGATGTAGTCACGATCGCGCTGCGAGGCGGTTACCTCGAGCTTGCCGGTGGCGCGCTCGGAGTTGTACGACGTGAAGAAGGCCCAGCCGTCGGAGGCGAGCTTGCCCGCGTCGGCCAGGTCGTAGTCGAACGGCGGCATCAGGATCTCGAATCCGAGCGACATGTTCCCGGACTTCGGATCGATCTTCACGCCGGCCACAATGCCCTTGTAGTCGGTCGCATACTTGTCGATGCCGACCGGGCGGCGCGGCACCGGCACCGAGAAGCGCGTCGCCATGAACGCGTACTCGGTGTTCGGCGTGACGAACGACGATGCGTGATTGCCGTGCAGGTTGGGGACCGGGCCGAGGATCTGCTTGGTCTTGAAGTCCCGCAGGTCGATGCGCGCGATGCGGCCGTTCATCTCGTTGATGAACAGCCAGCGTCCGTCGTATTCGCCCTTGGTCTCT
>CAZBYY010000042.1:0-17488 GCA_964495855.1 uncultured Acidobacterium sp. | reverse complement strand
ATGAACAACAGCAGCCCCGACGTGATCGGCCGCGCCGGCGACGAACTGCCGCCCCACCAGATGCCGAATGCGCCGACGGTCGCGAGCAACGCCGAGAAGATGACGGCGATTTCGATCGCCTGCCGCCGCAGCTCGCCGCCTGTGCGCCACATGTGCCACAGGCCCGTGAACGCGAGCACGTACGCCGGCGCGAACGCGAACACGCCGTATTCCTGATCGAGGAACAGTCCGGGTCCGCCTCGAGCGAAGAAGCGTGCCTCCGTTTGCGTCAGCGATCCGTACGGCGCCGTCGGCGACGGCTTGCCCCAGATCACGTAGAAAAATGCAAACCACGCCAGCAAGGACAGCGCATAGATCGCAGTAATTGCGATGACTTTCGGATCACGTAAAAGTGAAGCAGGTTCCTTTTTGTTCCAGAGGCGGAACATGACCACGAGGAACAGTGCGGCCGACATCGGCGCGTACTTCGTGCTGAGCCACGGCAGCGCGGCGATGCACACGCCTACGGCGAGCCACGGGGCGAGGCCCGATCGCGCCGCGTTCGTCTTGATCGTCGTCGTGAACGCCACCATCACCGCGATGGCGGCACTGATCTCCGGGTAGATCGTGAAGGTGTTGAGCAGGAACGGCGCCGAGAACGCGATCACCGCCCACGCAAAGGTCGCCGCGCCTGGCGCGTTCAGCATCGATACGGTCCAGCGCCACGCCATCGCTGTCGCGAGGCTGGCCAGCAGGATCATCGTCCACACCGTGGCCTGGTAGCCGCCGAAGGCGTAGATCGGCGCGAGCAAGACGGAGATGCCGATCGGATGGATCGAATAGATCTGCCCGTTGCTGCCGCGCGTCAGGTAATGCGGCTCGAGGTCCGGCGCGAAGTATTCGTGATAGTCGCCGCGCTTGTGGTTGTTCTCGATCTGCAGGTCGCCGTCGCGCCACAGGCTCTGCGCCATCACGAGGTAATGCGGCTCATCGCCGGACGGAAACAGCACCGTTCCGGTCAGCCGATTCGCCGCGATGCCGGACGCCGTCGCCGTCGCGAGGAAGATCGCCACCGTGATCGCCGTCAGGCTCCATTTCTCGATCGGCCGCGCCGTGATCAGCCGCGACTGCCACAGCACCCACACCTGCAACGCCGCCACGCAGAGCCAAACGATTGCGCCGAGCGGTCCAGCGAGCGCCTGCAACGCCGGCCAGCGATCCGGAACGATCGGCAAATACGGCAACAGCAGCACGATGAGCGAGAACAGCGGGAGCACGAGCTCGCCGAGGCGCGGCCGCTTGAACGTGGTCGTGCCGCGCGGCGCGTTGAGGTGATCGATGCCGAGCAGCACGAGGCCGCCCAGGCAGATGAACCCGACGAGCGCCTGCCACGGCGGCAGCATCGCGAAGCGCTCGATTCCGTGCGGCGTGACTGCCTGGTCGAGCACGCCGCGCGTCACATACAGCGCAAGGCCCGTGATGAGGCACGCGGCCGGCGCGAAGAATCTCGACATCTGCCAACGATTCTACATAGGATGCGGCATGCCCATGCATCGATGTCTGGCCGTCACGCTGGCGCTCTGCCTGTTTGTTGCGTGTAACCAACCTGCCTCACCGGCGGCTCCTGCGGCGTCGGCGCCGGCGCCGGATACGTTCGACGTGCTGATCACCAACGGCCGCATCGTCGACGGCACCGGTGCACCGTGGTTCCGCGGCGACGTGGGCATCGTCGGCGACCGCATCGCCGCCAT
Organism: uncultured Acidobacterium sp.; assembly: GCA_964495855.1. Taxonomy (GTDB): domain Bacteria; phylum Acidobacteriota; class Vicinamibacteria; order Vicinamibacterales; family UBA2999; genus 12-FULL-67-14b. The sequence continues at coordinate 15,758 of CAZBYY010000042.1, read as the reverse complement.
CGGGCAGCTGGCCGGGCGCCAGGCAAAGTCGACCGTAGATGCGTCGAACCTGGTGGTGTCGCCCGGCTTCATCGACATGCTCGGGCAATCCGAATTCAATGTGCTCGTCGATCCGCGAGCGGCGAGCAAGATCACGCAAGGCGTGACCACGGAAATCACCGGAGAAGGCTCGTCGATCGCACCGCTCAACGACGCGCTCGCCCGATCGTCGCAGGCGCAGTTCGATCGCTTCAAGGTGGCCCTCGACTTCCGCACGCTCGGCGAGTATTTCGCGCGGCTGGAAAAGAATCGCCCGGCGATCAATCTCGGAACGTTCGTCGGCGCCGGCGGTGTGCGCTCGTATGTGATCGGCAGCGGGCAAAAGCCCGCATCGCCACAGGATCTGTCGGCCATGAAGGCACTCGTCGAACAGGCGATGCAGCAGGGCGCGCTGGGTGTCAGCACGTCGCTTCAGTACGTGCCGGGCCGCTTCGCCTCGACCGACGAGATTGTTGAACTCGCCAAGGTCGCCAGGCAGTACGGCGGCATCTACATCTCGCACCAGCGATCCGAATCGGCGGCGATCATGCAGTCGCTCGATGAAGTCTTCACTGTCGCTGAGCGCGCCAATATTCCAGCAGAGGTGTGGCACCTCAAGACGGCCTACAAGGCGAACTGGGGCCGCATGGCCGACGTGTTGAAGCGATTCGATGACGCCCGCGCGCGCGGCCTCGATGTGACCGCCAACATGTATCCCTACGATCGTGCGTCGAACGGCCTCGATGCGTGCCTGCCGCTCTGGGTGCGCGAAGGCGGCCTCGACGCGATGCTGCGGCGCCTCAACGACCCGTCGCTTCGCGATCGGATCAAGAAGGACATGGACGATCCGAACGCCAAGGACTGGGAAAACCAGTGGTACGGTTCCGGCGGCGGTGCCGGCGTGATGCTGTCGACGGTGCTCGACCCCTCGCTCCGCAAGTGGGAAGGCAAGAACTTCGTCGAGATCGGCAAGGAGATGGGCAAGGACCCGCGCGACGCGGCGATGGACCTGGTGATCGCCGACAAGGGCGAGTCGTCCGTGATCATCTCGATCATGCGCGAAGACGATGTCAGGCTGGCGTTGTCGAACCCGATGCTGTCGATCGGCACCGACTCCGGCGCCCGCGCGGAAGACGGACCGTGGTCGGAATCGAAGTCGCATCCGCGCGCGTGGGGGTCGTTCCCGCGGATCCTCGGCAAGTACGTGCGAGACGAAAAGTTGATCACGATCGAGGACGCGGTGCGGCGCTTCACCTCGCGTCCCGCATTGCGCGTCGGCATCACGGATCGCGGCATCCTGCGTCCGGGGATGAAGGCGGACGTGACGATCTTCAATCCCGCGACCATCACGGACGTGTCGACCTATGTCGATCCGACGCATTACTCCAAGGGTGTCGAGCACGTCTTCGTGAACGGCAAAGCAGTGATCAGCGCCGGCAAGATCACCAACGAGCGTCCCGGCCAGGTCGTCCGCGGCCCCGGCTATCGCAAGTGAGGATCGGCATCGATCTTGGCGGCACCAAGATCGAAGGCATCGCGCTGGCCGACGACGGGCGCGAGGTCGATCGGCGGCGGATCGCCGCGCCGCGTGACGACTATGCGGCGACGGTCCGCGCGGTTGCGGATCTGGTGAACGCGATCGAGACCGCAGTCGGCGAACGTGGCTCGGTCGGTGTCGGCATCCCCGGCACCGTGTCCCCCGCGACCGGCCTCATCAAGAACGCCAACTCCACGTGGTTGATCGGCCACCCGCTTCGCGAGGATCTCGGCCACGCGTTAGATCGTGATGTCCGGCTCGCCAACGATGCCAACTGCTTTGCGCTGTCGGAAGCGACCGACGGTGCCGCTGCAGGATCACCGATCGTGTTCGGCGTGATCATCGGCACCGGCGTCGGCGGGGGCGTCGTGGTCAACGGCGACGTGATCGAGGGCGCCAATTCGATCGCCGGCGAGTGGGGCCACAATCCGTTGCCCGCGCCTGATGACGACGAGCGGCCAGGACCGGCGTGCTACTGCGGGCGCAGTGGCTGCACCGAGACGTTTCTCTCCGGGCCGGCCCTGGCGCGCGAGTACAGCGCGGGCGGCGGAGCAACGGTGACGGCTGCGGATGTTGCGACGCGTGCGAAAGACGGCGATCGCATCGCGACGCTGTGTCTCGATCGTTACGCGCGCCGGTTTGCGAAGGCGATCGCGTCGATCATCAACGTGATCGATCCGCAGGTGATCGTCCTCGGCGGCGGCCTGTCGAATATCGACGCGTTGTACGAGCGCGTGCCTGCGCTCTGGGGCGCGCACGTCTTTTCCGATCGGGTCGACACACGGCTGGTGCGTGCCCGGCATGGCGATTCAAGCGGCGTGCGCGGCGCCGCGTGGCTGCACGGCGGGCGGCGGGTATAATCCGCGCGCAAGGGGAGGACCTATGCGCAAGTGGCTGTCGGCGTTCGTCGTACTCGCGGGGCTGGCGGTGGCCGCCCTGTCCGGCCAAACCCGCACCGTCAATCTCGCAGACGGCACGTCGAAAGGCGAATGGCCGTATTACGCCGGCGACGTGCGCGGCACGCGGTTTTCGCCGCTCGACCAGATCAACGCATCCAACTTCAACTCGCTCGAAGTCGCGTGGCGCTTCAAGACCGACAACCTCGGCACGCGCCCCGAGTACAAGCTCGAAGGTACGCCGCTGATGATCAAGGGCGTGATCTACACCACGGCCGGGTCTCGGCGTGCGGTGATTGCGCTCGACGCGAAGACCGGCGAACAGTTGTGGGTGTTCAACGCCATTCGCGAGGGCGTCCGCGCCGGCGGCGCGCCGCGTCAGCTGTCGGGCCGCGGCGTCTCCTACTGGACGGACAACAAGGGCGACGATCGCATCCTCTACGTCACGACCGGCTATCGCCTCGTCGCGTTGAATGCGAAGAACGGCCAGCCCATCCCGACGTTCGGCCGCGACGGCATCGTCGACATGAAGGTCGGCGCCGTCTACGGCAAGGGGCAGCAGATTGACCTCGAGACCGGTGAGATCGGCTTGCACACGACGCCGACGATCGCCGGGGATGTCGTGCTCGTGGGGTCGTCGTTCAAAGAGGGCATGACGGTCAAGACGCACAACAACACCAAGGGCATGGTGCGCGCCTACGACGTGCGGACCGGCAAGGTGTTGTGGCAGTTCAACACCATTCCGAAAGCCGGCGAGTTCGGCGTCGAGACGTGGGAGAACGAATCCTGGGCGACCAACGGCAACACCGGTGTGTGGTCCACGATCACCGTCGATCAGGACGCGGGCCTCGTCTACCTGCCGGTCGAGACTCCGTCATCGGATTTCTACGGCGGCCATCGTCCCGGCGACAACCTGTTTGCCGAGAGCCTCGTCGCCGTTGACCTGAAGACCGGCGTGCGCAAGTGGCACTTCCAGTTCGTGCATCACGGCATCTGGGATCACGACATGTCTTCCGCGCCGATGCTCGTGGATATCGTGGTTGACGGCAAGCCGATCAAGGCGGTCGCGTGCCCGACCAAGCAGGGTTGGCTGTACATGTTCGATCGCATCAGTGGCAAGCCGATCTGGCCGATGCCGGAGACGCTGGTGCCGCAGTCTGATGTGCCCGGTGAGAAGACGGCGAAGACACAGCCGATCCCGAGCAAGCCGCCCGCATACGCGCGGACCTACGTGAAGATCCCGGATGACGTGATCGACTTCACGCCCGCGCTGCGCGCCGAGGCACTGACGATGCTGAAGCGGTATCGCACCGATCAGTCGCCGTATGTGCCTTACAGCCTGGGCGACATCAACGGGATGCTTGGATCGCTCAACATCGGCAACGCGGGTGGCGGCACCAACTGGCCCGGCGCCGGTCTCGATCCGGAAACGAAAGTCGCGTTCCTGCCGGCGAGCAACTCGGGCGTGACCGCGGGATCGCTCGTCGAAGGCCCTCCGGGCTATTCAGACATTCGCTATCTCGCCGGCGTGAAAGGCACCGAATTCCGGCTGCGCGACGGGCCGGGGTTCGGCAGCTCGGCCGACGCGCCACGCACCGAGGCCAACGCCGCGATCGCCGGACAAGGCCTGCCGCAGCCGCCGCCGTTGACCGTGCAAGGCATGCCGATCGTGAAGCCGCCGTACGGCGTGCTCGCCGCGATCGATCTCAACAAGGGCGACCTGCTCTGGCAGGTCGCGCACGGCGATACGCCCGATGTGGTGCGCAACCATCCGTTGCTCAAGGGCTTGAACATTCCGAAGACGGGCCAGAACGGCGCCGTCGGTCTGGTGGTCACGCGCACGCTCGTGGTCATGGGAGATCCGCAGGTGACGACCCCGCCCGGCCGGGCCCGCGGCGCCATGCTGCGCGCCTATGACAAGAAGACCGGCGCGGAAGTGGGTGCCGTCTACCTGCCGGCGCAGCAGAGCGGTTCGCCGATGACCTACATGCTGGACGGCAAGCAATACATAGTCGTCGCCGTCAGCGGCGGGAACTATTCCGGCGAGTACATCGCGTTCCGGCTGCCGGATTAGCTACAATCGAAGCCATGAAGCTACGGTTCCTTTTCGGCGTGTTGGCAGTGATGTGGATTGCGGGCGTGTCGCACAGCGCGGTGCAGGCCAAACAAGCGGCTGCCCCGGCGGGCGTGAAGTCCGTGTGGGATGGCGCGTTTACGCAGGCGCAGGCGGATCGCGGCGCGTCGGCGTACAAGGCGAGCTGCTCCGAGTGCCATGGCAACGATCTGGCGGGTGATGGTTTTGCGCCGTCGCTCCAGGGCTCGGAGTTCATGGGCAACTGGAACGACCTGACGGTCGGCGATCTCTACGAGCGCATCCGCGTCTCGATGCCGCCGAGCGGGCCGGCCGCCGTGCCGAATTCCGCCAAGGCCGACATCATCGCGTTCGTCCTCAGCCAGAACAAGTTCCCGGCCGGCGCAGCGGAACTCGAGCCGAAGACCGAAGCGCTGAAGGCGATCAAGATCGAAATGAAGAAATAAATTCTGAGATTGACGATCCCTGGAATCAAGGAATCGTCAATCAAGGAATCTTCATTTAAGGATTTTTCCGCCACCACGGCGTGCCGAGATTCGTAAACGGCCCGCCGTCAACGGAGATCGACGTCGCCACTCGATAGTTGAGTGGCGACAGCAAGTGCATGATGTGCTTCACGCGCACCGTCTTGCCGTTTGCGGTGAACGGTGCGCTGTCGAAGTGGATGTTGTAGATCCCGCCCAGGTCGCCGCCAATCGGTCCCGCCTGCGTATACGAATAGCCGCGCGAGTCGGTGACCTTCCGTTCCATGGTCTTGCCCTGCTTGTCGTAGGTGATCGATTCGCGGACGGTGAACGCGCCGTTCGGCCCCTCACCTTCAGTCAGCGCCTCGTAGACGCCGTCGCTCTTCTTTGAAACGGTGGTCGTTCCCGAGTAGGGACCGGCCGGTCCCAGCGGGCTGTCGGGCATGTTCCACTCGAACGCCCACTTGCCGAGAAAATATGCGTCGAAGTCGAAGAGCGGCACCTGGTCGGTGCTCTCCGTCGGGCGGCCGAGGATCGGCATTTGCCCCTTCGGCACCTGCTGGGCCGCCACGTCACCGGGAAGAACGACACTGCAACTGCAAATCGCCACTGCCAACTTCACTGGCAACTGCCAACCGCCACCTGCCAACTTCATTGGTGTATGCTCCCGCGCGGAGAAGTATATGCGACGTCCGATGCTCGTGACCCTGGTCGCCCTGGCGATCGCGGCGATGTTTGCTTCGCTGTCAGCCCAAACGCCCGCTCCCGCCGCGGCGCCGACCGATGGCGGCTACAAACTCGTGCCCAACTGGCCGACGCTCCCGCCGGACCTGTACTTCGGCATGAAGACGCCGCCACCGCCACCGGCCGAGCGCGAAGCGCAGGCGGCCGCACGTCGTGCGACAGGCGGCGGGGGAGGCGGCAACGCGGCCAGCGGCGGTCCGACCACCCAGCCCGGCATCTCGGGCCTTGCCATCGATCAACACGATCACATCTACGTCTTCAATCGCGGCGTGAAGCCGGTGATGGTCTTCAACACCGACGGCAAGATGATCGCCGCCGGCGCCGACCAGGAAATCAACGGCAAGAAGATCAACAAGGACTGGCAACACTCCGGCGGCGTCGACTGGGATGGCAATATCTACATCATCGAGCGCGACGCCCACCGCATCGTCAAACTAAATGCGACGATGGATAAGTGTTTGCTGCAGTTGGGTGTCACAAACGAGAAGGGCACCGATGCGACGCATCTGAATCTGCCATCCGGTATCGCAATTCTCCACAACGGCAACATGATCGTGACGGACGGCTACGGCAATAACCGCGTGCTGTTGTTCGACAAGACCGGCAAACTTCTCAAACAAGTCGCGAAAGGTGCCGGCGGTCCCACGGACAAAGGCACGGGGCCCGGCGAGTGGAACTTGCCGCACAAGCTCGCCGTGGATGCGCAGGAGAACCTCTACATCATCGATCGCGAAGGTCATCGCGTGCAGGTGTTCGACAAGAACTTGAACTATCAGCGCGAGATCAATGTCCCGGGATGGAATCCCTGGGACGTGAATATTTCGCGCAAGGGTGATGACGGGATTCTGTGGGTCGCCGATCATGCGCTCGAGCGCGTGCATAAGCTCGACCTGAAGACCGGCAAACTGCTCGCGACGTGGGGCAAGCAGGGCTGGGGGCCCAGCGAATTCGATTGGGTCCACGGCATCGTCGTGGATTCGAAAGGCGCCGTCTACGCCGCTGATACCTACGGTCAGCGCATCCAGAAGTTCGTGCCGCCGGCGACGCGCACCAGCGTCCAGTAGACGCCGACGAGCGCAATCGCAAGCGAGGCTGGTATCACCACGCGGTGGCGGTACCAGCCTTTGTTCATGAAGGCTCCCGCGGCGGCGAGCGCCGCCGCAATCACCGTCAGCTGACCCAGCTCCACGCCGACATTGAACGTGAGCAGCGCGGTGAGAAACTCGCCGCGCGGGAGTCCGAGCTCGCGCAGCACGCCGGCAAATCCGAGTCCGTGCAGCAAGCCGAATATGAACACGAGCAGCAGCCGCCACGGCTTCAGCTCGCGCGTGACGAGATTCTCGATCGCGACATACGCAATCGACAACGCGATCAGCGGCTCGACCACCCGCGACGGCAGCGAGACGAGCCCGTACATCGACAGGCCCAGCGTGATCGAGTGCGCGATCGTGAACGCCGTCACCTGCAGCAGCATCGTCTTCATCCGCGGGCTGAGCAGGAAAAGGCCGAGCACGAACAGGATGTGATCGAGCCCCTTTGGCAGGATGTGCGTGTAGCCGAGCGCGAGGTACTGGCGGACGATCTCGACGCGCGTGGGCCGCGTGAACGTCCGTGAGAGATCGATCACCGAGCTCCAGTTGGTGCCGTCGATCCACTCGATCGTCGACGAGCCGTCCGGCTGCCTGATCTCGAGCGGATACGAATCCTGGACGAGGCCATAGAGCCATCGCAGGCGCGTCGCGTCGCGCGGCATCGTGCCCGTCAGGTGGAAGCTGGCAAGCGCAGTCGCCTGATCCGCTCCCCCGATTCCCTGGTCCCTGGTCCCTAGTCCCTGATCCCTATTCCCTAGTCCCTGATTCGGCGGCCTGTATTCCACGTCGGTTGGCCGGACTTCGCGGGCGTCCACAAACAGCACGACGCGATCGGCGAACACCGACGTCAGTTCCGCGAGGCGCGCGTCGCGCGCGTCCGGCGTGAGATTCGCGGGGACGGCGCCGCCGGCAAACGTCTCGAGCCGCAGCAGCAGGAAGCCAGGATCGTTGGCGACGACGAGATCGAAGCGCCCGTCGCTCGCAAGCGTCAGCGTGACTTTGGTCCGCTCCGGTTCGTGCGCGATGGCGGCTCGCGACGCCAGGAGGACCAGCGCTGATAGCGCAAGCATCCATCGGGACACTCGGCTATGATACGCGCGTGTTTACGACCCTCTTCCTCGCGGCGTTGCTCCTGCAAGCACCGCCGAAGAAAGTCGACATCGTCAGCGTGACCGGCTGCCTGCGCGAACAGGGTCCGAACTGGATGCTGGTGGCGGCGACCGATCCGGTACCGAGCATCGCGAACCAGGCGCAAGGAAAGGAAATTCCCACCACGCCGCCGGCGGGCAAGAACACGTTTCGACTGATCGGCACGAGCGAATTCAACCTGCCGACGATGAAGGATCACACGGTCGTGATTCGCGGCCTGTTCATCAAGGACAAGGTGAGCCGCATCAACGTGACCTCGGCCGTCGAAGCGGTTGCGACCTGCGCCGCCTCCGCCCCGAAGTAGGTTAGTATTTCGCCCCAAGGAGCCTTCATGAAGCGACTGGCGTTCGTCGTCGTCGGCTTGGCGGTTGTCACCACGCTCACCGGGACCGCGCAATCTCCATCTGCAGCGCAGGCGACGGCACCGACATTCGCCAAGGATGTCGCCCCGATCATGTTCAACAAGTGCGCGAACTGCCACCGGCCGGGTGAAGTCGCGCCGATGTCGCTGCTGTCGTACGAAGACGCGCGGCCGTGGGCGAAGGCGATCAAGACCAAGGTCACCGCGCGCGAGATGCCGCCCTGGGGCGCCGACATGACCCAGACGCTGCCGATGCGCAACGACATCAGCCTCACGCAGAAGGAGATCGACACGATTGCGGCGTGGGTGGATGGCGGCGCGCAGAAGGGCAACGCGGCCGACATGCCGCCGGCGCCGAAGTTCGCGACCGGCTGGACCAACGGGACCGAGCCTGACGTCGTCCTCGAGATGCCGGTCGAGTTCGAGATCCCGGCCGAAGGCGAACTCGGCGTGCAGATGTTCTATTCGAAGGTGCCGTGGACCGAGGATCGTTTCGCCGAAGTCGTCGAACTGAAGCCGAGCAATCGCGCGGTCCTGCATCACGCCGGCATCTTCTTCGTCGACATTCCTGAAGGCTCGAGCATCGTGGACGGCCGGATCATCGGCGCGGACGGCAAGGTGATCGGCGATCGCGGATCGCGCGGCCTGCCGTCAACCGACGGCGGCCTGCCTGGATCGAGCAAGCTGCTGTCGTGGGTGCCCGGCCGCGGCCTCGATCATCATCGGCCCGACATCGGCAAGCGGATTCCCGGCGGCAAGTACATCAACTGGCAGCTGCACTACAACGTCACCGGCAAGGTCGAACACGATCGCACCAAGCTCGGGATCTGGTTCAACAAGGTTCCCGTCACGCATGAAGTGTTGATTCGCCAGGCCGGAGATCCGCTCGCGACGACAAAAGGCGGACTGTCGATCTATCGCGCCGAAGGCAAGGAAGTGGAATACACGGCCGATGAAGGCAGCACGCGCCGCCGCAGCAAGACGCCGAACATTCCGCCCTATGCGGAGAACTGGCGCCTTACGGGCATCACGCCGGTCACCGAAGACATCACGCTCTATGCGATGTCGCCGCACATGCACCTTCGCGGCAAGAGCTTGAAGTGGGTGATCGTGTATCCGGACGGCACCGAGAAGACGATCCTCAGCGTGCCGAAGTTCGACTTCAACTGGCAGTTCAATTACGAGTTGAAGGAGCCGCTCAAGATTCCGGCGGGCAGCAAGATCCTGGGGCTCGGCGTCTACGACAACTCGATCCGCAACAAGTGGAATCCGGGACCGCAGCTCGAGGTCTACTGGTCGGAGCAGAGCTGGGACGAGATGTATCAGCCGTTCACGGAGTACTCAGTCGACTCACAGGATCTGACGATCCTGAAGCCGATCACGCAGCAGCAGAAATAGACGAATTGGCCGGCCTTCGTTCGTTCGAGGGCCGGCCCGCTCGGCACCAGGCACCTGAGGCACCGGCACTGAGGCACCGGCACCCTATTTCACGACCTTCCCGCCCTTTCGGTTGTCCATCACAAAGCGATCGCGCGCCGGCATCACCACCTTCGGCAGCGTCGCGCGATCCATCACCGCATCGTCCGGGATGACCTTGTTCAGCGCGAGGATGTAGGCCACGAGCGAGTAGGTCTCGTTCGGAGTCAGCGTGCCCGGCTCGCGAAACGGCATCGCGCGGTTGGTGTAGTCGAACAGCGTCGTCGCGTACGGCCAGTAGTTGCCGACGGTCTTGACGAGTTTGGGATTGGTCGCGAAGTCGAAGTTCTTCCCCGAGTCGCGATCGACGAGACGATCCGCGGTGGCGCCCTGGCCGTTCGCGCCGTGGCAAGACTGACACTTCGCGGCGTAGATCCTGGCGCCCTCGGCCGCCGTGCCTTTTCCGTCCGGCAAACCTTTGCCGTCCGGACGCACGTCGATGTCGATCTTGGAAATCTCGTCCGGCGTTGCGGCGCGGCCGATGCCGAGCGGTTTACCCGCCTTCGCTCCCGGCGGTGCGACGGCTCGCTTCTGCGCAAGCAGCGAGGCGCCGATGGCGAAGCAAAGCACCACCGTGGTGAATCGACGTCGTGAACGATCGTGACGCATCGCCATTAGACCGCTCCTGCGAAGATCACCGAGCCATCGTTGCGAATCTTCCACGCGCGGATGTGGTTGAAGTGATACGCCGTTGATGGTCCGCGCGCCGCGAGCAGCGCGTCGAACGTGGGCTGCACGTAGCCGGTCTCGTCGGTTGCGCGGCTCATGATCGTGGTCTCGCCGCCTTTCCATTCGAAGGGCAGGCGGAATCGCGTGTGGCATTTCGGCAGCACCGGGTCATCGAGCTTGGCCGGCTGCCACGTCTTGCCGCCGTCGGCGCTGACGTCGACGCGCGTGATCTTTCCGCGGCCGCTCCAGGCGAGGCCGCGAATCTCCCACCACCCGGGACCTGTGAGCTTGTCGGGGAAGGTCGGCTCGGTGATAAGCGACTTCGCATCCATGTCGAGGCTGAAAATGCGCGCGGTGCCATCGGGCAGCGGATCGGTGTACTTCGAGGTTTCCTCCCGCGTCATGAACGGCTGATCGGACACCTCGATGCGCCGCAACCACTTCACGCTGGCGTTGCCTTCGACGCCCGGCAGGAACAAGCGCGCGGGATATCCCTGCTCGGGACGCAGCGGCTCGCCGTTCTGCCCGTAGGCAATCAACGCATCGCCCCAGGCTTTTGCCATGGGGATGCTGCGCGTCATCACGGCGGCGTCGGATCCCTCCGCAAGGAACCAGGTGGCTTTCGGCGATGCGCCGACTTCGCGCATCAGCGTCGCGAGCGGCACGCCGGTCCATTCGCTGGTGCTGGTGAGTCCGTCGATCTGCTGCGGCGTGAGCTCGGCCTGGTTGCCTTCGCGGCGATACACGCGGCCGCCGTTGCCGGAGCATTCCATCACACGGATCATGGATTTGCCGGGGAAGCGACGGAGATCGTCGAGGGTGAACACCATCGGCCGCTCGACCATGCCGTGAATCGTGAGCGTGTACTGCTTCGGATCGATCGCCGGCACACCGCCGTGGTGCCGTTCGAAGTGCAGATCGCTGGGCGTGATGATGCCGTCGAGATCTTGCAGCGGCGTCAGGCTCGAGGTGCGCGTCGCGCCCAGCGACACGCGCTTCGGACGCTCGAATGGCGACCGTCCGCCGATCTCGCTCGCCAGCGGCCCCTGGACCTTGGTGGGGTCGGCGGGCACTTTCGGGCGTGCCGCCTGATCGGGACTCTGGCCGGGGAGCGGAATCGCGGCCCCGACAATGCCAGCCGTACCGGCGGCCAAGACGCGCCTTCGCGAGATGGATTTCGGACGTTCCATGCGCCCTCCCAATTGAGTTGGGCGGAGGGTATCACGCGCCGCGGCCGGTTGGTGGCCGCCGGGCCCCGAGGCCACCGCATTTGCGGCCGAAAAACGCGCAGTCTGCCCGTCACAGTCATTGAACGATCGGTCGACGTCCTAGTGACAATCGCTGACACGCAAAAGGCCCTAACTCGTTGATAATTCTGGTTGTTAGTGCTAAAAACGGCCGTGGTTCCCACGACTGTTGCGCTGGGGAGCAGGCGCAAGATGAAAAACACTTCTCTGGTAGTTGTCGCTGCGAGTGTGCTCGGCCTGAGTCTGACGCTGTCTGCGCGGACTCAAAACGCTCGCACGCCCGCACCATCACCCACGTCTTCAGCCACGCAAACGTCCACGACCAAAACCGCAGCGCGAACAGTCGCGCCCGCCTCTTCGCATGCCGACGCCGCGTCGAACGAGTCGCACAACGCGCTCGTCAAGCAGTACTGCGCGACGTGTCACAACGACCGCAACAAGAACAACGCGGGCGGGCTGTCGTTGCAGGACTTCGATGCGGCCAAGGTCGGTCACGACGTGCAGGTCGCCGAAGTCGCCGAGAAGATGATTCGCAAGCTGCGCGCCGGCATGATGCCGCCCGCGCAGGCGCGCAAGCCTGAAGGTCCGGTGCTCGCGGCGTTTGCGTCATCGATGGCATCGCGTCTCGATCAGGCCGCGGCCCTCAACCCGAATCCCGGCCGTCGTCCGTTCCAGCGGCTCAACCGAGCGGAGTACGCGCGGGCGGTGAGCGCGCTGCTCGCGCTCGACGTGGACGTGAGCGCGTTTCTGCCGCCCGACATGATCAGCGCCGGCTTCGACAACATCGCGGACGCGCAGGCGTTTTCGGCGACGTTGACGGAAGGCTATCTCCGCGCCGCCGCACGCATCGCCTCGCTGGCGGTGGGCGATCCGAAGGCAGCAGCCTCTGAATTCACCTACAAGGTGCCCCGCACCGGCTCGCAGATGCATCACGTCGAGGGCGCGCCGTTCGGCACGCGCGGCGGCATTGCCGTGATGCACACGTTCCCGGCTGACGGCGAGTACAGCTTCCGCATGCAGCTGCACTCGATCCCGACCGGCCAGTTGTTCGGCAGCACGGTGCGCGGCGAGTTGATCGAAGTCTCGATCGACGGCGAGCGCGCGGCGGTGCTCGAAATCAATCCGCGCATGAGCGAAGCGGACCCGAACGGCATGAACCTGACGACGCCTCGCATCAGCGTCAAGGCGGGCACGCATCGCCTCGCGGCGGCGTTCGTGCAGCGCTTCGACGCGGTGCCGGACGACTTGATGCCGCCGATCGATCACACGCTGGCCGACACGCAGATCGGCTCGGGCTTCGGCATCACGACGCTGCCGCACCTGCGCGAGTTCGCGGTGAGCGGACCGTTCAAGGTGACCGGCGTCTCCGACACGCCGAGCCGCCGCAAGATCTTCACCTGCCGCCCGACCTCGTCCTCGGAGGAAGGCGCGTGCGCCAACGAGATCATCAAGCGGCTCGCGACGCTGGCGTATCGCGGTCCGGTCAGCGCGGCCGACATGGACGGCCTGACGAAGTTCTACGCGCAGGGCCGCAAGGACGGTGGCGATTTCGAGTCGGGGATTCGCATGGCGCTGCAGGCGATTCTCGCCAGCCCGCGCTTCCTGTTCCGCCTCGAGGAGGCGCCGACGACGCTGCGCGCCGGGCAGAACTACCGCATCAACGACCTGGATCTCGCGACGCGGCTGTCGTTCTTCGTGTGGGGCTCCGGTCCCGATGAGGAGCTGCTGAAGATCGCGCAGCGCGGCACGCTCCGCGCGCCGGGCGTGCTGGCCGCGCAGGTCAAGCGCATGCTCAAGGATCCGAAGTCGGACGCGATTGCGACGCGCTTCGGATCGCAGTGGCTGCGCCTGCAGGACCTCGAGAAGATCTATCCCGACGCGCTGCTGTTTCCGTATTACGACTACAAGCTTGGGCAGGCGCTGCGCAAGGAAACCGAACTGTTCTTCGATTCGGTCGTGCGTGAAGACCGTAACGTCCTCGACCTGCTCACCGCGGACTACACCTTCGTCAACGAGCGGGTCGCCCGTCACTACGGCATTCCGAACGTCAACGGCGATGAGTTCCGCCGCGTGCAGCTGACGGACGAGAACCGCCGCGGCCTGTTGGGTCAGGGCAGCATCCTCGCGCTCACCTCGGTCGCCGATCGCACGTCGCCGGTGCTGCGCGGCAAGTGGATCATGGAAGTGCTGCTCGCATCGCCGCCGCCGGCGCCGCCGCCGAACGTGCCGTCGCTGGACGATTCGGTGAAGGCCGAATCGGGTGACGGCGATCGCCTGACGACGCGCCAGCGCATGGAGCAGCATCGCGCCAATCCGCAGTGCAACTCGTGCCATCGCGTGATCGATCCGCTCGGCCTCGCGCTGGAGAACTTCGACGTGACCGGCCGCTGGCGCATTCGCGACAACGGCAATCCCGTGGATCCCGTTGGCAATCTCTACGACGGAATGAAGATGGAAGGCCCGGCGGGCCTGCGCGCCGCGCTGTTGAAGCACCAGGACATGTTCCTCCTGAGCCTGACCGAGCGGCTGATGACCTTCGCCCTCGGCCGCCGCGTGGAGTATTACGACATGCCGGCCGTCCGCAAGATCATTGCCGACGCCGGGGCGAACAACAACCGCTTCTCGGCGTTCGTGCTGGGAGTGGCCAACAGCCGCGCGTTCCAGATGGCCCGCGCGGATGATGCGACGACGACGGACAACGACAAAGACAAAGCCGGCAGCCGGTAGTTGGTAATGGGCCTGATGGCCTGATGGCCCGATGGCCTGATGAGGAGAGATCAATGGAGTTCTTGACGAAGAAGCATCTTTCGCGGCGGACGATTCTGCGTGGTCTCGGCGTCACGATGGCACTGCCGATGCTCGAGGCGATGACGCCGGCGGGCACGGTGTTCGCCAAGACGGCCGCCGGCGCGAAGAAGATCCGCATGTCCGCGATCGAGATGGTGCACGGCTCGGCCGGCGCCACGCAGTTCGGTCTCGGCAAGAACTTCTGGTCGCCGGCGCAGGTCGGCACCGCGTTCGACTTGAGCCCGGGCTCACTGGCGCCGCTCGAGCCCTTCCGCGACTACCTGACGATCGTCAGCAACACCGACGTCCGCAACGCCGAAGCGTTCACGCTGCCGGAAATCGGCGCCGACCACTTCCGATCGAGCGCGGTGTTCCTGACGCAGTCGCATCCCAAGAAGACGCAGGGCTCCGACGTCTATGCCGGCACGTCGCTCGACCAGCTGTATGCGTCGAAGTTCGGCCAGGACACGGCGATCCCGTCGATGCAGTTGTCGATCGAAACCGTCGATCAGTCCGGTGGTTGCGCGTATGGCTACAGCTGCGCCTACACCGACAGCATCAGCTGGGCGACGCCGACTAAGCCGCTGCCGATGGTCCGCGATCCGCGTGCCGTGTTCGACGTGCTGTTCGGCGTCGGCGCAACCGCGGCCGAGCGCGCGCAGAGCCGCCGCGCCGACAAGAGCATCCTTGACTGGGTTAATTCCGAAGTGGCGCGGCTGTCGAAGGAACTGGGCGCGTCCGATCGCCAGCGGCTGCAGCAGTACCTGACGGAAGTGCGCGAGATCGAGCGCCGCATCCAGAAGGTCGAAGCGCAGAACAGCAGCGGCGAGCAGCGCGATTTGCCGGATGCGCCGGTGGGCGTGCCGGATGACTTCGCCGAACACGTCAAGTTGATGTTCGACCTGCAGGTGCTGGCCTTTGCGTCGGACACGACGCGGGTGTTCTCGTTCAAGATGGGCCGCGACGGTTCGGCGCGCGTCTACCCGGAGAGCGGCGTGCGCGCGGCGTTCCACCCGGCGTCGCATCACGGCGAGCGCGAGGATCGCGTCACCGACTTCATGAAGATCAACAAGTACCACGTCAGCATGGTTCCGTACTTCCTGAAGAAGCTGAAGGACACGCCCGACGGCGACGGACAGAACCTGCTCGACAACACGCTGGTGATCTACGGATCGCCGATGGGCAACTCGAACGTGCACAACCACAAGCGCTGCCCGCTGTTCTTCG
>CAZBYY010000041.1:0-17720 GCA_964495855.1 uncultured Acidobacterium sp. | reverse complement strand
CGCACGGCGCGCAGGCGGCGGTAGCGCGCGGCAAGCACATTGCACCCGACTTCGGCTGGAGGCCGTGATGCGCGTCTACGAAGTCATGAGCAAGGCCGTCGAAACCGTGAAGCCGCAGGTTCACGCGTCGGAGGCAAAGACGCGGATGCGAAACCGCAACATCCATCACCTCGTCGTCATGGAAGGAACGAAGCTGGCGGGGATCGTGTCGGAGCGGGATCTGGGCGGATCGAAGTTGTCGAAGGTGCTCGGCCGCCGCACCGTGGAGGAACTGATGACCACGCCCGTCGTGACCGTCACGACGCGCACGCCGGTACGCCGGGCCGCTGCGCTGATGAAGGGCCGCTCGATCGGCTCGCTCGTCGTGACGTCGGCGAACGGGAAGCTTGCCGGCATCATCACCGTCGCGGACTTGCTCGAGTTGCTGGTGCGGACACCGGAGCGGCGCTCGAACAAGGACCTGCGCCGGGCGAAGTCGGTACTCGACGAAGAGGAGTGGGAATGACCACCGCGGCGGCGCGTCACCTCGGCCAGCCTGCACGGCCGGCTGCGCAGGATCGCGCCGCCGCTTCGCCACACCCGTCGGTGATGCGGGAGCCGCTGTGGAAATACGTGACCGGCGGAGACCTGATCACCCTGATCACGTCGCCGGTGATTTACCTGACGATCGTGCCGCTCGCGGCACTCGATGCCTGGGTCGCCTTTTACCAGGCCGTGTGTTTCCGTGCGTGGGGGATCACCCGCGTCCAGCATCGCCGGTACTTCACGATTGATCGGCGCAAGCTGCCCTACCTGAACTCCATCGAGAAGCTCAACTGTGTCTACTGCAGTTACGCCAACGGCGTGATCGCGTTCGTGCGCGAGGTCGCGTCTCGGACGGAGCAGTATTGGTGTCCGATCCGCAACGCGCGCCACGTCGTCGGCGCGCACCCGCGGCACCGGGCATTCGTCCGCTATGGCGACGCGGCTCGCTACCGCGCAGAGTTACCGTCGCTTCGAGCCCGGTTGAAGAAGTAGACTGGTCGCAGTGACCATCCCGAAGGGTGCGACGGCGGCAGGGACTGCCCACCTCGCAGAAGCTCGCTGGCGCGCGGTGTTCGATTCGGCCGTCGACGGGATCATTGTCATCGACGCGCGCGGCTGCATCGAGACGGTCAATGCCGCGGCGGTACGGATGTTCGGCTATTCGGAACAGGAACTGCGCGGCCGCAACGTCAGCGTCCTGATGCCGGAACCGCATCGCTCCCACCATGATGCGTATATCGACCGGTACCGCGGCACCGGCGAGCGGAAGATCATCGGCATCGGCCGCGCGGTGAACGCCCAGCGGCGGGACGGCAGCGCGTTTCCCGTGCATCTTTCCGTTGGCGAGTTCGTCGTCGACGGCGAGTCGCACTTCACCGGCATCGTCCACGACCTGTCACGCCGCGCGGAGCTCGAGGAGCGGCTGCGCGAGGCGACCGCGCTGGCCCGGCTCGGTGAAATGGCCGCAGTGATCGCCCATGAAGTCAAGAACCCGCTGGCGGCGGTGCGCGGCGCCGTGCAGGTGATCGGCTCGCGCTTGAGCGGGCAAGCCAACGACGCGGCCATCATCAAGGAAATCATCGCGCGGCTCGATGCGTTGAACGACCTGATCCAGGATCTGCTCGTCTTCGCGCGGCCGCCGGCACCCAAGCCGGTGCGCGTCAACCTGCGAACGCTCGTCGAGTCCGTGGCCAGCTTGTTGAAGCGCGATCCGGCGTTTCACTCGCTCGACGTGCACATCACCGGCGATTCACTTGCCGCGCAGGCGGATCCGAACCTGGTCACGATTGCCGTGCAGAACCTGATGATCAATGCCGCGCAGGCCCAGCACGGCCGCGGCGACGTCCGCATCACGCTGGCTCCACGCGCTCCGATGATTTCGATCGAGATTGCCGATTCCGGCCCGGGCATTCCGCCGGAGATCCGCGCGGCGTTGTTCAGGCCGTTCAAGACGACGAAGGCGCGGGGCACGGGCCTCGGCATGGCCACCGCCAAGCGCCTGATCGAGTCGCTTGGCGGATCGATCGAGGTGCATTGTCCCGCATCCGGCGGGACGATCGTGACGCTGATGGTGCCCGCGGCCTCCGACCAGGACTGATCAGATGGTGGCCGGCTTGTGGAGGTCGAACTTTTCGATCCGATAGCGGATCTGGTCGCGATTCAATCCCAGTAGCGTCGCCGCTTTTGTCTGGTTCCAGTGGCTGCGTTCGAGCGCCTGGACCACGAGCGATCGCTCCAGCTCTTCGAGGTTGATGCCTTCCGGCGGCAGCCCCATTGCCGTTGCCAGTTCCGTATCGCCGCCGGTCAGCATCGGGAAGTGCGTGTCGTTCAGCTCGTTCCCCTCGGACAACAGCATCGCCCGCTCGACGGCGTTTCGCAGCTCGCGCACGTTGCCGCGCCAGGGGTAGCCCTGCAAGGCCGACATCACGCCAGGCGCCACGCCCCGGATCTTCTTGCGGAACTCGGTGTTGAACGCGTCGATGTAGTGATTGATCAGCAGAGGAATGTCGCTGCGGCGCTCGCGCAGGGGCGGCAGCGCCACCGACATGACGTTCAGGCGGTAGAACAGGTCCTCGCGGAACAGCCCTTTCTTCACTTCGTCCTGCAACGAGCGGTTGGTCGCGGCAATCACGCGCACGTCCACGCGCACGTCCTGCGACCCGCCGACACGCTTGAACGACTTCTCTTCGAGGAAGCGCAGCAGCTTGGATTGCAGCAGCGGCACCATTTCGCCGATTTCGTCGAGGAACACCGTGCCGCCATCCGCCGATTCGATGAGCCCGTGCTTCAGCCGATCGGCGCCGGTGAACGCGCCGCGCTCGTGACCGAACAGCTCGCTCTCGAGCAGCGTTTCCGGCAGCGCCGAGCACGTGATGTTCATGAACGGCTTGTTGGCGCGGCTGCTGCTGTAGTGAATCACCTTGGCCGCGAGGTCCTTGCCCGTGCCGCTCTCGCCAGTGAGCAGCACCGTCGACGCCGGGCTCACGCCGATCTTGCCGAGCAGCGCGCGCACGGACTTGATCGGCTCGCTCTCGCCGACGATGCTCGTGATGCCGTAGGGTTGCGCCTGGCGTGTCCGCAACAGCCGCACTTCGCGCCGCAGCTGCGTGGTTTCAAGCGCCTTCTCGACCAGCAATACGACTTCGTCGAGATCAAACGGCTTGTTGGCGTAATGAAACGCGCCGCTCTTCATCGCCTCAACAGCCACGCCGACTTCGGTGTTGGCCGTCAGCATGATCACGAGCGTGTCGGGATCGGTCTCCTTGACTTGCTTGAGCACATCCAGCCCGTTTGCGTCCGGCAGCGCGAAGTCGAGCAGGATCAAGTCCACGCCGTCGCGATGGTGCGCGACAGCTTCACCGGCGGTGCCGGCTTCAACCGTGCGGTAGCCCTCTTCTTTGAGGCGATTGACAAGCGACCACCGAATCAGCGGCTCGTCATCGACGACCAGGATCGTGGCGTTCGGCATACTTAGGTGACGAGCTGCATGAGGGCATCAAGTTCGAAAGGCTTGTTGATGACGATCGCGCCCAGGGACTCGGCGTCCGCAATGATCTCCGGCGTGCCAAACGCGGTCATGAGCACCAGCACTGCGGCCGGCATGAGCTGGCGCAACGTGCCCAGCAACGACAAGTCCTGCATGTCCGGCAGCCGCAAGTCGAGAATCACGGTGTCGAACGCCTCGGTTGCGGTGGTCACCGACCGGAGCGCGCTGCTGGCATCACTGGCCTGCTCGACGTCGAATCCGAGGTCAGAAAGCGACTCCGCCACGGACCACCGGATCAGCGGTTCGTCGTCTACGACGAGTGCGTGACGCGGGGAATTTCTCAGGGCAAGAGAAATTTTACCCTCTGGCGCGGTCTTGAGATCCGACGCATTTTCCCCGGAAATATCGCCGTAAAAGGCTGGCGTCGCCATCATGCGGTCCCGGATATCAAGAATCGCGCCACCAATGCCCATCGCAGCCGCTAAGTATGTGCGATTGTTGGCGGGATTGCCAATCGCGTGACTGGCATACCTTGTGCTCGATTCGTCACGTACGGAATCGATCCGAGAAGAGGCAAGGGGGCCCCATGGTGGCAATCAAGAACATTCTGGTGGCGACGGATTTCAGCGAGCCGTCGAACGTGGCCCTGGCATATGGCCGCGACCTGGCGCGCTCCTACAACGCGCGTCTGCATGTGCTCCATGTCATGGAAGACGTGCTGATGCGGTACAGCAGTGAGGTCGCGTTCGCTCTGCCCGAGGTCCAGAAAGACCTGGAACGCGCGGCGTGGCGCGACTTGAACGCGGTGATCACCGACGATGATCGGACGTCGTTGAAGGTGGTGACCGCCGTCGAGACCGCGGCGAACTTCGCCGAGGCGATCGTCCAGTACGCGAAGGATCACGAGATCGACCTGATCGTCACGGGCACCCACGGCCGCGGGCTCGTGCAGCACTTCCTCCTCGGCAGCGTTGCCGAACGCGTCGTCCGCACGGCACCGTGCCCCGTGCTCACCGTTCGCGCACACGAGCGTGACTTCATTGCGCCGGATTCGATGGTCGCGGTGGCGAAGAGCTGATTGCGACTGTGTGGCTGAAGCAGCAGGCACGTCCGTGCCTGCTGCGCGGTCAGGCGCGGGCGACGCGGACGCGCACGTCCAGGGCCGAGACGCCGCCCGGCAGGACGGCCAGCGGATTGACGTCGAGCTCCTGGATTTCCGGACAAATACCGATCAGTGTCGAGATGCGCAGGATCGCTTCGCGGAACGCTTCTTCGTCGGCCGGTGCGTTGCCTCTGTAGCCCCGTAACAGGCGGACGCCCTTCAGCGACTCGACCATCTCCACCGCATCCTGATCGGTCACCGGGTGCAGGCGGCACGCGGAATCGGCGAGCAGGTCGACGAGCACGCCGCCGCTGCCGCACACGATCACGTGGCCGAACGTCGCGTCGTTGATCGCGCCGATCATCATCTCCGCTCCGCCGGTGACCATGCGCTGCACGAGCAGTCCGTCCATTCGGGTCCCCAGCGCCCGGGTCAACTCCGACGCGGCCATGCGGACCTCGCTGCGCGTCTGCAGATTCAATCGGACTGCCTTCTTCTCCGTCTTGTGCAGTAACTCGCGTCCAACGGCTTTGAGCGCGACCGGATAACCGAGGCGATGCGACGTGTCGACCGCCTCGTCGATCGACGTGGCGAGCGTCGAGCGCGGCACCGCGATGCCGACCGACGTCATCAGGGCGTTCGCTTCGACCGCCGTCAACCACCCGTCACCGCGCCCAAGCGCTCGCTCGACCACCAGGCGCGCGAGCGTCGGCTGCACATCTGACAGCGACGGCACGACGCCAGGTGACTGGTTCCGCCATTCGGCGTAGGCGGCGACGCGGGCCATCGCGATGGCCGCCGGCTCCGGGAAGGCGAAACAGGGAATGTCGGCAAGAGCGATGGGCGCCGCGTCGGAGCGCATGAACACGCCGGCGATCGGCTTGTTCGGTGATGCCGATTTTGCGCGGCTGACCGCATTCGCGACGTCGTCTGCGCTGGTCACGAGCGGCGGGATGAAGATCACGAGCACGCTGTCGACGTTGGGATCGCCCAGGACGGCTTTCAACGTGCGTTCGTAATGCTCTGCCGACGCGGACGCGAGCATGTCGATCGGATTGTTGATGCTCGCGGCCGGCGGCAGGAACTCCCGCAGCGCTCGCCTGGTGTCGTCCGTCAGTTCGGTGATCGACAGTCCGTGAGACTGGCACGCGTCAACCGCGAGAATACCCGGTCCGCCCGCGTTCGTCACGACGGCGATGCGACGGCCGCCGGGAAGCGGTTGTCGCGACAACATCGTCGCGGCGTCGAACAACTCAGTAACCGTATCGGTCCTGATCACGCCGGATTGATGGAACAGCGCGTCGACGAACGCGTCGGACGTGGCC
This sequence comes from uncultured Acidobacterium sp., assembly GCA_964495855.1. GTDB lineage: Bacteria > Acidobacteriota > Vicinamibacteria > Vicinamibacterales > UBA2999 > 12-FULL-67-14b. The sequence continues at coordinate 11,782 of CAZBYY010000041.1, read as the reverse complement.
AGCGCGCCGGTGTGCGAAGCGGCCGCGCGCGCACCTCCGGATGAGCGCCCCGACTTCAAGGCGACGATCGGCTTCTGTCGGCTGATGCGGCGCGCGATGCGGCTGAACTTTGCCGGATTGCCGAAGCTCTCGAGGTAAAGCAGGATCACCGACGTTCGCGGATCGTGCTCCCAGTACTGCAGCAGGTCGTTGCCGGACACATCAGCCTTGTTGCCGATCGAGACGAAGTTCGAGAAGCCGATGTTCAGCTTCTTGGCGTAATCGAGGATCGCGAGGCCGAGCGCGCCGCTTTGTGTCGACATCGCGATGGTCCCGGCCGGCGGATAGATCGGCGAAAACGTGGCGTTCAGTGCAAACGACGGATCGGTATTGATCAGGCCCATGCAATTGGGGCCGATCACCCGGCAGCCGGCCTTTCGGGCGCGTTCGGCGAGTGCCCGCTCTCGCACCTTTCCCTCTTCGCTGCACTCGCCAAAGCCGGCGCTGATGATGCAAATGGCGCGGACGCCTTTCGCAAGGCAGTCGTCGACAACGGCATCGACGTGGGCTGACGGCACCACGACGACGGCCAGGTCCACATCGACGGGGATGTCCACCACGCGTGGGTAGGCGCGGACGCCGAAGATCTCGGACGCCGACGGGTGAACCGCGACCAGCTGGCCGGTGAAATTGGTCAGTAGCAGGTTGTGCAGGATCTCCGACCCGATCTTGTTCCGCTCGCGGCTTGCGCCGATGACGGCGACGACGCGTGGCTCGAAGAACGGCACGAGATCGGTAATGGCTTTGGCCGGCAACTCCGCTGGTGTCAACAGTGCCTCGCCGCCGCCAATTGCACAATCCGGGCCGGGATCAGCCGCACATGTTTTGCGGGGGTTTTAGAGCGGTCGGCGACTGAAAAAACTCCCGCGGTGGCCGGAAATCCCGCACTGCTGCCACGAATCCGCGGCATTTGCGCGGAACGATGGTTGGTACGGGCGTTGCGTCCGGAAGACCGGAAACCCTTCCCGTCGCGTGCGCGTGCGGTCGTGACGACGCTGGCGTGATCATCCCGCGAAGCCTTCGAAGCGTTCCATCGGTACGCCGCAAGCCAGAGCAGGACGTCACGCGGACGCCTCGACGCACCACCACGATGAAACCCCGCGCGTAAGCGCGCATGTAGACGGAGGCCTGTCATGTTCGAAAAGAAATCGCTCGTCCCGCGCCGTGAGGATCCTTTCAACCTCCTGCGCCAGATGACCAACGAGCTCGATCGCGTGTTCGATCAGCCGTGGGATGTCTTCCGTATGCCCCTGGCAAGCAAGGCTGCGGAATGGGCGCCGAAGATCGACGTCATCACCAGGGACAACAAGCTCGTCACCCGTGTCGACCTGCCGGGCGTCAAGATGGAAGACGTGAGTGTGGACGTCGCCGACGGGATGCTGACCTTGTCGGGTGAGCGCAAGAAAGAAATGAAGGAAGAGAAAGACAACTACTTCCGCGCGGAGCGGGAATACGGCAGCTTCTGCCGGACGATCGCGCTGCCGAAGGGCGTCAAGGTCGACGACATCAAGGCCACATTCATGAACGGCGTGCTGGAAGTGTCGGTGCCGTTGCCGCCGGCGTCCGTTGAACCCGCGTCACGGAAGATCGCGATCAGCGATGGATCGACGGTGAAAGCTGCGTAAGGAACGGGCGGGCTCGCTCTGCCCGGGACGCGGCGGTCGGCGCCGAACCGGCCACGGCGCTTGGTGAGTTATGAAGCTGTTTACTCTGGCGCTTGATTACGACGGCACGATCGCCCGTGACGACCGCCTGGATCCGTCGGTCAGAGAAGCTATCGCGGACGCGCGGACGCGCGGAGTCGCGGTGCTGATTGTGACCGGCCGGATCCTGGCGGAGTTGCGCCGCGTCGTTGGCGAGCTGCATTTCGTCGATGGCGTGATCGCGGAGAACGGCGCGGTGCTTCACTTTCCGGAAAGCGGCCACACGAGCGTACTCGCACCGCCGGTACCGCGGTCCTTCGTGGATGAGCTTTCTCGGCGCGGCATCCCGTTCCGCGCCGGCGAAACACTGGTGGACGCTGCTGCCGAAGATGCGCCGCGGATCCTGGAGGTCATTCGCGCGCTCGAACTGCCGCTCGTGCTGATCTTCAACAAGACGCGGGTCATGGTCCTGCCACAGGGCGTCAGCAAGGGCACCGGCTTGCAGCAGGCGCTTGGCACGCTCAGGCTGTCGGCGCGCAACACCCTCGCCATTGGCGACGCGGAAAACGACCACGAGTTGCTGCGCCTCGCCGAAGTCGGTGTGGCCGTTCCCTGGGGCAGTGCCTCACTGCGCGAAGCCGCCGATCACACGTTGACCGGGGGAGACCCGACCGCCGTCGCTGCTTACATCCGCGAGCTTGGCCGCACCGGCGACCTGCCTGCCGAGTTGCAACATCGCCGGCAGCTCCTCCTCGGTCGCCTGGACGATGGGTCGCCGTTCAAGCTGGCGTCTCGTGGCCGCAACGTCCTCGTCGCCGGCGACACGAAATCAGGCAAGTCGTGGGTCACAGGGCTGCTGTGCGAGCAGTTGATCCTGCATGGCTACTGTGTGTGCGTCCTCGATCCGGAGGGCGACTACCGCGCATTCGAAGCGCTGCCTGGTGTCACCGTGGCGGGTGGTGACGATCCGCCACCATCAGCGCGCGATGTGACGCGAATACTGCGGTATCCGGATCGAAGCCTGGTCATCGACCTGTCGCGCCTCGGCCAGGACGCCAAGGTTCTGTACATCCGCTCGATGCTCCCGGTGCTGAACACGTTGCGGCGGCGCACCGGGCTGCCCCATCGCATCGTGGTCGATGAGGCGCATCACTTCCTGCACGATCCCGATGGCGCATCCCTGCTCGATCTCGAGCGCAATGGGTATACGGTGGCCACCTATTGGGCGTCGCGGCTGCCGCACGCGCTACTCGACGCGACCGAAGTGATGATTGTGACCTGCGAATCCAACTCCGCCGAGATCGACGCGCTGCGGCGATGCTGCGAGACTCGGACCTCATGCGGGACCCAGGACTGGGAAGGGCTGAGTCGCCTGCGTCCCGGGCAGGCTGCCGCGCTCCCGATCACCGCGGAGGCCGGTGGGCGTCTGCAGCGGTTCAATGTCGCAGGCCGGCTGACGTTGCACGTGCGTCATCGCCAGAAGTACATCGACGTGCCCGTGTCCGAAGAGCAGGCATTCGTGTTCACATCCGCGCAGCGTGCCCGGACGCTGCGGCGATTCGTCGAGCACCTCGAGCAGATGTCAGCGGACACCCTCGAGCCCTTCATCCAGCGCGGAGACTTCTCGCGCTGGATCAAGGATGTGTTCGGGGATCACGCGCTTGCCGTCGACCTGAAGGCGATCGAGTCGCGTCACCGCGGGCGGCGCGACGCGGCCACGGGCGCCGCGCTGGTGGACGCGATCCGCGCGCGCTATGACCTCCGCGAAGACGCGCTCGCGGCCATGCTCGCGGGCCCGGGCCGGATGAGGCGGCGATGAATGCGCGCCGCTAGGAGGCGGCGCGCAACGATTCACGTTTCGCCGCCGGCACGATCAGCACCGGACACTGTGCGTGCCTGATCACGTCCTTCGAGTTCGATCCGAAGAACGCAAGGTCGAAGGCGCCGCGTCCGTGAACGCCAAGCACGATCAGGTTCGCATCCTGCTCTTCGGCGGTCCGCAGGATCTGCCGGGCGGCGCCGCCTTCGAGAATCGCGGTCTGAATCGAACAGTACTCGCGGGCGTGCGCCGGCACGAGCTCGCGCAACCGGGCGAGCGCTGCGGCTTCGGCCTCAGCGCGAACGCTGGTGACGTCGTAATCAGCAGACCGCGGCGGATGCGCGAGCTCCGGCGGGACTTCGATGACATGCAGCAGCGTCAGTGCCCCGTCGACTTCCTCGGCGATCGACAGCGCAAACGCCAACGCATCGAGCGAGGCGGCCGCGAAGTCGACGGCGCACACGATCCGTCCGAACGACATGGTGGCGATCGCCTGCGGATCCAGGTGGCTCGGCACGATCAGCACCGGCCGGGCACTGGTGTGCAGCAGCGATTCGACCACGGAGCCGAGCAGCACGCGTTGCACCCCGCTGCGTCCGTGACTGCCGGTGATGACGAGATCAACATTGAATGACTCGGCGAACTTCCGGATCTGAACAGCGGGTTCGGCCGATTCAATCAACTCGGTGGCAACATTGACCTTCGGCAATCGATGCCGTTCAACGAGACTGCGAAGGTTCTTGGCGGTGAGCTCGCGGGTCGTCGCCGCCAGCTCACTCGACGCAGACGGCGGCAGCGGAGGCATCACATGCACGACATCCAGCGTCGCGCCGTACCACTGCGCCATCCGCATCGCGTAGATCAACGCGCGTTCTGAGAACGACGAAAAGTCAACGGGGCAGAGGATGCGATTGAGTTCGACCATGGCGGGCACCCCACATGCGCATCGAGCAACCATCGTGCCGCGAACTTTGGCCCGGATCATTGGACCTTGCGCAGACGGAGCGCCAACGCGCTGGGATTAGTTCACGGAGGGGTGCGCGAAAGAACCGGGCGGAATTTCTCGCAGCGTGTTGGATTTCCCGCAGTCACAGGCCTGTTCCGGCGGGCATTTGCGAAGGTTTTGCGAGCTGCCTGCATGGCATACCCGTTGCGTTAGGGAGTGCGGAACGTTTTGCAAAGGACCCGATCATGACACCCGACATCAAGCGAATCCTCGTTCCGCTCGATTTCAGCGTGAACTCAAAACGTGCGCTCGACTACGCGCACGGCCTGGCGCTGAAGTTCGACGCGGCGCTCCATCTCGTACACGTCTGCGAGGTCCCGAGCATGATTACGGCCTCGATGGACGCGTATGCCATCGCCTACACCGACTGGAGTGAGCGGCTGGGTGAGGAAGCCGAACGCGAGCTCGCGAAAGAGGCCACGCGCCTCAACGACGTCACCGTCACGACCGAGGTGCTGTTTGGCTCCGCGCCGCTGGCCATCGTCGATGCAGCATCGACGAACCAGGCGGACCTCATCGTGATGGGCACCCACGGGCATGGTGCCGTGATGCATGTCGTGATGGGGAACGTCGCTGAGCGTGTCGTTCGGTCGGCGCCGTGCCCGGTGTTGACGGTCCGCGAGCCGCGCGTGAAAGAACTGGAAACGGGCGCGGCGAAGAAGCTGGCCCTCGCCGGGGTAGCCGTACTCGCGCTGCTCATGTCGCCGCTGGCGGCGTCGGCGCAAACCGAACAGGCGGCGATGAAGCAAACGACGCCTGGCGGCGAGGTCTATCGCACCTACTGCGCGACGTGCCACGGCCCGTCGGCGCGTGGCGATGGTCCGCTGGCCACGAACATGGTGAAGAAGCCGGCGAACCTGACCGAGATTGCGAAGCGGAATGGCGGAACGTTCCCGACCGAGATCGTGTTCCGCACCATCGACGGCCGCAGCCCGATTCGCGGGCACGGCGGGCCCGACATGCCGGTGTGGGGCGACGCGTTTGGCCGGTCACGCGAAGCCGGTGACCAGGAGCGCGTCAAGTCAGTGATTCAATCACTCGTCGACTATCTCGAGTCGATCCAGGTGCGGCCCGGCCCGGATCACCAGTAAAGACTTACGCTGAGCGCGATGGCGACACGCTGACGGCCATCGCGCTCAGTCGATCGAACAGGCGCGCCTCCGCGCGAATCGGCCACCAGTCGTACAGGAACACTTCGAGCGGCCGCCACATCGCGACCCACCCGCCAATCAACAGGCTCTCTCTTGCCACCTCCGCAAATCGCGTCTCACGAAGCAGGCTGGCCACGAAGTCTCCAGTCAAGATCGACAGCGCGAGGAAGCCGACCCCAATCAGCAGGCTGGTGCGGCCGATCCTGAAGAGCCGACGTAATTCCCGGCGCTTCTCCAAGGCGCGCTGCGAAAAGTACTCGCGAATGGCCTCGCGCAGCACGTGCACTTGCTCAGCGGTGGGTGGGGTGGCATCGACATGAACGACAAGGGCGAGCGGCGCGTCGGCCGGCAGCTCGCGTGCCCATCCGGCGATGAAGTCCTCGGCCTTTGGATCGAGATCGCGCTCGCGGAACGGCGTCGGATCCAGCGAGTGGAACAACTGCTTGAGTTCCCCAACGTGCACGGCAATGTCGGCCATCGCGATCCTTCGCGAAGTATATGGCTGCCGGCTGCGAATCGCACGGACGCGGAATATTTCGCTGGTCGCGAAGTATTCCCTCCGACGTGGTGAGCGGTTTCACTTGCCGTCAGCAAGTTGCACGCATTCTGCAGCGGTACGCGGTTTGCCCTACGAAGCGACGTCATGACCCAGCTGGAAGCGCTCCAGGAGCTGTCGACGTCCCGGTTGCTCGACCTGCAGAGTGCTGCGTTGAGCGCCACGCCGCAGGCGATTGCGATCACGGATCGCAATCGGCGCATCGAGTGGGTCAATCCCGGGTTCTCGGAGCTGACGGGCTACACGCTTGATGAAGCGCGTGGTCAGCACATCACCGGGCTCCTGCGCGGTGGGGCGCAGGACGAGGGCCCCGACACCGCGATCGAGACGTGGCGCGGCGAGGTCACCAATCGGCACAAGAGCGGCAAGGTGCTCACGGTGTCGCAGACGATCACGCCGGTTCGGGATGAGGAGGGCCGCATCACGCATTTCGTGATGGTCGAACAGGACCTCACTGAGCAACGATCGCTCGAAGCGCAGTTCCTCCAGGCGCAAAAAATGGAAGTGGTGGGCCGGCTCGCGGGCGGCATCGCCCACGACTTCAACAACCTGCTCACGGTCATCAACGGCACCGCGGAACTGGCGCTGACCGACCTTGGTGCTGACCATCCGATGAAGTCCGACTTCGAGCGCATCCAGGAGGCCGGCCGCCGTGCCGCCGCGCTGACGCGGCAGCTGTTGTCGTTCAGCCGCAAGCAGAATACCCAGCGGGAACTCGTTGCCGCCGGCGCGCTGATCAAGGACCTGGAACGCATGATCCAGCGGTTGATCGGCGCCGACATCGAGTTCGAAGTGTGCAATCACGCCGGCGACAGTGCCGTGTGCATCGATCGCGCCCAGCTGGAGCAGGTCATCCTCAACCTCGTCGTGAACGCGCGCGATGCGATGCCGCATGGCGGCGCGCTCGGCATCGAGATCGACAACGTTGACCTCGACGCGGCCTCTACCCCGATGGTCGACGGCATGAAGCCGGGCCCGCATCTCAGGATCACCGTCGCGGATTCGGGTGAAGGGATGACGACCGAGGTGATGGCTCGCGTCTTCGAGCCGTTCTTCACCACGAAGGAATCCGGGAAGGGCACGGGCCTGGGGCTCGCGACCGTGTACGCAATCGTCGCGCACAGTGGTGGCACGGTGCGCGTGTCGAGCGAAGTCGGGCGAGGAACGTCGTTCACGATCCTGCTGCCCAGCGTCGGCAGCCTCCGCGATTGCCCTCCGGAGGAGGCTGAACCGCTGCTGAAAGCGACCGGCACCGTGCTGCTCGTCGAGCACGACGCCTCGCTTCGGGAACTCGCCGTCCGTATCCTGAGGACCGCCGGCTACTTCACGCTGGTGGCCGGCGACGCGCTGGGTGCGCTGTCGGCGATCAGTGAACATCCGGTGCCCGTCGACCTGATCGTCAGCGACGCGGCGTTGCCGTTCTTGGCGCATGGTGCGCACGCCGGGGCCACCATGGTCCGCCACGTGCCGGTCCTGTTCACCGCTGCCGATGCCGACGAGGTGGCGGCCCTCTCGAGGCAGGTCGGCAACCAGACGTTCTTCATCGCAAAGCCGTTTACCGTCAACGCACTCACAGAGAAAGTGCGAGATATCCTTCGCCAAGCGAGGTCACAGCCTGGGAGCCGCGATGCACAGTTCTGTTCTAGCTGCCATTGATCTCGGACCGTCGAGCCGGCGCGTCCTGTATCACGCCGCTGGATTTGCGCGCCTGTTGTCAGCCCGCCTGCGGGTGATCTACGTGACGGCGGACCCGACGACCGAGGAGCGCCAGCGCGTTGCCGACTTCTGCTCGCAGAACGGGCCCTATGAGGTGGAGATCACGCCCGACGATGTGATCGTCCGCGGCGGCCGCGTGTCCGACACGATCTACCGTGAAGCCATTCACGACAAGGCCAAGGTCGTGGTGATGGGGTCGCGTGGACATTCCGGCCTCGCCCGCTTGCTGCTCGGCTCATCGACCGAATCAGTGCTGCGCAACGCGCCTTCGCCCGTGTTGCTTGTGCCGCCAACCGATCTCGATATCGTCAACCTCAGCGACCGAGCGAGCCTGACCTGCGGACCGGTGCTGGCGGCGATCGATCTTGCGGAAACCTCCGAGCACCAGCTGGCCCTGGCGAGCTCGCTCGCAGACATCGCGGGCCAGGGACTGCTGTTGATGACGGTGGCGTCGCAGGCGCTGACCGAGCAAGCCGCGACCGTGATGCTCCGCCAGCGCGCGCACGAACTCGCCGACGGCCACAAGCCGCATGCGCTGATCGTGCGGCGCGGTGACATCGCGGAAGAAATTTCGCGCTGCGCGGTGACGGAAGGCGCCGGCCTGGTCGTGATGGGGCTGCGGGCGCGACCTCGCGGCCACCCCGGGCTGATTGCCGCCGAGGTTCTCAAGACGAAGCGGGCGTTCGTACTGGCCGTCCCCGGCGCGTGAGACATCCTGTTGCACGAGGGGGGCCGTGCGGAGGCACAATACCGCCTTCACATGCGACATTCGTTGTTGGCGGCCGGGCTGCTGGCCGTGTGTGCAGCCACCGCCGACGGGCAGACGCCCCGCGGCTTTGACATCAAGACGATCGACCCTGAAACGTTCCGCGCCGTGGCGCTCAAGATCACCGACGCCCAACGGCCCACCATCGACGGGAAGCTGAACGACGAGGTGTGGTCCCTCGCACCCGCCCAGGGGCATTTCATCCAGCGCGAACCGGACTTCGGCGCCCCTGCGACGGAGAACACAGAGTTCCGGATCCTGTACGACGACAGGACGCTCTACATCGGCGTGTGGGTGTGGGACAGCAATCCCGCGGGCATCATGGGCAGCGAAATGAAGCGCGATGCGGGCCTGAACAAGGGCGACCAGCTGAAGATCACGATCGACACCTTTCACGATCACCGCAACGCGTTCTACTTCAGCACCAACCCGCTCGGCGCCTACAAGGACGCGAACACCGTCGAGAACGGCCGCACGATCAACTACGACTGGAACGCCGTCTGGGACAACAAGACGTCGATCGATGACAAAGGGTGGTATGTCGAGATCGCGATTCCCCTCAACCAGCTGCGGTTCAAGACCGCGATTGGCGAGTCGACCTGGGGCCTGAACCTCTGCCGCATCCTGTTCCGCAAGAACGAAGAGTCGTACTGGGTGCCGTTCCCCCGTGAATGGGGCGCTTCGGGGTTTGCGCGCGTGTCGAATGCCGGTGTGATCGAAGGCCTCAAGGACCTCAAGGCCCGTCGTCGCATTGAATTCGTGCCGTACGTGCTCCCGACGTCGTCGCGTGACTACATCTCGGCAGCGTCCTTCAGCACGGATGCGAAGTACGGAGGCGATTTCAAGATCGGCGTCTCCAACGACCTCATCGCCGACTTCACCTATCACACCGACTTCGCGCAGGTCGAAGCCGACCAGGAAGTCGTCAATCTCACGCGATTCAGCCTCTTCTTCCCGGAGAAGCGGCAGTTCTTCACGGAGACGGCGGGCATCTTCGACTTCGGCAAGTCCGTGTCGGGCCTCGGTGGCGATGCGGCGGCGAGCGATCCAGGGCTGCTGAATCTCTTTTACAGTCGCCGCGTCGGGCTGGTCGACGGCCAGCAGATTCCGCTCGCGGGCGGCGGCCGCCTCACGGGCCGCGTCGGCCCGTATGCCGTTGGCGTCATGAACATTTCCACGCAAGAGCAACGGCTCTCAAATCGCGTGCTCGACAACGCGAACTTTACCGTGCTGCGATTGAAGCGCAACGTGCTGAAGAGTTCGAACATCGGCGTGTTGATGACGAACAGCCAGTCGGGCATCTCCGATTACAACCGCGCGGCCGGCCTCGATGCCGCGTGGGTGCTCGGTTCCCACGTCACGATGACGACGGTGCTCGCAAAGACCTTCTCACCAGCCGGCAAGCATGCGGATGAGCGGGCCGGGCAGCAGATGGCCGGTGTCGTGGATTACGCCTGGAAGAACGATCGCTTCAATTACGGCGGCCAGTACCTCGACGTCGGCGAGCATTTCAACGCGGAGATGGGATACATCCCCCGCCTCGACATCCGCTCCGGCAACGCCCGGGCCGCCTGGACCCCGCGGCCGAAATTCGGCGGCATCCGCCAGATGACGTTTTCAGGCCTGGCCAACTACTACGAGAATCACGCGGGTGTGGTGGATTCCCGAGCGCAGGTCGGCACGATCAGCATGGCTCGCCAGGACACGTCGAGCCTGTCCGTCTCGACGACCCACGATTTCGACAACCTGAGCGTGCCGTTTGCCACCGCCGGCACAACGCTGCCGGTCGGTGACTATGACTGGACCTACACGACGCTCACGTATTCGTCGAACCGGACCAAGCGCACCTACGGCAGCATCAGCACCGACATCGGCGGCTACTACAACGGCGATCGCCGATCGATCAAGGTGAATTGGAACCTCACCTTCGGCAAGACGCTGCTGCTGGAACCAAACTTCACGCACAATCGCGTCCAGTTGCCGGGACGTCCGCTCTACACGAGCAACGTCGCCAACTTCCGCGTGAGCCACTCGTTCTCACCGGATTTCTATTTGAAAGCGTTCTTCCAGTACAACGACGACCGCAAGACGTCGAGCTTCAACTTCTTGTGGTGGTATCACTACAAGCCCGGCAGCGACCTCTACGTCGTCTACAACCAGGGCTGGGACATTGACCTGCCGCTGACGTCGCGGCAGGTGCTCGAGCAGTCTTACCGCGTGCACTCCCGCTCGCTCGCGGTGAAGATGACGTACTGGCTGGCGCGCTAGAGCCGGGTCAGGAAACCCTGGAACCGCGATGTTTCAGGAGTTCGAGCGCCAGCGGAATGAACGACACGGCGACGATACCGAGCGCGACGATGGAGAAGTTGTTCTTCACGACGGGCACGTTGCCAAAGAGAAAGCCGGCGCCCACGCACACAGCCGTCCACGCCACGCCGCCGATCACGTTGTAGGAGAAGAATTTCGGCGCCGACATCGACGCCGCTCCGGCCACGAACGGCACGAACGTGCGGATGATCGGCGCGAAGCGGCTCGAGATCACGGCCATCGCGCCGTGCTTTTCGAAGAACTCGTGCGCGCGATCGAGGTACTGGCGGTTCAGTAACTTCGCCTGCCAGCCGGTCGCATCCGTGGACGAGAACACGCGCGGCCCGATCGCGCGGCCGATCGTGTAGTTCACCGCGTTGCCGAGAATGGCCGCACCGGCAATCAGCACGCTGACGAGCACGGGATCGAGCGCGCCGGTTGCCGCCAGCGCGCCCGCCGCAAACAGCAGCGAGTCGCCGGGCAGGAACGGCGTGATGACAAGGCCGGTCTCGGCAAAGATGACGGCGAAGAGTCCCGCGTAGACCCAGACACCGTATTGCGCGACGAAATCCGCGAGATGGACATCGAGGTGGAGGAAGAGATCAACCAGGTAATGCATTCGCGCCAAGAATCATATCGCGATCACCGGCTGTGCTTGACACGCGGACGAGCAAAGCGTGACATTAGCTTGTTACCCGGGTCGGCGAAGATCCGACAGGGAACGATTCATTCAAGGAGTGATTGCATGCGTAACGTGATCTCGATGGCGGCGGCGGTGG
>CAZBYY010000040.1:11468-17787 GCA_964495855.1 uncultured Acidobacterium sp. | reverse complement strand
ACGCGGGCGCCGCCGCGGATCGGGATCGGCGTGCCGGTGTCCGACAGGCCGATGCGGCGGCTGAAGAACAAATCCGTCTGCACCTGCGTCGTCGTGAACGCCTGCGCGGTGCCCATGGTGAAGAAGTTCGAGTTCTCGAGGAAGAAGTCGCGCTTCTCGGGATAGAACAGGCCGAACCGCGTCAGGTTCACCTGCTGCTCGTCGACTTCGACCTGGGCGAAGTCGGTCTTCAGAGTGAGATCGAGGTTGAGGCCGGAGGTGAGGCCGTAGCGCGCATCGAGGCCCACGTCGTGAATGCCGTCGGTCGTCTTGTTGGTCGCGCTCGTCTGCACGTTGTGCCCGCCGCCAACGAAGAACGGCTTCAAGCGAAGGTCGAGGCCGCGCGAAATCCCGGACAGGCCGCGCAGTTCTCCGGCGAGGCTGACGCGGGTCAGCGTGTAGGCCTTTGGCAGCGGCGCCCACACCACCTGTTCGTTCTTGCGGCGGATGTTGCGCTGGAAGTTCATGCCCCACGTCTGCACGTCGGTCGGCATGAAGCGCACCGTGCTGAAGGGGATGTCGATCTCGGCGGTCCAGCCGTCGCTGGTGATCTTCGACGCCGCCGCCCAGACGCCGTCCCAGTTGCGATTGATGTTGGTGGTGCCGGTGCTGCGGCCGCCGCCTTCGCCTTCGTCGAAGATCTGCTGTTCGAGCTTGGCGCCGAGCGGCGTGGTCACGAACATGTAGCCGTTACGGGCGTCGTGGAATGTGTCGAGGATGACCTGGAAGTTGTCCTCATCGAACAGGCGATCCGCGTCGCGGCGCATTTCGGTCGCCGTGACGCCCAGCGTCGCGAACGCCTTGACGCCGATGTAGAGGTGCCCCGTGTCGTAGAGCACTCGCACTTCGGTGCGATCCGACGCCGGCTGTCCCGTCACCGGTTCCCACTGCACGAACTGATCGATCACAGGCGCGCTGGACCATGCGGCTTCATCGAGCACGCCGTCAATGCGCAGCCGCTCGCTCGTTCGCGTCGCCACGACTGACGGACGCTCGCCGGCGGATTTCGGTGCGGTGGCTTGTGGCTTATCGGGAGCAGGGGCGGGATCGTGCTTGTGTTCCTGGGCGGCGGCCGGCATCGCGAAGGCGACGACGGCAGCGACGGTTATGCAGCAACAAATTCTCTTCATCATGTTGAGTGCGGTCCGAGCGCAGCTGCGATGTCCGTACGCAGCCGCTCATGCGAGTCGCCGCCGAAGGACGCCGCGTGAGACCAGTCGTGCAGCCACACTGGCTGCGAGCGCTGAGCTGGAGCCTCATTAGTATGCCGTGGAATGACGTGGGCGTGCAGCGCCGGTTCGACGTTGCCGAGGATTTCATAATTGATGCGCTCGGCGCCGGTGACGCGAAGCACCGCATCTCCAAGCGCTGCCATGTCTTCGAGGAATTGTCTCCGCTTGTCACCGACAAGCGCGTTCAGATCGCTCACTACGGGATCGGGCAGTAACAGACAGTAGCCCATGGTGATCTGCGGGTCGCCCATGACCGCCCACCCTGACGCCATGCGCTCGATCACGCGGGCGAGTTCGCCGCGGCGAGCCGCATCGACCTGCTTGTGAATCGCCGTAATCATCCCCTTTGTCACCTGTCACCCATTTTCACCCTCGTCCAAGGTTGATTTTGCCCGGAGCTTTTCAGGAAACCGCCACCTGCTCGCACTTAGAGCGGGGTGCTCAGGGACAAATCATCCATGCAGCAAGTTGAAATTGGGTGACAGGCACCCTGTCCCGGCACCCTGTCCCTTGTCCTGTCACCGCGCATTCAGGACCATCGCGAGGAGCGCGTAGTAGCCGCAGATGCCGATCACGTCCATGACGGCCTGGGCGCCGAGGATCGCTTCGGCGCGGCTGCGCACCTCGCGCGGCAACACGCGTTGCTCATGCAGCGCGATCGCCACGTCGTAGATTGCCTGCGCTTCCGGATCGAGGTCGCGCGGGGGCTCGCGCTTCCACAGCGCGTCGATCACGGCCTGCGGCACGCCGGCCTGCAATGCGATCGGCGCATGGACGCCCCACTCGAACTGTTGTTGCCAGTGCGCAGCCGTGATCAGGATCGCAAATTCGCTCAGTCGCGGCGGCAGCGCGCTTCGATAGCGCAGGTACTCACCGAGCGCGCTGACGCGCGTCATCAGCTCGGGGCTGGCGAGCAGATCAATGAAGGGACCGAAGGGCTCAACGCCGCGGAGGCGTGTGAATGCCTCCGCAGCTTCGTCACGCGTCAAGAGCCTGTCCTCCGAAGCCTTGGCGAAGGAGGATCACGCTGCCGGCTTGAGCCCGTTCTTGAGCAGGTCTTCCATCGCCGCCGTGAAGGTGTCGATCTCCTCGAGGGGCGTGTAAATGTTCGGCGTCACGCGAATGCCGTTGTATTCAGGCCGGCTGATCGCCGCGGTGATGATGCGGTACTTGTCCCACAGGAAGTCGTAGATCTTCGGCGCCGGAATGTCCTTGATGCCGACGGTGCAGACGCCGTAGACCTGGTCGAGCCCGGTGTGGATCTGGATGCGCGGGTTCGCCTTGAGCTTGTTCGCCCAGCGCAGCGTCAGGTACTTCAGCCGCGCCGCCACGCGCTCGGTGCCGATCGCCTGGTGAAACGCGAGCGCTTCGTTGATTGCGGCCTTGGTTGCGGCCGGGGAAGTACCGATCTCCTCGAACTTGCGGATATCGTTGTCGCTCCGCTCGGGCGCGGCCTGCATCGGCCACGTCTTCGCGATGCGATCCTTCCGCACGTAGAGGAAGCCTGTGCCGGTCGGCGCCAGCAGCCACTTGTGCAGGCTCGTGCCGTAGTAATCCATCTCGAGGTCGCGCAACTTGTACGGGAAATGCGCCGCAGCATGCGCGCCGTCCACGATCGTGATGATGCCGCGCGACCGCGCCATGCGCGAGATGTTCTGCACCGGGAAGATCTGACCTGTCAGGTTGGTGATGTGGCAGAAGTGCAGCACCTTCGTCTTCGGCGTGATCGCGCCTTCGAGCAGGCCGTACAACGTCTCGCCGTTGCTCGGCACCGGGAAGTTGATCTTCTTGATGACGATCTTGTCCCGCCGCGCCCGCTGATCCCACGTCGTCAGCATGCGTCCGTAATCCTGTTCCGTCGTGACGACTTCGTCGCCGGGAGCGAGGTCGAGGCCGTTCTGCGCAATCTGCAACGACTCGCTCGAGTTGCGCGTGATCGCCATCTCCTCGGGATCGCACCCGAACTGCTCCGCCAGTCGACGACGGACCACCTCGATGTTCCGTTCGATCATGCCGCGGTGATACACCGGCGCCTGGTTCGACCAATCGAGGTAGCGCTTGTACGCCTCGTGGACGACGGTCGGACTCGGACAGCTGTTGCCGTTATTGAGATTGATCACGGACCGGTCGAGCGAAAAGGCGTTCTGCACGTCGCGCCAGAACATCTCGTCGGCCGCCACGTCCTCGGCGGTGCGCGTGCCGAGCGCGCGGGCCGACTGCGCGACCAGGTCGATGCTGTTGTCGTTGAGCGCGATGGCGACGCCGCCGAGCGCGCCGGTCATGCGAAGGAACGAACGACGGTTGGTAATCATGGGCGGGATTCTACTCCGTCGCGGAGCAGAATTCGCGCCCTCGAACCGTCGACGTGTGCGGCTAGTGCAGCGTCTCCGGCCGCGGTTCGAGCGTCATCGTCGTCTCGGCGCCCCACGCCATGGCGCGGTCGGGATGCGCCGGATCGGCGTTCCACAGGCACTCCCGCACGCGCATGCTGCGGGTGGCCGTGTCGATCGTCACGACCGCAAACGACAGGCGCGTCTCGTCGGTGGCCGAGACCGCGCCTTTAATCGGCGAATCGACGCGCACGGTGCGCAGGCGCGCCGCCTTGTTCGGCCCATTCCAGTCGTAGACCTGGTGCCAGTTCGAGTTGCCGTGGAAGTACGCCGTCACGTTGCGATGCCTCACCAGGAACGCCTCGAGCTGCGCTTGTTCTTTGAGGCTTGGCACGTCGATCGACGGTCCGCTGGCGAACACGTCGGCGAGCAGGTTCTCGAACTTGTCGCGCGGGTTGATGTCGTGCGTGCCGTTCGGATTCGTGAGGTGCTTCGATTGCACGTCCGGCTGGTCGTGCGTGAAGACCAGCACCGGCATGCCGGCGTCGACGTGCGACAGGTCCTCCTCCATCTTCGCCCGCATGACCGAGTCGGGCCAGAGGTGCAGGAACTGCAGGTGAAGACCGGCGATGTCGCGCGTGAAGAAGACGCGATCGCGCTGGTAGTCGAACGAGGCGGCCGTCATCGGCACCGGCGGCTTGATCATCATGTTGTAGATCGCGACCAGGGGCGTCGGATCGGTCGGCGGCGTCATGCGCTCGTAATAGCCGACCGCGTTCGATGCCTCGTGATTGCCGGGCACGATGTAGAGCGGCGAACGCATGCCGTTCGCATCGCGGACGGTGAGCCCTTCGACGTAATCACTGACGAACTGCGCCCACGAGGCCGGCGCGGGCTGGACCGTCTCGTCTTCGTTGTCCTCGGCGCGGTTGGTCACGTCACCCATCTCAACGACGAAATCGATCGGCCCGATGAGTGGCGGGAGCTGATTGATGGCGGCGACGAGCGCCGCGTTCACGTCGTGCGCGTCGACGTTGCGCCGGCCGCGAAAGGCCGCGCGCGTGATGCCGTAATGTGCGTCGGACGTGACGACGAACTGCAGGTGGCGCACCGGCTGCGCGGGGGGTGGAACCCTCGCGCAGCCGATCGCCGCTGCGACTGCGCCGAGCGCGGCGGCGCAAAGAAGCCTAGAACGCAAACCGGACGCCGAGCTGAACCTGTCGCGGACCTCCGAAGCGATCCGTCGACGGCGCCGTCGTCGGACGGCCGGCGGTGGCGTTGGTGTAGAAGTAGCCGGTCACAGGATTCGGCGTGGTGGTCGGTGCGCCGAACACGCTCTCGCCGTCGCCATCCATGCCCATGTTGGACGCGCGCGTGAGGTTGAACGCCTCGACGGAGAAGATCACCCGGCGGCCGCCGGCGAAGTCCATCGACTTCGTCAGGCGGATGTCGAGGTTGAAGAAGTTCGGCTGGCGATCGGCGTTGCGAGCGACGATGCGGCCGTTGATGATCGGGCGATCGTTCACGGTGTTGCCGTCGTTCTGGGTGTCGACGCCAAGGACCGCCTTGTAGGGGATGCCCGTCCGCGCCATCACCAGGCTGCTCAGCGTGAGGCCGCGGCCCAAGAGGTAGACCACGTTGACGTTGCCGCTGTGGCGGATGTCCTGGCGCGAGTAGCCGTAGTCGGCTTCGTAGTCGTAGGTGTTCAGCACGCCCTGGCGGTTGAAGTCGCGCTCGTTCGAGTCATCGTCTTTCGCGATCGCCCAGGTGTAGTGCGCCTGGAACTGCAGCTTCTTGACGAGACGGCGGTTGAGGCTGAGCGACAGGCCGTCGTAGCGCGAATGCGCGCTCGACTCGTTGACGTTGATGGCGCCGATCGTCGGATCGGGGCGCAGCACGCCGCCCGTCGACGAGGGGCCGACCGGGTAGATCGGGTTGCCCGTCGCATCCACGGTCGGCGGGAACAGGTTCTTGTCCACGCGGCGCTGCAGGTCGGTGGTCTTGTTGTGCGTAAAGCCCACGGTCATGCGCAGGTTGTGACCCAGTTCGCGTTCGACGACCGCCGACGCCTGCGTCGCGCGCGGGTTGCGCATGTTGGGATCCACGGCGTAGATGCTGTTGATCGGCAACGCGATCCCGGCCGGGATCGACTGCAGCGCGTTCGGGAACTTCAAATAGGTCAGCACCGATGGGTCGGTCCGGCTGTCGATCGTCAACACGTCGGTGCCGTTGTCGGTGAACGCGCGCTGCAGCAGGTAGCCCGGCGTGCGTGAATCGTAGCGGCCGGCGGAAAGGCGAACGACCGTGTCACCGCGTCCGCCCACATCGTAGGTGAGGCCGAGGCGCGGCTGCCACATCTTGAGGTCGTTCGGAATCTGCGAGGTGATGGCGTACTTCGGGTTCGGATTGTCGGGCTGTGGATTCACCTGGCCGTCCCAGCGCAAGCCGGCCATGATCGTCAGGTTCGCACCGGCGCGGAACGTATCCTGGATGTAGGCGCCGAATTCCTTTTGCGGCGCTTCGTAATAGCTCTTCGCGCCCGCGGACGGCAGGGCCTGCTGATAGCGATTGATCTTGCCGGCCAGGTAATCCGCGAAGGTCGTGAACGTGTACTGCCCGGCGAGGAACTTCTCGCGCGACATGTATTGCGGGCTGATGTTGACGTCGGCGCCGAACTTGACGGTGTGCTTACCCCAGATTTTGGTTACGTTGGGGCTG
>CAZBYY010000040.1:0-11458 GCA_964495855.1 uncultured Acidobacterium sp. | reverse complement strand
ACTTGACGGTGTGACGATCGGGCGACCAGGTGAAGCTGTCCACCACTTCGTAGCGGCGCGCCTTGTAGACGATCGGGCCGTCGCCGTTGCCGCCGATCGTGCCGAAGTCGTTGATCGTGATCTGCGGCAGCGGGCTCTGCGGCCGCTGGTATCGATCGTCGTACGCCCACTGGCCGCGGAGTTCGTTGAGCGCCCGGTGCGAGATCACCGACGTCACGCCCATCTTCAGGCCCTGGCTCTTGCGGTCGAGCATGTTGTTGTTGCTGACGGCCTTGTTCGTCACCGCATCGCTCACGCTGAAGCTCAATCCGCCGAGAGCGGAATAGGTGTGCTGGATGTTGAGCGCCGTTGACGGCGAGAGCTGCGTGTCGATGCGCGCAAAGCTCACGAAGGGGTTGTTCTCGCCGAAGTACTCGCCCTGCTGGTTGAGGATGTCCGCCGGGACCACGACCGGGGCGGCCCCGGCAGGCTGCGACGGCGGCAGGAACTTCACCGCGTACGGAATCTTCAGCATGTTCTTTTCAAGCGCTGCGAAGCCGAACACCTTGTCGCGGCGCAGCGGCCCGCCGAGGGCGCCGCCGGTCTGGTGCTGGGAGTTGTTGCGGCTCGAATTGCCGAACGCGTCCTTCGACGTCAGCTTCTCGTTGCGGTTCGAGTAGAACATCTCGCCGCGGTAGGAATTGGTGCCCGACTTGGTCACGACGTTGACGAAGCCGGCGTTGGTGCGGCCCACTTCCGCCGTCACGCCGCTCGTGGCCACCTGGAATTCCTGGACAGCCGCCTGCGGGAACGAGAACGTCGCGTCGTTGCCGCCGCGCTGGTTGCCCTGCAACGAGTCGTTGAAGTCGACGCCGTCCACCGAGATGTTCGAATTGATCGACCGCTGGCCGTTGACGACGAGGCCGCCGCGGTTGGCTTCCTGCATCACGTTCGGCGACAGCTGCGCAAACTCGGTGAAGTTGCGGCCGCGGATCGGCAGGTTCTCGACGGCGACGCGGTCGACGACGGTGCTCTTTGCGGTCGTGGTGATGTCGAGACGCGCGACGTCTGCCGTGACGGTCAGCGTTTCCGAGACCGCCGCGACGCCAAGCTTCACCATGACGTTGGCTGCCTGGCCGACGGTCAGGACAACACCGGTCATCGTCTGCGTGGCGAATCCGGCTGCGGTTGCTTCGACGGCGTATCTGCCGACGGGCATCGCCTCAGCGGCGAACCGGCCGCGCACGTCGGTGACGACTGCGCGGATCTGTCCGGTGGCTTCATTGCGAAGGACGACGGCCGCATTCGGCACGGCCGCGGAGGAATCGTCGACCACACTGCCGGTAATCGATGACGTGCCGGCGCCTTGCGCGTGGGCGATCGAGGCCGACGCCAGGAGAAAGAGTGAACACACAGCCGCGATGACGCCGCGGGGGAACAGACGCACCATTGAAGACTCCTCGTGGATGAACCGGACAAACGTACCGGCATCGCGCGACGAGAGCCTGACAACAACACGACGACACCGCGACGAACCGATGACGAACCGGCAACAAGGCGTCGAACGGGCGACAACGCCCGGTATAAACTGAGGCCGCATGCGCACCGGGTCCTACGTCAACGGCAAGTGGTATCACCCTGATTCGAAGCAGATCAGCCGCAACATCAATCCGGCCGACACCTCCGACGTGATCGGCGAGTTTCCGCTGGCAACCGCCGCCGACGTGCGGGCCGCGATCGATGCGGCCGTCGCCGCGCAGCAGGCGTGGAAGAAGACGCCCGGTCCCGAGCGCGGGCGGGTCCTGTGGCGCGCCGCCGACATTGCGCGCCGCCGCGTGGACGAGATCGCGCAGACGCTGACGCGGGAGGAAGGCAAGATCCTCAAGGAAGCCAAAGGCGAGGTGATGAAGGGCATCGCTGTGCTCGAATACAACGCCGGCGAAGGCTTCCGCATGCACGGCAAGACGTTGCCGTCGGAATCGCGTGACACGTTCACCTACACCGTGCGTCAGCCGCTCGGCTGCGTCGGCCTGATCGCGCCGTGGAATTTCCCGTGGGCCATCCCGGTGTGGAAGAGCGCGCCCGCGCTCGTCGCCGGCAACGCCGTGGTGTTCAAGCCGGCCGAGCTCACGCCGGCCACGGCTGCCCTGCTCGTGGAGATCTACGAAGAGGCGGGGCTGCCGCCCGGCGTCTTCAACATGGTGGTCGGCCGCGGCTCGGTTGTTGGTGACGCGATGGTGGCCGCACCGGAACTCCGCGCGATTTCGTTTACAGGCTCGAATGCCGTCGGCAACGCGCTCTACGTCAAAGCGGCTCAGCGCGGCGCGAAGGTCACCTGCGAGATGGGCGGCAAGAACGCGGTGATCGTGATGCCCGATGCCGACCTCGACAAGGCGGCGACCGCGATCCACGGCGGCGCGTTCGGATCGACCGGGCAGCGCTGCACGGCCACCTCGCGCGTGATCGCGCATCCGGACATCAAGGCGAAGCTCGTCGATCGTCTCGTGGCGATGGCCGAGAAGATCAAGATCGGCCCTGGCCTCGATCAGTCGTCAGACATGGGGCCGTCAGTCGACGAAAAGCAGTGGTCGGTGGTGATGGACTACATCGGTGTCGGCAAGGCTGAGGGCGCGAAGCTCGTCACGGGCGGCAGCCGTCCCGAGTCGCTCAAGCACGGCTTCTTCGTGCAGCCGACGATCTTCGACGGCGTGTCGCCAGACATGCGCATCTTCAAGGAAGAGATCTTCGGGCCGGTCGTGTCGGTGACGGCCGCGAGCAACCTCGAAGAAGCGCTGAAGTTCGCCAACAGCGTCGAGTACGGACTGACGACGTCGATCTTCACCGAGAGCATTTCGTCGGTGATGAAGTTCATCGACGACGTCGAGACGGGCATGGTGCACGTCAATGAGCCGACCGTCGGCGGCGAAGCGCAGTTGCCGTTTGGTGGAACGAAGTCGACTGGTGTCGGCGAGCGGGAGATGGCGGAAGAGGGTCTCAACTTCTTTACGGAAATCAAGACCGTCTTCATCAACTACTCGGGCAGCGCGGAGCGTTCGCTGACGCGATAGCGTCCCGGGCTAGGAGAAGGTGAAGGTCACCGTCACCTGGATAATCTGACCGGCAACCACCGCGATGGGCGACGCGAGCGTCGTTCCGCTGAAGGGATTCATGTAGGTGCTCGGCAGCGGTTGGATTGCAGGGTTCGCGCAGTCCGTCGAGCTGACCGTGGAAGGGCACGACTGCAGCACGGCTGACGGCGAAGTCTCGGGCGCGGAAGGGCTGCGCAGCCTCGCGCGGGCGTTCGTGCAAGCCGGCGGACAGGCGGTGATCGGTTCGCTCTGGAATCTCCCGGACGCCAGCACGGCGATGACCATCGATCGGTTCTACACCGCGCTCGATCGTGGCGCCGCGGCCGGCAGCGCATTGCAGGCCGCGCAGCTCGCCATCGCCGGCACGGATCCGTACGCCAACAGCCGCGCGTGGACGGCGCTCGTCATCGTTGGCGATCCGAAGCTGATGCTCGAGGGAGGTCAGCGCATTCCGTGGACCGCGATCGCGGCAGTCGTCGCCGCGATCGGGCTCGGGTGGCTGGCGTCGCGCTACTTTACGTGGACGACGACGTCTTTGTAGGTGTTGAGCGCGCCGTCGGAGGCCATGCAGCGAATCGTGTAGTCGCCCGGATCCTTGAACGTCACGTTCACCTGATACTTGCCGTCCGCGGGAACCGCCGGCGCCACCCAGCGTGGCGCCCACGGTGAATTCGCGCCGACGCGCGTGTCTTCCCAGGTCTTGGCCTGGCGCGGCGTGAACTCGACCTGGCCGGCTCCGCGATACACGAAGCACGAGTGACGCAATCCCGTCTGGCTGCCGACGGTGATCGCCGCCGGCGGGCGCTGCGTCGCCGGATCGAACGCCATCGTGCCGCGCGGCACCACGACCGGCGATGAGTTGGTGGCCTTGGCGCGCGCCGCGGCGATGCGCTCCGCTTCGCGCGAGTCGGGACCAAAGCGCGGACGCGGCACGCCGTCATCCTTGGCAACAGCGATGAGCGTCAACGGCTGGCCGACCTGCGCACGGCGATCGCCGGTGTCGATCGTCAGGTCAGGCGCGACGTTGGCGCGAATCGCGGGACTGCTGACGCCCGCGCCGAGCGCGCCGTTCTCCGACGCCTGCACGATGTTGTCGACGAGCGAGTCTTCACGCAGCGTGGCGAACGCTTTTTCGGTCTTGCCACGCACGGTCAGCGTCCACACCAGTTCCTTGGTTCCCCAGTCCTTTGGCACCTTCACCTTGAAGACGAAGCGGTTGCGGCGCGGCTGGAACCGTGTCGGTTGCCCCTGATCGCACGGGCCCGGAGAAATGCAATTGTCGGGGCCGATGGGCACGACCGGCTCTTCCTCCCAGTTGCGACTCATATAGCCAAACAGCATGTTGAACGAGCCGTCGTCGTTCTTCTCCCAGCCTTCGAACGCCGGGGACACGGTCTGGCCACTCGAGTACGAAAGAGACTGGGCGCCCGTCAGCTGGCCGGCGAGCGCCGCAATCAACGCGGTGAAAACGAGTCTCTTCATTTACTGCTGTTGTCCTGCAGGCTTCGCCGTGGCCGTGGCCGGCTTGGGCGGCGGAATCACGTTGCACAGCGGGCAGCCGATGATCACGTCGGGACGATTCGGCCCGAGGGCTTCGCGGCGCTTGGCCATCTCCGCCTGGAACTCATCGTCGGTGAGCGGCATGATCTGTCCGAGGTCGATGAACATGTTGGCGATCGACCGGTTGCCAGAGCCCTGCCAGTTGCGCGGATCGGGGATGTTCTTGTTGTTCGGCGTGTTGTCCATGTAGCCGATGATGTGGAGGATCGTGCCGCGCGGCAGGATCGGCGCGTAGTTGTCGTCGTATTCGTACTGGCGAACCCAGTTGTGGTCGTAGCCCACGCAGGTGAGCGTCTGGATGTTGTAGCCCCAGATCGCTTCCAGGCACATGCGCTGTCCCGGCGCGTGCAGGTGCGGTTCGAACGTGACCACCTTCGCGGGCTGCGACAGCACTTCATACGCGTGCAGCTGCTGGTTTGATTCGCCCGGCTTGATGTCGATATCCAGCCCGTTGCCCAGGTTGTGCAGCGTCGAGCGGCGTGCCGGCTTGTAGCCAACGGGGAAGAACTTGAAGCCGAACTGGAGCTTCGACTTCACGTCGTTGCCGCCGGAGTGCAGGTGCGCGGACTGGTAGACGATGCTCGAGCCGACCTTGAGCAGGCGGCCGGCGTTGTCGTCGAAGATGTCGGCGTTGCGGCCCACTTCATGGACCGGCCAGCCCACGGCGCCCTCGGTGACCGATGCATCGATCGGATCGCCGCCATCTTCCACCACCGCGGTGGCCCAGATGAGGTGATGCCACACGTAGCGCTGGCCCACGGTCTGGCGGCTCGAATCGCCCTTGCCGAAATCGTTGACCTCGCGGATCTCGACCGACTTCACGTAGCGGTCTTCCGTGATCGGGATCTTGGTCGGCGGGAACTCACCCCACCAGTCGGGCGCGTTGGCCTTGACGACGATCTCCGGGCTTTCGACGATCAGATCCGGCGTGCCGGCATTCCACTGCGTGCCATCGGGGAACACTTTCGGCGCCGGCATGTCGGCCGGGTTGCCGCGCGGCGCGCCGCTGTCGGCCCACTTCGCGATCTTGGCGATCTCTTCGTCGCTGAGCGACGGATCGTTCTTGTAGTGCTGGATGCCGATGTTCTTCTCGACGTACCACGGCGGCATCGCGCCCATCTTGTCGCGGATGGCGGTGCGCTGCTTCATCGAGCGCGCCCACGGGCGGGCGTCCTCGTAGGTGAGCAGCGACATCGGCGCCACCTGGCCCGGCCGATGGCAGTTCTGGCAGCTGCGCTGAAGAATCGGCGCGATGTCTTTGGTGAACGTCACCTCGGGCTGCGCAGCCTGCTTGTCCGCCGCAGCGCTTTGCGCGGAGGTGGACTGTGCGCCGAGCGCCGTGCCGAACGCCGCCGTCGCGACGATGACTGCGACGCCGAAAAGCTTTCGAACCGCCATCTGCATCTCCTTGAAAAACGAAGATCTCATTGTAACGCCCTGTCTCCGTCTGCGAACTCAACGGAACCTGCTACAAATTTACGAATTTCGAAAAATTGAAGCAGGTTCCCGGTCGTCGCCCGGTCGTCAGGGACGGAGGAGGGCGATGCCGTTGCGCTTCGGGACCTGGCCCACCTGGATACGAGCGACTTCCTTCAAAGTTGTTGTATCTACGGCAGTTACCATGTTGTCGCCGGCGGCGGCGACATAGGCGCGCGAGCCGTCCGGGGTCAGGGTGATCCATTCAGGATGCCCGCCGACGTGCATGGTGCCAAGGAGCTTCAAGTCCGGCAGCGAGTACGCATACATCGTGCTGTAGACCTTGCTCGTCGCGAGCAGCTTCTTGCCGTCCGGTGTGATCGCGAAGCCGTGCATCGGCGCGCCCTGCAGCCCTTCGGTGTGCTTGGTCTCGCCGGGAATCGCCGGCGTCTCGAACCGCGACACTTCCTTGCGCGCGTTGAAGTCGACGACGGCGATGCCGTGGTAGTCGGAGAGTTGCACGAAGATCCGCGACGTCGATCCGTCCGCGGCGCGCTCGAACTCCATCGGACGAATGCCTGACGACATCTGCAACTCCCACGCGATCGTCTCCGTCGCCTGATCGATCACGGTGATCATGCGATTCGGAATGGATCCCGACACGACGTACTTCCCATCCGGCGTCACGTAGACGTTGTGGATCGCGCCCTTCACCGCGATCGATTTCGCCCGCGTGAGCGACACGGTGTCGATCACGTCCACCGCGCCCGGCGCCTCGGCGATTCCCGCGTAGACGCGCTTTCCGTCCTTCGAGATGGCGATGTTGTTCGGATGCCCCGTCAGCGGGACGCGCGCGATCATCGCCAGCGTGGAGCCGTCGACGACATCGACCGTCGAGCGCGATTCGTTCGTGAAATACAGCCGCGTGCCGTCCGGCGCGGACGTCACGCCGTGCGGCACTTCGATGTCGTGAATGACGGCGACGACCTTGTTGGTTGCCGGATCGATCAGATGCACATCGTCTCCGGCCGCGTTCGTTTGCACGATGCGCGCAACACGCGCCGTGGTGTTCGATGAGGCGATCGTCGCGCCGTTGACCCACGCCTCGAGCACTTTCCAGTCGGGATCGTTCTTGGAGGTCCAATGCTGCCCGCCGCCGTGGAAGACGTCGCCGCCCGCATCGCGCGACAGCGGATGACGCAACAGCTTGCTGGCCCCGGGGCTTCCCGGCACCACCAGCGTCTTCACGGCCTCGAAGTTCTGGCGCGACTGCTCTTCCGTCCAGCTGAACGCCCCTTCCGGCAGCCGCTGCAGCCGCAAGGTCGTGCTCCCGGCGTGGCATTGCACGCAGCGGGCGTGGCCCTCGCGTTTCTCGAGGAACAGGGGCTGGACGCGCGCCTTGTAGAACTCGTAATCGAGGGCCGGCGTGACCGGTGGTGGGGCGGGTTGTTGCCCGAGAAGCGCCGCAAGAAGCAGTTCCAGCATGAGTTCCTCCGTCGGCCGAATTGTGGACGGATTCTAGCGCTACTCGTAATACGATTACCGCTTTCGGGGCCCACGGCCCGCGGACTCTCCGCGGGGGGCTGAGAAGGCGGACACGTGCATCCTGACCTCAAAGAAGCGATCGATTTCCACGAAGCGATTCTCGCGGAAGGCGCCAAGGCGCTCGTCGGTTATCACCAGCCCAAGATCCTCGCCAACCTCGTCCTGTTGTCGGAAATCCCGACGACTTACGACAAGAAGGAACAGCGGCAGGTGAACTCGGGCAACCTGCTGCTGCGCGGCGTGCCGGGTGTCGGCAAGACGTTCTTCGGCGTGATCCTCGCGGCGATCAGCGACGCCAAGTTCGCGCGCATCCAGGGCCGCGCCGACCTGCAGCCGACCGAAGTCGTCGGCTTCCAGATGATCAACCCCGCCACGGGCGAGCTGACGACCGAAATGGGTCCGCTCGCCGAAGCAGAAGTGATCCTGCTCGACGAAATCAACCGCATCCCCCTCAAGTCGCAGAGCGCGTTCCTCGAAGGCTTGCAGGATCGCACCGTCACCGTCGGCAAGAAGACCTACGAGCTGCCGGCGTTCAACTTCGCAATCGCCACGATGAACCCGGTCGAACTCGGCCAGGGCACCTTCCCGCTGTCGGAAGCCGCCACCGATCGCTTCGCGATCATGGTGAACATCGGCTACCTGCCGCCGGAAGAAGAACGCAAGCTCGTGAACTTCGACTTCAAGCAGGTGCGACTCGGCAACCTGATGAAGAAGGAGCGCATCATCCAGCTCCGCTCCGCGATCACCGAGCACGTTTTCCTCCACGAGCGGCTCGGCGATTACGTGCAGCGCCTCGTCGCCAACACGCGCCCCTACAATCCCGACACCGACTGGCACAAGCACTCGCCGTCGGAACTGGTCGAGACCGGCGTCGACCTCGGCGCCTCACCCCGCGCGATCATCGTGTGGGGCCGCCTCGCCAAGGTCTGGGCGCTCATCGTCCATCGCCGCGACGAGGTCTATCCCGAAGACATCCAGGACCTGGCCAAGTACGTCCTCAGCCATCGCCTCTGGCTCGGCCCGCACGCCGCGAGTCACGGCCTCACGCAGGAAGCCGTGATCAAGGACATCATCGACAAGACGCCAATTCCGTGAGAACGCGCGAACAAGAGGTCGAGCCGCTCATCAACCTCTCGGAAATCACCGAGGTCGAGCTGCTGATTCTCAAGCGGATGCGGGAGTTCACGATCGGCGAACACGCCAGCCTGTTTCACGGCACCGGGTTCGACTACGTCGGGCTGCGCGACTGGCAGGCGGGCGATCGCTTCGAGCACATCGACTGGCCGCAGTCGTCGCTGAACAACTTCAGCCCGCTCGTGGTCCGCGAGTTCGAGCAGCCGACCACGTCGAGCGCGATCATGGTGGTCGACCGCTCCGCGTCGACGCGCTGCGGCGCCAACGCCGGCAAGGACGACAATCACGGCCTGCAGATCGCGACGCTGATCGCGCGCGCCGTGGCGACGGTCGGCATGTCGGCGGTGTTCTTCCAGGACTCGATCGGCATGATCACCTTCGACGAGGGGTTCCACAACCTCGGCGCGGTGCGGCCGCGCATCGGCAAGGGCCAGGTGATTCACTGCCTCGACGCGTATCAGCACGGCATCGGCCTGCAGGAGATCCGCAACGTCGGCAGCCTCAGCGCCACCTTCACCGGCTTCTCGCGCAAGACGGCGATGATGCCGGTCATCTCGGATTTCCTGTTCGACGATGTGCCGGAGTTCTTTCGCGAGCTGCGGCAGGTCAACAACATCCACGACGTGTTCCTGATGATGGTCGACGCGACGTTCGCCTTCCAGCTGCCGAAGGTCTCGGCGGGCTGGGTCGAGGTCTACGACGTCGAGACCGGGCGGTCGCGGATGATGTCGCGCCGCGAGTTGAGCAGGCAGAGCGAACGCGTGCGCGCGTGGCAGGACGAAGTGGCCCGGCAGGCGAAGGACAACGATCTCGACGTGGTCCGGCTGTCGGTGGATCAAGTGAAGTTCGATATTGCGCTCATTGAATGGGTCGCGGAGCGGCGGCTGCGGCGGCGGAAATAGAAGAAGTTGGCGGTTGACGGTTGACAGTTGCCGGTTGGGTTGGCAGTTACGAGTTGTGAGTTTATGAAAAAGCATCTGCTTGCGGGCTTTGGTTTGCTGTTGCTTGCTTCTTCTGCGTTTGCCCAGGGCGGCGCGGACATGGTCGAAGTCGAGCCGATCAAGTGCTGGTGGCACACCTCGACGAGCGCGGTGCGCATCGCCGAGTCCTTCGGCCTGACGCTCACCTGCTCGGTGGTCGACACCGAACAGAACAAGGTCGTCGCCGACTTCTCGAAGCTCGATCCCACGGTCGTGCAGCTGCCGCCGTTCGAAGTGCTCGGCGGCACGCACGCCGGTGACATCGTCCTGCCCGGCAAGCGCTTCTTCCAGTACGAGTACCGCATGCGGCTGATCGCGGAAGACGCGTTCAACAACGACGTGCCGATTCCGCCGCTCGAAATCTCCTACCGCATCGAGAGCAAGGTGAGCGGCGGCGACACCACGCAGGGCCGCGACCAGACGTACTCGCTGCCCAAGACGTCGATGCGCATCATCTCGGTCGTGCCGGATGATGCAACGGACATTCGCGAGGGATCGGCGACGCAGTTCAACGGCATCGAGAATCGCGAATCGCGCGCCAACCTGCTGCAGACGATCGCGGGCGTGCTGTTTGCGCTCGCCGGCGTCACGGTGATCGTGATGTTCATCGGCATGCTGCGGCGCAAGAAGCCCGCGACGCAGACGTCGACCGCGCACCTGCCGGCGCGCACGATCCTCGCGGCGGTCACGCGCGAACTCACCGAGGTGCAGCAGGCCTCGCGCGGAGGCTGGTCCACGGAACTGGCGGGCCGCGGCCTGGCGGCCGCGCGCATCGCCGGCGCGTACGCCGCCGGCCGGTCGATCGGCCAGCGCCCCGCTGCGGCGGACGAAGTGGCCGTCGACGGAATCCTCGTCGTCAAGGCGTTCGGCCGCGGCAACACGTTTGTCTCCGGCGCTGCGACCCCGCAATCGTCGGCGAAAGTGCCTGGTCTTGCTGATGCGCTGCAGTCGCTCACGATCGCGCGCTACGGCCGCACCGAGAAGTTCGACTCGACGTGCGACGAAGCCTTGCAGACGGCGATTCGCATCGCCAGGGAACAGCAGTCGGCGCATTCGCTCGTGAAAGAATGGATCGCCGCGTTCAAGGCAAACGTCGTCGATCTCAGAAAGAAAGTCTGGGCGTAACCGCTCACCCGCTCACGAGCCATGCAACTGTTTCGAGACGCGCTTGATCTGATCTCGTCCACCTGGACGGAGTGGAGCAACCTGCGTCTCGAGCACCTGCTCTACTCGCAGGCCACGACGGCGCGGCAGGTCCTGATCGCGCTGATCGGGCTGTCGGCGATCTTCATGGTGATTCGCTCGTTCGGCAATCGCAATCCCGGGCATCACCGGATGGCGCTGCCCGCGATCGTCGCCTCATCAGGCTGGTCGCGTGCGTCGTTGACACGGCATGGCGCGCTGCTGCTGGCACTCGCCGGGCTGCCGTTCTTCATCATCTCGCTTGCCGATCCGCGCACGTCGCTCACGCGCTCGGAGACCACGTTCCCGGGCCGGCGCATCGCGCTCCTGATCGACGCGTCGTCGTCCATGCTCTCGGCGCTGCCGTCGACGACGCTCGCCAAGGGCGCGCCGAACAATGCAGCGTTCTTCACGACGGTCGGCGCCGCGCGCTACTTCATCGAGCGCCGCATGGCGGGCAAGTATCGCGACCTGATGGGGTTGATCGAGTTCGGCGACGATGCCTACGTGATCACGCCGTTCACGACCGACTACGAAAACATCCTGCTGAGTACCGCGCTGATCGGCGACTGG
>CAZBYY010000039.1:0-17967 GCA_964495855.1 uncultured Acidobacterium sp. | reverse complement strand
GTTGGCGAGGAACAGATCGAGGTCGCCATCATCGTCAGCGTCGAACCAGCAGGCGCCGACGGTCGCGCGTGCGTCGGTCGGTCCGGCCTTCTCGAAGACGCGGGTGAAGTGCCCGCCGTCATTGCGGAACAGCTTGTTCTCGCCGGCGCGATCGGATGAATACAGGTCGAGGTCGCCGTCATTGTCGTAGTCGACCCAGTTCGACTGCCGCGCGGATCGATCGGGAATCGTCAAGCCGATCTCGGCGGCGACGTCGGTGAAGTGCGTGCCTTTTTCGTTGTGCATCACGACCGAGAGCGCCGTCTTCTCGGTGGCGCCACCCATCAGGTCGATGAAGCCGTCGCCGTCATAGTCTCCCCAGCTGAGGCCGCGGAACTCCTGGCCCTTCTGCGGCATGCCCATCTGCGCACCGACGCTGACCATCGTCCCGTCGTCGTTGCGATACAAACGGATTTCGCCGGTGCCGAGCGACACGGCGAGATCGAGGTCGCCGTCGTTGTCGTAATCACCCCACGCATTCGACAGTGAGTTCGGGACGCTGAAGAGAGCTGTCTGAACCGATACGAACGGCAGTTGAGCGGCCGACTGCGCTATCAACAGCGCAACGGCGCCGGCGATCGAGAGCTTGAGTATGGTCATCGGAGTGGTGGCGTCGATTCAGGCGCGCGGCGATGATGCGTCGCTTGTTCGTAGGCGTACGCGTATTTGATCAATGTCGGCTCCGACCAGGCGCGGCCGAAGAAGGTGATGCCCGCCGGCAATCTTCCGCCGCGCGTGTAGCCCATCGGCACCTGAATCGCCGGGAAGCCCGTCGTCGGCGAGAAGAACTGCGAGTTGTCGCCCCCGGGCGTGTTGAGGTCGCCGATCAAGCGCGGCGGGTTGCTCCATGTCGGGTAGACCCACGCGTCGATCTTCTGTGTGTCCATCGCCTTCGTCACCGCAGCGCGGACGTCATCGCGATATGTCATCTCCGCTTTGCACGCGTCGCTCTCCGGTCCGTTGACCGGACCGGCTTCGGCTTGTGTCAGCCGCGTCTCCACGCTTGGGTGGAATCGCCTCGACTTGATGATTTCCGTGAGGCTCTTCACCGGGACCTTTGGTCCGAGCGTGGCGAGGAAGCGGTTGATGTCGTACTTGAATCCCATGCACGAGCCCTGCGGCCGGCGAATATCGGCGATGCCGTCGACGATGCCGGGATCGATGATCGTGGCGCCGGCATTGCGGAGATCGTCCACCGCGCGCATGAACACCTGCACGATCTCCGGATCGGTGCTGTTGCGCTCGTAGGCGAAGCGCAGCACGCCGATGCGCGCGCCCTTCAATCCGTCCTTGACGAGTGACGCGGCGTAGTTCTGCGGCAGGTGAGACGTGGCCGCCGCGGTGACCGGATCATTCGGGTCGGCGCCGACCACGACTTGAAAGATCGTTGCGGCGTCTTCAACCGTGCGCGCCATCGGCCCCGCAATGTCCGCGAGCAGGTTCAACGGGAACACGCCCTCCCGGCTCGTCAATCCCATCGTGGATCGAATGCCGACGAGCGCCTGATGCGATGACGGTCCGCGGATCGAGTTGCCGGTGTCGCTGCCGAGGCCGGCCGTGGCGAAACTCGCCGCCACACTCGCCGCCGTGCCGCCGCTCGATCCGGCCGTGACGCGATCGAGCGCGTAGGGATTCTTGGTGTAGCCCGGCAGGATCGAATTCACCGTCTCATTCGGCGAGAACGCCCACTCGGCCATGTTCGTCTTCGCGATGACGATCGCGCCCGCGTCCTTGATCTTCTTCACCTGGAACGCGTCCTTATCGGAAATGAATCCCGCGAGCGCGAGCGATCCATTCGCGCTCTGCAGGCCGATCGTCTCGAAGTTGTCCTTCACCACCATCGGGATGCAGTGCAGCGGTCCGGTCACGCCGCCAGCCTTGAAGCGCTGATCGAGTGCGTCGGCCTGTTTCAGCGCGTCGGGGTTCGTGACCACGATCGCGTTGATGGCGGGGCCGTTCTTGTCGTAGGTGTCGATACGGCGGAGGTACTGCTCGACGAGGCCACGACAGGTCAGGCTGCCGGCCTTCATCGCTGAATGAATCTGCGCAATGGTGGCCTCCTGCACCTCGAACGGCGGCGTGGCCTGCGCATGTGGGGTGGCGATGGCGGCAAGGATGAAAACGGGAATCCACTTCTTGAACACGGCGGAATAATACAATGCCGCCCATGATCCGACCGGCCCTGGTCCTCGTTGTCGCGGCAGTCCTCACCGCCGATGCGTTTCCGCGATTCGAGCCGATGCAGCCCTCGGTGTTCGGTGCCGGCGCGAACCTGACGAATGCGTTCGCGGATATCGACGGCGATGGCGACCTCGATCTGTTCGTCGGATTCGACGGCGCGCCAAACCGGCTCTACCGCAACGACCGAGGCACGTTCACGGACGTCGCGGCCTCGGTAGGTGTGGCCGACGCACGCCCGACGCGCGCGGCAGCGTGGGGCGACTTCGACGGCGATGGCGATCCCGATCTGCTGCTCGGATTCACGCCGCTTGCCAACGCATCGGTCCTGAAGCTGTATCGCAATACCGGCGGGACATTCGCCGACGCGACGCGTGAAGCGGGCCTCGTCGTGCCGACCGGCGCCGTGCGCCAGCCGGTGTTCGTCGACTTCGACGGTGACGGCGATCTCGACCTGTTCATCGGCTTCCGCGATCGCGCCAATGCCATGTATCGAAACGATCGCGGTACGTTCACGGACGTCGCCGCGTCGATCGGCCTTGCTGATCCGCGAAAGACGGTTGGCGCCGTCTGGTTTGATTTCGACGCCGACGGCGACCTCGACGTGGCCGTCGCGAACATGGACGGTGATGCCAACGGCCTGTTCCGCAACGACGCGGGCACATTCGTCGACGTTGCAGGCGCGGCGGGAGTGGAGTGGGGCGGCCGCGCGCCGAAGAGTGCCGCCAACGGTACGGTGCGCGTGTGCGCGGCCGACGTCGACAACGACGGCAGGTTCGATCTGTTCGCCGCCAACTACGGCCCGCTGGGCTTCTTTCACAACAACGGCAACGGCACGTTCGAGGATCGATCCGCAGCGTGGAACATCAACATCGATTCGCGCTACGACACCTGCGCGTTCGACGACGTCGATCATGACGGCACGCTCGATCTGTACGTGAACGGCACCGTCACCGGCGGCGCCAGCTGGCAGGATTCATTGTTTCGCAACACGGGCTCGTCCTTCGTGGACGTGACTCCGCCCGCGCTGCGCGCCTTGCAGGCAGATCATGGCGCCCAATGGGCGGATGTCGACGGCGACGGCGATGTGGATCTCGCGCTCACCGGATCGCGCGCCGACGGCATGCACTTCATCATGCGCAACCTGTTGCCTGCCGCAGATGCGGCGCGAGGGCTGCACGTGCGCGTCGTGGACGGCCAGGGCCATGCCACGCGGGCCGGCGCCGAGATCAGGGTGTTCGCGGCGGGATCGCGACGGCTCGTGGGTGCAAGACTCGTCGACAGCGGCTC
Organism: uncultured Acidobacterium sp.; assembly: GCA_964495855.1. Classification (GTDB taxonomy): domain Bacteria; phylum Acidobacteriota; class Vicinamibacteria; order Vicinamibacterales; family UBA2999; genus 12-FULL-67-14b. The sequence goes on along the minus strand of CAZBYY010000039.1, from coordinate 14,460 downwards.
CGGATACGATTCGCAGAATGACGCGCCCGTTCACCTCGGCGTGCCCGCCGGCGTATCAAAGGTTGACGTGGAGGTGACGATTCCGCAACGTGGCGCGCGCCGCACGGTCTGGCAGCGCGGGGTGAGCCCTGGGCGGACCCTCACCATCAAGACGAACTGACGCGCGGATTGTATGATCGTGTTCAACCCGATGAAGTCGCTCGCTGCTGCGCTGCTCGCGCTCGCCGTCCTTGTCCTTCCCTCGGCCCAACGCGTGCAGACGCAGGAGGCCAGGCCGAAACTCGTGGTGCTGATTTCCGTCGACCAGATGCGCGGCGACTACATGGACCGGTTCGCGCATCAGTGGACCAAAGGCCTGCATCGACTCCTGAACGAAGGCGCGTGGTTCCGCGAGGTGGACTACCCGTACTACAACACGGTGACGTGCGCCGGCCACGCCAGCATCGGCACGGGTACCGTTCCCGCGATCCACGGCATGGTGCTGAACCAATGGTGGGAGCGAAACAACAGCCGCCAGCTTGGTTGCACCGACGATGACGATGCGAAACTGATTTCGTACGGGGCGCCGCTCACGGGTGTGGCCAACAGCGCGAAGCACTTGATGGCGACGACGCTGGCAGACGAGATGCGGCTGCAAAGCTCGCCTGCGCCGCGGGTCGTGGGCGTGTCGCTCAAGGCGCGCTCGGCGATCGGTCTCGTCGGTCACAAACCCGATGCGGTGATCTGGCTCGACGAAGACCACGGCGAATGGGCGACGTCCACCGCGTTTGCAAACGCCACCGCGCCGTTCTTCGCTGCGTACATCGCGAAGCATCCGCTCAAGGGCGAGATGGGGCGCACCTGGGATCGCGCGCTGCCGCTCGAGAAATATGTCTACCCGTATTCAACGAAAGACCGGCGCAAGATCGCCCTCGTCACCGACGCGTTCCCGCACATCGTCAAGGGCACTGGCGCTGAAGTGGGCGGTGCGTTCACCGACGCGTGGGAGTCGAGTCCGTTTTCGGACGAATACCTGAACGGGCTCGCGATGGCGGCGATCGACGGCTTGCGGCTGGGCCGCAGTGATGGCACGGACTTCCTGGCCATCAGCTTCTCGGCGCTCGACAAGGTGGGTCACGACTTCGGGCCTGACGCCCACGAGACACAGGACACCTTGATCCACCTCGACGCACAGCTGGGCCTGCTGCTCGACAAGCTGGACCGCGACGTCGGCAAGGGCAGCTATGTCGTTGGATTCACCGCCGATCACGGCGTCGCGCCGGTGCCCGAGCGCGTGCAGGCGCAGGGGTTCGATGCGGGCCGCATCAGCACGACCGGCGTCGGCAAGACGATCGACACGGTGCTGACACGCGAGCTGGGGGGCACCTACAACACGAAAGTGATTTACAACGACGTGTTCTTTAACACCGGCGTGTACCAGCAGCTGCAACAGAACCGGAAAGCGATGGACGCGGTGCTCGAGGCCGTTCGCAACATTCCCGGTGTCGCTCGCGTGTTGCGGAAAGAGGAACTGTCGGCGGCAGATCCCTTAACGCGCGCAAGCGCGCTCAGTCACTACGACGGCCGCAGCGGTGACATCAAGTTCCTCGGCCGTCCCTACTGGATTACGTCGACCAGCACGACCACGCATGGCACCGCGCATCGCTATGACACACGGGTGCCCCTGGTCCTGTTTGGATTTGGCGTGAAGAAAGGCGAACACCTGAACGAGGTGCAGCCGCTCGACCTGGCGCCGACGCTGGCCTTCCTGACCGGTGTGACCTTGCCCGACGCGACCGGCCGTGTGCTCGCGGAGGCGCTTACGCGCCAGTAAGCACGCCATCGACCTCGTCGAGTGACGGCACCCCGGCCATCGCGCCGGCGCGCGTGCATGACAGCGCCGCCGCGGCGTTGGCGAAACGCAGCATCCGGTCGGGCGCATACGTCTTCGACAGTCCGAAGATGAATGCGGCGCGGAACACGTCACCGGCGCCGGTCGTATCGACCGCGGTCACCTCGACGCCGGGTTCGTAGATCCATTCGCCGTTGACCAGCATCGCCGAGCCCGACGCGCCAAGCGTCACGCACAGCATCTGGTGATGCGCGCGGCGCAGGTCGCGGAGGGCCGCCTCGACGTTCGGCTCGCCCGTGAGCTCCGGCAAGACGTGCTCGGCGAAGATCGGGATGCTGACGGCGTCGATCAATTCGCGTGTGCGGTTCGTGACTCGATCGATATCGCTCGTCACGGGCACGCCGCCCTCGGCCGCGACGCGCGCGGCTATGATCGCGGCCTCCTGATCTTCATCGTCCACGTGAACGACGTTGGCGGAGTGCAGCAGGTCGGGGGTGATCTCCGACGGCGAGAGGTTGAGCCGCGGATCGCGATGCCAGAGCACGACGCGATCCCCGCCGTCGTCGACCGTGATCACGGCGAAGCGATTGTCACACTCGCGCCTGAGGACCGGCGACATGTCCACGCCGGAGCGTTCCAGCGCCGATGCGATCAGCCGGCCGTTGTCGTCGGCGCCGATTGCGCCAAGGTACGCCGCACGCAGGCCGAGAGCAGCGCAGGCGGCCATGGCGGTGGCCGCCTGGCCGCCGCACATCCGCGCATGAGCGAGGATCGGTTGCTTGGCCGTCGCGCTGCCGGCCTGCGGCGACACCGGAATACGGTAGACGTAGTCGACGGAGTTGCAGCCGACACCGAGCACATCCCAACGCTTCGCGACGCTCATCGGCCGTCAGTATAGGATGCAGATATGAAACGTGCCGCCTGGTTTCTCGCGTGCGCCACGTGCCTGATGCCGGCGGCAACGCCCGCGCAGGCACCGGGGCCCGCGGCACGTGAGGCAGCCCAGGCACCTCCGGCACCCCAGGCACCTCAGGCACCCGTCTTCCGGGCAGGCACCGATCTGGTACGCGTTGACGTGACGGTGACGCAGCGCGGCGACGAGCCGGTCACCGACCTCAAGGCGGACGACTTCGAGTTGCTCGAAGACGACGTGCCGCAGGCGGTCGAGACCGTAAAGTTCGTGCAGGTCAACGGCACGCGCACGTCGGACCTCGATGAGCCGCTCGAGATCCGCTCGAAAGAGCACGCGCTGCTCGAGGCCGCACGCGACGACGTCCGGCTGTTTGCGATCTTCCTGGACGACTATCACATCGCCAAGCGTCCGGACATCACGTTGCCGCTGCGCGACGTGCTCGCCGGCTTCATCAACCAACTCGGTCCCAACGATCTGGTCGCCGTGATGGATCCGCTGACGACGCTCTACGACTTGAAATACACGCGTTCGAAACCGGACCTCCTCGCACGGGTGCGCGCGTTTGAAGGCCGCTTCGGCGAGACGTTTCCCGTCAAGAGCGCGGTCGAAGAGGCGCAGTTGTCTCAGCGCAACTGGATGGAGCTGCGCAGCGGCGTGACGTTGTCGGCGCTGAAGGCGCTCGCGACACAGATGGGCGGATTGCGCGAGGGCCGCAAGTCGATCCTGTTCTTCAGCCAGGGGCCGCAGGCGCGCCCCGGCAGTCCCAACGATCACCTGCTCAAGGAGATCGAGGAGGCGGCCAATCGCGGCAACGTCACGATCCACGTGATCGACCCGCGGCCGCTCGGGACCGTCGCGTTCGGCGGAGACGAGGTGCTGCGGCGCATCGCGGCGCAGACCGGCGGTCGCGCGATCGTGAACACGAACAACGCGACCGACCAGCTGCAGGGCGTGATCGCCGACGCGAGCGCGTATTACCTGGTGGGCTATTCGCCGACACGGAAGACCAACGACGGCAAGTTTCACGAGATCAAGGTGCGCGTGAAACGCAAGGGCGTGCGCGTCAGCTCGCGGCGCGGCTACTGGGCGGCGAGCGAAAAAGAGTTGACCGAGGCGGCGACCGCCGCGGCCACGCCGGTGAACGTTGGATTGCAGAACGCGTTGTCGGCGTTGTCGGATTCGGTCAACACGCGACCTGTCTCGCTCTGGACCGGGTTTGCAAAAGCCGAAGGCGACCGCACGCGCGTGTCGTTCACGTGGGAAGCGAACGGGGAGCAGGGATCGGCGAAGCCCGCGCGGCTCGAGATCCAGCCGATCGACGACGCGGGCAAGGAGACGTTGGCCGCGCAAGTGATTGGCGGCGCGCCCGGCGAGTTGCCGCTGGTGGCGCGATTTGATTTTCCCGGTGGCAAGCAGCGGCTGCGGTTCACATCGCTGAACAAGAGCGGCGACCTGCTCGATCGGTGGGTCGTGACGCAGCAGGTGCCTGACTTGTCGAAGGCGCCGCTGGTCCTCGCCACCCCGAAGGTGTTGCGCGCGCGCAACATGATCGAGTGGCGCGCGCTCGAATCGAATCCCGAACCCTCCGCGACTGCGGCGACAAAGTTCAGCGCGACCGATCGCGTGCTCGTGGACATCAACTGCGCCGCTCCTGCCGGCGAGACCCCCGACCTCAAGATCGACCTGCTCAACGCGCAGGGCGACGTGTTGCGCGCGCTCGAGGCTCCGCGGCTGGCCGACGGACACGCGCGGCTGCCGGTCCCGGTCGCCAGTCTCGCCAACAGCACTTATGTGTTGCGCATCGAGGCCCGTGCCGGTGAGCATAGGGCCCAGCAGTGGATCGCCTTCCGCGTCCAGCGCTGATTCCTGAATGCTGTCAGCCTCAGGCCTGACCGTCGCGTATTCCATCTCGGCGCTGATCAGCGTGTCGGCAGCGGTCGCGGTGTTTCGCCGCCGCGAAGTCCGCGGCGGACGCGCCCTCGGACTGATGCTGCTGGCCGCGGCGATCTGGGCCGCGTGCGACGGCGTCGAAGTGCACCTCTCGACGATGGAGGGGCGCCGCCTGATCTCGCAAATCCAGTACCTCGGCGTCGTCTCCTGCGCGCCGTTCTTCCTGCACGCGGCGATGGAGCTGGCGCGCCTCGAAGCGTGGCTGACGCCGCCGGCGTTGTTCGCGATCTGGGCCGTCCCGATCGTCTCGCTCGTGATGGCGTGGACCAGCGCGTGGCATCAGCTGTTGTGGACGAGCATCGTCCTGCCCGCGCCGCCCGCGGTGCTCGCCACCTACAACCACGGCTGGTGGTTCTGGATCCTGACCGCGCAGCACTACGCGCTGACGGCGCTCGGCACCCTCGCGCTGTTGTCTGCGCGGCGCCGTGTCACGCGCGCGTTCCGCGCGCCCATGATGGCGGTCGTGGTCGCGGTGCTGATCGCGTGGACCGGCAATTTTCTGTACGTCTTCAAGCTCGGGCCGTGGCCCGGACTCAATTACCTGACGATGTCCCTCGGCCTGAGCGGGGCGGTGCTCGCGTGGGCGGCGGTGAGCGAGGGGTTGCTCGACCTGTTGCCGCGCGCGCGCGAGGCGCTGATTCACACCATCGCGGACGGCGTCGTCATCCTGGACCGGTCCGATCGAGTGATTTACGCGAATACCGCGGCGCGCGAACACCTTGGGATGTCGCCCGGCGACACGTGGCTGCCGGCGACGATCGACATGCCCGATCGCGAGTGCGCGTCCGAGCCGTGGCTTGGCGAGCTCGCCGTGCAGGGTGAATCAAGGCGGCGATGGGTCGACGTCCGGGTCGATCCGGTGGCCGATCGCTGGGGCGATGTCGCCGGACGATTGGTGGTGACGCGCGACATCACCGTGCGCAAGCTGCTCGAGGAGGAACGTGAGCGGCTGATCGGGCAACTGAAGGCGGCGCTTAACGACGTGCGGACGCTCGAAGGCCTCTTGCCGATTTGCGCCAGCTGTAAGAAAGTACGCGACGACAAGGGCTACTGGAGCCAGATCGAGGTGTATCTTCGCACGCGGGCCGCAGTTGAATTCACGCACGGCATTTGTCCCGATTGCAGCGAGCGTCTCTACGGGGAGATGAAAGAGCAGTCCGAATGAACATGTGGCAGACGGCGCGCACGATCGCGATGATCGGAGCGCTCGCAGCAACCGTGACCGGGCAACAGCCGGTTGCCTCCTCAACGGCCGCCGGTGAGTGGCCGACCTACGGTGGCGATCTCGCCAACTCGAAGTACTCGCCGCTCGATCAGATCACGGCGGCGAATGTCGCATCGCTGAAGGTCGCGTGGCGCGCGAAATCGCCGGATGGCTTCCTCAGCATGACGCTGCCGGACGGGTCGGAATGGTCCGCGGATTCGAAGCTGATCTTCGACGAGCTGAACAAGCTTGACCCGAAGCGCTGGCGCGACGGGCAACCGCCGTTCGTGCAGAACTACAAGGCGACCCCGCTGATGGTCGGCGGCACGCTGTACGTCAACACGGCGGCGTCCGTCGGCGCCGCCTACGACGCGCGCACCGGCGCGTTGAAGTGGGTCTACAACCCGAAGAGTTACGAAGCCGGCACGACGACGCTGACCCTGCGCTGGAATCAGCGCGGTGTCGCGTATTGGCGCGAGGCCACTGACGAACGCGTGTATTGGGGTACGGGTGACGGTTTCCTCGTCGCGGTCGATGCGAAGACGGGCCGTCCGATCGACAGCTTCGGCGTGCACGGCAAAGTTGACCTAATGGAAGGCCTGCCGCGCGCCAAGCGAGGCGAGCGCGACTACCTGAACGCGCTGACCTACTCGGTGCAATCGCCGCCCATCGTCGTCGGCGACCTCGTGATCACGCCGGCCGCGATCTCGTCGCTGATCAAGACCAAGGAACAGATCCCGGGATGGATTCGCGCCTTCGATGCCCGCACCGGCAAAGTGCGCTGGACGTTCCAGACGATCCCGTCGAAGGGCGAGTTCGGCAGCGACACCTGGCAGGACGGATCGAACGAATACGCCGGCAAGGTCACGGTGTGGACGATCATGAGCGCCGATCCGGAGCTCGGGTTGTTGTACCTGCCGACCAACACGACCGCTCCGGATTTCTACGGGGCGCATCGACTCGGCAACAACCTCTTTGCCGAAAGCGTCGTCGCCGTCGACCTGAAGACGGGCAAGCGCGTGTGGCACTTCCAGACCGTGCATCACGGGTTGTGGGATTACGACAATCCGGCCGCGCCGAACCTGCTCGACATCACGGTGAACGGCACGCGCGTGAAAGCGCTCGCGCAGATTTCAAAGCAGGGGTTCGTGTACACCTTCGATCGCGTCACCGGCAAGCCGATCTGGCCGATCGACGAGAAGCCGGTGCCAGCATCGGACGTACCGGGGGAGAAGGCGTCATCGACGCAGCCGTTTCCATCGAAGCCGGCGCCGTTCGAGTATCAAGGCGTGACGGTGAACGATCTCGCCGACTTCACGCCCGAGATTCGTGCGATGGCGCAGAAGGCGATCGAGGGCTTCAAGACGGGTCCGCTGTTCACGCCGCCGTCCGTCGAGGGCACGATCATGCGGCCCGGCACGACCGGAGGCGCCAACTGGGGCGGCGCGGCCGTCGATCCGGCGACGGGCATGATCTACATACCGTCTCGCAACGCATTTGCGGTGACCAAGCTGACGAAGCCCGAGGCGTCGCTCAAGAGCAACCTGCTCTACATGCAGGGCACGCCGCGCAACCCGAACATGCCCGACGGGCTGCCGCTGTTCAAGCCGCCGTACTCGCGCATGACGGCGATCGACATGAACACCGGCAATCACGTGTGGATGGTGCCGACCGGCAACGGCGATCGCATCCGTAACAATCCACGGCTGAAGTCGCTCAATCTTCCGCCGCTCGGCGGCGATACGACGATGAGCGGGCCGCTCTTGACGAAGACGGCGTTGATCTACGCGCTGACGACGGGCGGATCGACGGGCGGACCGCGCCTCGTTGCGTACGACAAGGCGACCGGGAGAGAGTTGGCGTCAGCGGATCTGCCCGGCGCTGCGATCGGTACGCCGATGACTTACCTGGCAGATGGAAAGCAGTACATCGCGATCACCGTTCAAAGCAGGGCGCAGGGTGATGTTCCGGAGCTGATCGCCCTCGCGCTGCCGTAACGTTCGACCAGTTCCATCACGAGCGCGTGCATCCCAGAGGCGTCGACACACCTCAATCGCGCGATTACCATCACGGCCTTTGACAATGTAGCTACACGGAGCTACATTGGGAGAATGAAGACGGTTGGCGTCCGTGAGCTCAAGAATCGCCTGAGTGAGTACCTGCGGCAGGCCAGGTCCGGCGACACCGTCCTGGTGACCGATCGCGGCCAAGTCGTGGCGGAACTGACGGCGCCCGGACCTGGCGCGACGGATGCGTCCGTCCCCGCGGGGCTCGTCGCCCTCGCACGGCGTCAGCTCCTGACGATCGGCGCGCCTGCGGACGCATCGCTGTATCCTCCGCTGCCGCGAACGCGCCGGCGGACGCACACGGCGGCCGAGTTGCTCGACGCCACACGCGGTGACCGGTGACTCTGTACGCAGAGTCGAGCGCCGTGCTCGCGTGGCTGCTCGACGAGCCCGCTGGCGCGCCGGTGCGGCAGATCCTCGCGGACGCGGAGGCCGTGGTTGCGTCGGACCTGACGCTGATCGAGTGCGATCGGGTGCTTCTTCGGGCGGCAGCTCTTGGTGAACTGACGGAGGCGGAGGCTGCGGACCGCCGCGCCCACCTGGCCAGGGCCTCCACGCACTGGCACATCCTCCGGATCGGACCCGAGGTCGTGGACCGCGCCCGGCAACCGTTTCCAGGCGATCCGATTCGCACCCTCGACGCCATTGATCTCGCATCGGTGATCGTCACGCGCTCCGTCGTCGCCGGGCTCGCGATGCTGAGTCTCGACAGCCGGATTCGCGACGCCGGCGAGCGGCTCGGCCTGACGCTGCTGCCCGCTCACCTGCCAGGATCGTAGGCCGGCACGCGCGGGGAACTGGTCAGGACGCCTTGGCGGCCCGAGTTGTCGCGCGGTGCAGGTCCCAGTCGGCCTCGCCCAAACGGTTGCGACGCCGTCAGCGTTGCGCGTCGTCTCCGCGCAATTTGTCCCACAGCCCTCTCGGCGACACGATCGGAAGCGGCGCGCCGCTGCCGAGGTCCTGCAGCGCGGCATCCCCGGTGACGAGGACGTCCGCGTCACCCGCCATCGCCTCCGCCACGATCCACTCATCGTCCGGATCGGAGATGCCGAGGCCTAGGTGCGTCTTCGGGGTCGCCACGACGGTCTGGTCGCGCAGCAGAGCCACGATCTCGTCGATGGCGGGTTTCGAGAGCTTCAGCTTCAATCGAAGCTTGCTGCGCAACTCGCGGATCACGGTGTCCCCGACGAGCAGCTCGTGCTCGAGGAGCACATGCGCGAACAGGTCAGCGCACAGTCCGCGAGTGGCAAACGCGGCGAGCACCACGTGGGTGTCGAAGAACACCTTCACGACACGTCACGGAAGACGTCTTCGTCGGTGAGGTATCCCTGGGCCTCGGCCAGCGGCAGCGTGCGCTTGCGCAGCCGTTCGAATCGCAGCAACGCCAGCTGCCTGCGCAGCGCGTCACGGGCCAGCTCGCTGCGCGTCCGACCACTGCGTTTGCACGCCTGATCGAGCTCGCGATCGAGCGCCGCGTCGAGCCGAATCGTGATGGTCGAGGTCTTCATGTAAGACATCGTAACACGCGACCCCGGTGCGTCGTTACGGCCGGGCGGTCTCGAAATCAAACGTTGCCACGACCGGGCCGTGATCGCTCGTGCCGATCTCGCGCTGCACGACGCACGCGCGGGCGCGCTCGCCGATCGCCTTCGAGGCCAGCACGTAGTCGATGCGCCAGCCGATGTTGCGCTCCTTCATGTTGCGCCACGGCGCCCACCACGTGAACAGGTTGTCGTTGTCGGGATCGAGCGTGCGATGCACGTCGACCATGCCGGCACCGATGATGCGTTCGAGGAGCTGCCGCTCCTCCGGCCGCGCGCCAATCTGATTCGGCTTGCGTTCTTTCGGGTGGATGTCGCGTTCAGCGCGGGCGACGTTGAGATCACCGCACAGTACGAGCCGCTTCTGGTCGCGAGCCGTGTCGGCAACGAACGCCTCGAGCGCCTCGAGGAAACGCATCTTCGCGTCGAAGTCCTTGCCGCCGTTCGGCACGTAGACCGAAGCAACGATCACGTCGCCGGCCGGCGAGGGAACAGTGGTGCACGCGATGCGGCGTTCGAAATCGAAGTTCGGATGCGAACAGGCCGGCAGCGCGCCCACGAGCGACTTGGCGACGAGGAGCGCGACGCCGGAGTAACGCTTGTCGCCGTGCCAGTAGCTCCAGTAGTCCCGCACGTCGCGAAGCTCGAACGGCAGTTGATCGAGGGACGCCTTGATTTCCTGCAGGCAGACGATGTCGGGCTTCTCGGCCACGAGCCAGTCCAACAGCTGTCCCTGCCTGGCGCGGATGCCGTTGACGTTCCAGGTCGCGATCTTCATCGTCAGAGGTTGATTGTACCGGCGGACGCCGGATCAGCGCAGGCGGAGTTCGATCGCCGCCGTCAGCCGGTTGCCGTGAAGCCGAAGATGACGAGCACGTTCGCTGGAATTGGTATCGGGGTCAGCCTGCCACTGCAGGGACGGGATACCGTTGGCGTCGTAGACGGTGATGCTGCGTAATGCATCCGGCAGCGCGACTGCGGATCGAGGCAGCGTCACATACTGCCATTCCGCCGCGAGCGCAGCGGACTTCGACAGCGGCGAACGCATTGCGATGCGGAGCGCGCCGCTGTGGCCGTTTGTCGATGCGCCCGGCCGCGGTTGCGCGATGACGCGCAGGAGCGATGCGTCGAGCGACACGCGTCCGATACGCCCGTTCAATCCTGCGCTCATCGAGCGCGCATACGTCGGCGCCGTATCGCCTTCGCCGCTGAGGATCGATTGCTGCGCCGCGAATGTCGACTTCCATCGCGGTGACCAGGCATGCTCGATGCCCGCGGCGCCGCCGATGTGCATCTCGATGGACGCGGCCACACTGCGGGCAAACAGCGCCGGGATCGCCGCCGCAGACACGCTCGTAGCAGACGACAGCCGGTGCTTGACGCCGAGTGCGGCTTCGAAGGTGCGGGTCGTGTCATTGAACTCGACGAATTGGTTGGCGCGACTGGTCACCATCGGCCGGATCGTGACGGCCGTCTGCGGCGTGGCCTGATACGTCGTCTCCGCCGCGAGCCGCTGCGTGACGGTGGTTCGGCTGCCGCCGCTGATTGCGAGCCGGTCGATGCTGAAATCGAAGCGATCAGTTCGACGGCGTGACACGATGCGCGTCAGTCGAAGACTCGCTCCGCTCGTGAGCGTGTTGATGCCCGGCACTTCGATTGTTGGCGTCGTGGCGCCTTCGGGACCGGGCACGCCGAGCGTGAGCCGCGATGACTGCAGTAGCCGCGCTGACGCGGCAATCGAAAGGGTCCGCGACCGCTTGGCGTCGACCGACGCGTCAGCCCCTTTTTGATCGAAGCCGATCGCGCCGGCGGACTGCCGCACCCGTGCGTGTGATCCGAAGGTGATCGAGAGACGCGGACCGGCCTGGCGATACAAGGCGCGCGGCTCGATGAACAGACCGCTGTTGGCGGACGGTCCGCTGCCAGACACCGAGTCTGACTGCGTGGCGGCGCGCAGGTTGACCGACAGAGGGGACCGCTGCGCGGCAGCCGGCGACGCGATCAGCGCCACGCCAACCGCCGCGAGGCACGCCCTACGGAACGACAACGATGTCTCCCGCCCGCAACGTGATGTTGTCGCGCAGGTTCTTGAGCGTCGCGATCTTGCGGTAATCAACCTTGAGCGACGTCTGCGATCCGTTCACCGTGCGCAGAACGCCGACCTTCCCCGGATGCGCAAACTCCGTGAAGCCGCCTGCCAGCGCGATCAGCTCGACGATCGTCGTCTGCGTGGTGATCGTGTAGCGGCCGGGTTTGGCGACCTCGCCGGCGATGGTCACCCGCAGGCTGTTCACCTGCTTGACCGTGATCGTGACCTCCGGCGACTCGAGCACGTCGCGCGCGAGGTCCTTGACGCGGTCAGTCAGCTCGGCGGGCGTCAGGCCCGCAGCCGGCAGTTCTCCGATCAACGGAAGCGAGATGCGTCCATCAGGCCGCACCGTCACCTCCGCCGACAGATCCTTTTCGCGCCAATACGAGATCTCGATCACGTCGTCGATGCCGACGACAAATCCCTGCTGCACCGCGGGTGTCTGCGCCGCCGATGGGCGAGGCATGGCGAGCGCGAGCATCACCACTGCCGTCGTCGCCACGGCCCGCGGGCTGATCACCGATGCGATCACCCGTCGTCCGGCCTCGACGTCAACGGTGCTGATTCCGCCGCACAGCAGCATGGTGCCGACGAAGCCGGCGAGCGACGCGATCAGCGCGTGCGTGTCGTGCGGAATTCCAGAGTAGATGGCGCATGCGACGGCAGACGAAGCGACGAGCGCCGCGGCGGTGCGCATCAGCCCTGCATCGCGCAGCGGTCGTCGCGCCGCGAAGGCAAGCGCGGCCGTGACGCAGATCTCGGTCGTCAGCGTGGCGAGCGCCGCGGCCGTTGCCGGTGTCAAGCCCATCGCGCGCGCGCGATCCGAGAAGAACAGTGCGTTCAGCAGCAGCGTCACCATCGCACCGCCGAGCGACACGCCCGTCACGGTCCAGATGCGTCCGCGCTGCATCAACGAGATCGCGCAGATCGTCGACACGTAGGCGAGCGCGCACGTCGGCGCGAGGATGCGGAGCGCAGGTGCGGCATCGACGAATGCGCCGCCGAAGCACAGCGCCAGGATCGGCTTGGCCGCGAGCGCGAGCACGAGAGCCGTTGGTACGGCGGCGAGCAACACGACGCGCAACGTGTTGGCGATCAGGTGATCGACCTCCTCGTCCGATCGCGCTCCTGCGCGGGCGGCCGAAGGCACGATCACCCATGACACGAGCGGCATGGCGAGCAATGCAATGGCCGCGAGATTGCCGGCGGCGCCGACGAGGCCGACGTCGGCCGAGCTGCCGCGAGCGGCGAGCCATGCGACGCCGACGCGCGCGTAGAAGCTGTGCGTCACGAGATTCAGAAACAGCGGCGAGCTCGATCGCACGACGGCGAGTGCGTGCCGCAGGTCGAAGGCCGGCCTTTCGTGACCGCGGAGGGTGCGAGTGGCAAGCCAGGCCAGCCGCAGCACTTCGATGCCGATCGCCACGAGCACCGCCAGCGTCGCCGACGGCACCACGACGAGGACGGCGATGGTGAGGCCGGTGGAGAGCAGTTTCGCCATGCTGTTGAGCCTCGCGACCCAGCGCACGTCGCCGGCGGCGTGTTCGATCGCCGTGTAGGTGTTCGAGATCGACGACAGCAGCTGTAGTGCCGCCATCAGCAGGAACAGCGCCTGGATCTGAGGATTCGCGTGGCCGAGGACCAGCGTGCCGAGCAGCACCAGGGTCAGCACGATGCCCGCGCCGACGCGCAGGAGCGTCAGGCCGCCTACCGCGGCACGCGCGCGCGTGGCATCAATGGCCGCTTCCATGCGCAGTTGCGCGTCCACGCCGAACGTCAGCAGGACGAGCAGCAGTTCTGCACTTGCTTCGGCAACGCGATACTCGCCGAAGGCATTCGGGCCGAGCAGGCGCGGAATGGCGAGCCGCAGCGCCAGGCCGAGCGCGCTGGTCACCGCGAGTGACGCCCCGAGGGTCACGGCGTTTCGCGCCGCCACCAGCGATTCGTGTGCGCGCGCGCTCATGCCACCTCCTCGCGCACGAACCGGGTGCGATCGAGCGTGCCGATCTGCCGCGCCGGCACGCCGGCGACGATCGCAAACGGGGCCACATCGTGCGTCACGACCGCGCCGACGCCGATGATCGCGCCGTTGCCGATGCGCACGCCCTTCAGCACCGACGCCTTCGCACCGATCCACACGTCATCACCAATGACGACCGGCGATGCCGCGGGCCTCACGCTGCGCTCGTAGGCATCGTGAAAGTCGGTGTCGACGATCATCACGTACGGGCCGATGCGCACGCGCGCGCCGATGTCCACCGATGCCGCGGCGGCGATCGAAGCGCCGTAGTTGATGCGGGTGCCGTCACCGATGCGCAACGTGCCGCCCGGCTCGGTGGCCAGTTCCGCTGGAACGTTCACACTGCGGATCAGCACGTGGGATCCAATGTCGATCCGCCCGAGATTGTCGATGCGCGGCCGCGCCAGGGTGCGCGCGTGACCGCCGACGGTCGTGGCCGCGCGCAGGTAGTAGCGCGCCGTCAGCAACTCGCGCACGTAGCGGAAACCGCGACGCACCACGATGTGCAAGCCGAGCGCGCGATCGCGCTGCAGCTTGCGGTAGCAGGTCATGAGCAGGGCGCGCATCAGCTCGCTCCGCGTCCTGTGACGACGACCGGAACCGTGCGCCCGATGAGCGACACGTCCTTGCCGATGCTCCACTGGTCGACGTACTGCAGGTCGAGGAGCATCCATTCGTCGAAGCCGATCTTGTTGCGTCCCATCACCTGCCAGAAGCAGGTCAGGCCGGGGACGACCGACAGGCGGCGGCGCTGCCACGGTTGATACTGCGCCACCTCCGGCGGCACCGGCGGCCTGGGGCCGACGATCGACATCTCGCCGCGCAGCACGTTGAGCAACTGCGGCA
>CAZBYY010000038.1:0-18038 GCA_964495855.1 uncultured Acidobacterium sp. | reverse complement strand
AAGTAGTCGACGCCCTGTTCGGCCTGCTCTTCCAGCACCTCCAGGAACATGCGCAGGTTGAGGTCCTCGACGCGGCCCTGGACGCGCTCCAGCGCCTCGTAGATCGGCACCGTGCCGATCGGCACCGGGCTGTTGCGCAGGATCCACTCGCGCGTCTCGCGCAGGTTCTTGCCGGTGCTGAGGTCCATCACCGTGTCGGCGCCCCAGCGGATCGACCACTGCAGCTTCTCGACCTCTTCCTCGATCGAACTACCGAGCGCGCTGTTGCCGATGTTGGCGTTGATCTTCACCAGGAAGTTGCGGCCGATGATCATCGGCTCGAGTTCGAGGTGGTTGATGTTGGCCGGGATGATCGCCCGGCCGCGCGCCACCTCGTCGCGCACGAACTCGGCGGGGAGCCCCTCGCGCGTCGCGACATACGCCATCTCCGGCGTGATCTCGCCCTTGCGCGCGTAATGCAGCTGCGTGACGGCCTTGCCGGCTTTGGCGTCGGCGCGCCTGGGCGCGACCCACGATTCGCGCAGCTTCGGCAGCCCGACGCGAGGATCGTGTCCTTGCGGTCCGCTCGTATCGTAGAGACGCACCGGCGCCTCACCGCCGGCCAGCTTCACCTCGCGGGCCGGAACGCGCAGCTCGACCCGGCCGTGCGGCGTGTCGATCGACGTGTCGTCGTAGACCTTCGTTGAATTGGGAAAGGCCTCGGCAAACGTGTGGACCGACGGCACTGTGGTGGACTTCGACATCTTCCGCTCTCCCTCCGCCCGTGTGAACGGGTTTCCGCCTTCGCGGCGGCCCTGTTCACCGCTACGGCGAACAGGCAGGTTCCAGGGTCTATCTCAATTCGCCGTGAATCGACGAATACCCCTGGCGGTAAGCTTTGATGATACCCCGTGGCGCCCGTCCTTCCAGTCGATTCCTTCATCGATGAGATTCGGCACACGTTGAGTTCGCATCGTGCGGCCGTGCTCACGGCCGCACCGGGTGCCGGCAAAACGACGCGTGTGCCGCCGGCACTCGTCGATGGAGGGCGCGTGTTGCTGCTGCAGCCGAGGCGCGTGGCTGCGCGCGCCATGGCCAGGCGCATTGCGGACGAGCGCAGCTGGACCATTGGCCGGGAGGTCGGATGGCACATCCGTTTCGACCGCAATTTTTCGCCCGACACGCAGCTGCTGGTCGTCACCGAGGGCATTCTCACGGCGTATCTGCAGCAGGATCCGCTGCTGAGCGACGTCACGACGATCGTGATCGACGAATTCCACGAACGCAGCGTGCAGGCGGACCTCGGCCTCGCAATGGTGCGCCAGGCCTGGCTGGCGCGATCGGATCTGCGCATCCTCGTGATGTCGGCGACGCTCGATACGGCTCCCGTGTCGCGCTTTCTCGGCGACGCGCCGGTGATCGAGGTCCCTGGATCGCTGCATCCGCTGCAGATCGAGTACGCACCGGGTGCGTCGGTCGCGGCCGCAGTTGAAGGCGTGTTGCCAAGAATCCGCGGCAACGTGCTGTGCTTCCTGCCGGGTGTGCGCGACATCCAGCAGGCGCAAGCGGCGTGCGCGCACCTCGGCCGCCAGAACATCGATATCGTGAGCCTGCACGGTTCCCTGACGGCGCGAGAGCAGGATGCCGCTCTCTCGGACGCAAGCGACCGTCGCCGCGTGATCCTGGCGACGAACATTGCCGAGACATCGCTGACGGTTCCCGGCGTCGCCGCGGTCGTCGACACGGGCTTGCATAAGGTGGCCCGCTACAACGCCGATCGAGCCGTCGATGCGCTGGTCGCCGAACGCATCACGCTCGACAGTGCCGATCAGCGTGCCGGCCGCGCCGCTAGACTCGGGCCGGGCATCGCGATCCGGCTCTGGGACTCGCGCGACAAGCTGCGGCCGCATCGTGAAGCGGAGATCCATCGCGTCGACCTGAGCGGGGTCTTGCTCGCAATCGCACAGTGGGGTTCCAGTCCGGACGACTTCGAGTGGTTCGACCGGCCTACCCATGATCGCATCGCGTCGGCCATCACGCTCCTGGAGCGTCTCGGCGCGATGGCGCATGGACGCATCACGCCACTCGGCAGCCAGATGCAGGCGCTGCCGCTGAGCCCGCGCCTCGCGCGCGTCCTCATTGCGGGTCACGGTGCTTTTGAGACTGCCGCCGCTTGCGCGTGGCTGTCAGAACCCGCAGGCATCGATGCCCCACCGGCGACGGCGGCGAGCGACTTGCTGCCGGTCATCGATCGCTGGCCTCGCATGCCCGTGCAACTGCGGCGGGTTGCGGACACGCTTGGTGAGATCGCCGCGTCGACGCTCGAGTGGGAGCACCGCCGGCACCTCACCGAAACCGAGCTGCGACGGGCGTTGCTGCGCGGCTACGGCGATCGGGTGGCAAAGCGGCGCAGCGGCGATCGCTACACGCTGTCCAGCGGTCATGGTGCCGTGCTCGGCCGCGAGAGCCACGTGCACGGGGCCGAATGGATCATCGCGCTCGATGTCACCGCGGGCACGTCGACGCACGCTAGCGAAGCCATCATCCGCGTCGCATCGGCCATCGATCCTGCCTGGCTGGAGCCGACCAGGCGCGCGTTGATCCACGAGCTCGATCCGGACAGCGGCGAGGTCAAGGCGAGAGAGATTGACTGGTATGACGGTCTGGTGCTGCGCGAACATCGCACCGCTCCAGATCCCGATGAGCGCGCACGCATACTGGCCGAGGCCTGGCTGAGTCGCGAGCCGGATCAGGACAGTCGCCGGCTGATGGCAAGGCTGACGTTTGCCGGCTCGGCGATCGACCTGCGCAGCACCGTCGCCGCAATCGCCGCTCAGGCTCGGACACTGGACGACGTGATCCTGAGCGAGGATCAGCTGTCCTGGGACGTGCGGGAATCCCTCCGCGTGCACGCGCCGGACCGGATTGAAGTGCCGAGCGGGCGCGAGATGACGATCGATTATCGAGACGATGGAACGATCGTCGTCGCGGTCAAGCTGCAGGAGCTCTTCGGGCTTGCGGAGACGCCCCGTCTCGGACGAGCGCAGACACCGATCACGTTTGAGCTACTCGCACCCAATGGACGGCCGGTGCAAACGACAAAAGACTTGCGCAGCTTCTGGGAACGCACGTATCCCGAAGTGCGAAAGGAATTACGGGGCCGCTATCCGCGCCACCCCTGGCCCGACGATCCGTGGACGGCGACACCCACGCACCGAACGAAGAAACGAAGCGGATAGTTACTTTACCGGGTGCCCGTCTGCGTCGAGTATCTGGACGTTGATGTAATAGAGGTCCGTCGCGACCTTGAACGCATCCTTGCCCGCGCTCCACGGCATCGACTTCCAATTCGCCGTCGGCTCGATCGTCTGCCACTTCGCGGGGTCGCCAACACGAACGGGCATATCGAATCCGCGCTCGTCGGCGCGCCAGCGATACGACACCGCTTTGTTCTGGTCGTCGAATGTCAGTTCGAGGACGGGCAGCGCCGCCCGCCGCAGGTATTGATCGAAGATCGCCGTCATGTCGCGGCCAAGTTGCCGGTTGACGAAGGCGACGATCTCTTCCGTGAAGCTGTTCTTGTATTTGAACTCGCCGTAGAGGTCTTTGATCAACTTCAGGAACTTCTCCTCCCCGACGACGCTGCGAAGCGTGTGCAGGAACAGCGCGCCCTTGAAATACATGTCCTGGTTCGGGTCGCGCGCAATCCCTCGCTGGATGATGATCGGTTCCTTGTTGCCGATCTTGGTCTTGTAGGCGTTGGTGTATTTCAAGTAGTCGTCGTAGCCGAACGTGTGCTCGACGTAGAGGCATTCCAGGTACGTCGCCCAGCCTTCGTGGATCCACATGTCGGCCTGGTCGGCGGCCGACACGGCGTTGCCGAACCACTCGTGCGCGCTTTCGTGAATGACGATGAAGTCGAACTTGAGGCTGATGCCGACGCCGGTCCAGTCGCGTTCGAGGTAACCGTTGGCGAAGCGGTTGCCGTAGGTCACGGCGCTTTGGTGCTCCATGCCCGCATACGGCACTTCGACCAGCTTGTAGCCGTCCTTCTTGAACGGATACTCGCCGAAGTATTTCTGGAACGCCTCGATCATCCCTTTCGCCTGGGCGAACTGCACCTTCGCCTTGTCCAGGCTGCCGGGCAGGACGTAGTAATCCATCGTCAGGTCACCAAGTTGCTCGCCGAAATGGACGTAGTGGCCGATGTTGAGTGACACGTTGTAGCTGTTGATCGGGTAATGCACGCGGTAATGCCACTTCGTGTAGCCGTCGCCGAGGTCTGTCTTCTCGATGAAGCGGCCGTTCGACACGTCGACGAGGTCGTTTGGGATCGACACGCGGATGTCCATGCCCTCATCAGGTTCATCACGCCACGAGTCCTTGCTGGGCCACCATACGGCCGAGCCAACACCTTCGTTGGCGGTGTTGATCCAATCGCCGCCGGCGGGATCTTTCTTGAAGGCGAGCGCATCGAAGCGGCCCACTTCCAGCGGCTGTCCCGAGTAGTAGAAGTCGATCGAGTAGGTCTTTCCGGCTTTCAACGATTGCGGGAAGTCGATGTAGACGGTATTCAGCTCGCGTGCGAACTTTAGCTCCGCCTTCTCGAACACGATCTTCTCGATCGTGAAGTTCGACCACAGGTCCAGCTGAATGCGCCCATCGTCCTTGAGCATCTTGAAGCGCACGGTGTTGCGGCCGCCGATCCACTTTTTCGCCGGGTCCACGCGCACGTCCAGGTCGTAGTAGCGCAGGTCGTTGTTGGCGCGGTAGCGGCTGTACTCACCGCGCATCACTTCGGCCCGCGACGGCGCGCGCAGTGTTGACGGGGGTTCGGGCCGCGGCGCTTGCTGGGCAAACACGGGCGTGGCGAGAAGAAATGTCAGCGAAGCAGCAAGGAAGCGCATCGGACAAGATAATATCGGGTTCATGCGTTTTTTCAGGCTGTTCCTTCTCGCCCTCGTGCTCATCGCGGCCGCGGGCGGCGGCGCGATGTGGTACCTGGACGGCCGTGAAGCCGGTCCTGCGATCACGATCACTTCGCCGGAGAAGTTCGTCGGCCGCGCGACGAGCGTGTCGGTGACGATTGAGTCGCCGACTGCCCTTGCCGGATCGGCGGTCACGATCACCCAGAACGGCAAGCCGATTGCGCTGAACGACGTGAAGAACGACGTCCAGGGAAACAAGACTATTACGACCGGCACGATCAGCCGCGACGGCCTCGCGAACGGATCGGCGACACTGTCGGTGGATGCGAGCCGAAAGACGCTCTTCGGGTTTCGCACCGCCTCGAGCCATGCCTCGCGCGAGTTGGCGGTACGGCTGGATCCGCCCCGCGTCTCGGTGGTGTCGATCCATCACTTCATCAATCTCGGCGGCGCTGAGTTCGTGGTGCTGCGCGCGACTCCGGAGGACGTCGAGGCCGGTATTCAGGTTGGCGATGCGCGCTACCGCTTCTATCCGGGCTCGGCGGTCGGCATCAGCGACGCGGCCGTGCGCGTCGGTTTCTTTGCCTTGCGCCACGACCAATCTGTGGACGAGCGCATCATCGCCTACGCGCGCGATGCGGCCGGCAACGAGGTGACCACGCCCGTCGAGCACAAGCCGTTCGTCAAGAAGTTCATCGAATCGAAGATTCCGATCGACGATGGGTTCTTGAGCCGGGTGGTGCCGGCGATTGCCTCCAACACGCCGGAGTTGAAGATCGATACCGGCTCGCCCGACGGGCTGCTGAAGGGCTTTCTCGAGATCAACGGCAATCTCCGCAAGAAGAACGGCGACTTCATCGCCGCGCTCGCGCAGAAGAGCGAGCCGCGAATGCTGTGGACCGAAGCGTTCGCGCAGATGGGCAACACGCAAGTTGAATCACGTTTCGCCGACCGGCGCACGTATTTCCATGACAACCGGGAGATCGATCGTCAGGTGCACCTCGGATTCGACCTTGCCTCGGTGCAGCAAGCGCCGGTGCACGCGTCGAATGCTGGCAAGGTGGTCCATGCCGACTTCCTCGGCATCTACGGCAACTGCGTGATCATCGATCACGGCCTCGGCGTGCAGTCGCTCTACGCGCACCTGTCGCAGATCGAGGTGAAGGTCGGCGATTCAGTGACGAAGGGCCAGGAGATCGGCCGCACCGGATCGACCGGGCTGGCCGGTGGCGATCACCTGCACTTCACGATGCTGATGGGCGGCGTGCCGGTCAATCCGGTTGAATGGTGGGATCCGCATTGGATGCAGGACCGTGTGTTCAGGAAGATCATCGAGGCCGGCGGACAGGCACCGGCTCAGACCGTTACGGCCGCGTCAGCTCCTGTCCGCGCTCCTGCACCAGCTCGCGCATCGAAAGGCGGTCGACGGCCTCCCAAAGCGCGGCGGTAAGCGCTATCGGGGCTCGGTGAGCAGATACACCGCAAACGATCCGAGCCAGTGCTCGCCCTCGTAGTGTCCGGTCGCGACGTGCTGCAACGCGTCAACCGCGTGCGTGTGACCAACATCTTCGAGCACCCATCGAGACGGCTCGTTCTCCGGCAATGCGGCGGCGATGTGACGCATCGACCAGGCACGGCTCAGGTTGAGCCCGTCAAGATGACCGAGCTGCGGATCGGTGCGATCCGACACAATGGCAATCTCCAGCAGATTCTTCGGCTCGCCCTTCGCAAGCGCCGGCAGGAACGCGTGGAACCAGTTGGCGAATTCTGCGGGGGGAAGCACGCGGTGCATCAAGTCGGCTTCGGTGAGCGCCGGCGACAAAAAATCTGAGCCGCTCGGCTCGAGCTTGGCCGGATAGTCGGTGTCCTTGCCGAAGTAGTCCTTGCTTCGCGCCACCAACAGGTCCTTCAACTTCTCATCCTTCACCGAGTTTGCGTAGTCGAGCGCGAACGCGATGCCAAACGCGGTATTCGGGTGCAGGCCGGTGCGGATTGGATACACCTGCTTCGGGAGGAAATCCAGGTAGCGGCCCACCAACGCGTCGGTAAGCGGCTTGACGTTTGCCGCCCACGCCTTCGCCTCAGGCGAGGTGCCAAGATTCAGCTCCTCCTGCAGCTTCAGCACCCACGCCCAGCCGTAAGTGCGCTCGAAGGCCTGCGTGCCTGGCTTCTTGAAATACGCGGCTTCAACCGCGATGTTCTTTGCCGAGAGGTTCTCGTTCAGCGCCTTCTTAATCTGCGACGACTCTGGCATCGTGGGGAACATCCGCAGCACCCGCGCGAGCATCCAGTGACCGTGCACCGACGAATGCCAGTCGTAGCAGCCGTAGAACGATGGATGCGCCTTTTCTGGAAGCAGCACATCTGCGGGGGTGTTCAAGATCAACCCCGGCTGACTCGGATACGCCTTCTGAACGCACCGCAGCGCGATCTGCGCGAAGTTCGACGCACTCGCTTCCGTGAGCGCCGGCAACTCCGGCACCGGCTTTCGCACCGGGGCCGGCGCTTCAGCGACCTTGGATGCGGGCTGTGACCCACACGCCGTTGCAAGTACGACGCACAGGAGCACCGCGCACTGCAGCACGCCTTGCACCCTCTGCACCTTCTGCACCCTATGCACCGTTTGCACCTTACTTGACCGCCTTCAACGCTTTGGTCGCATCCTCCACCTGCGCCGCCAGCGCATTGACGGCCGCGGACACGGTGCGCACACCGCCCTGTGCCTCCGTGTAACGCCCTTCCTCGAGCCCCTCTCGAATCTGCGGCATCGTCTTCACGCCGTAGCCGGTGTAGAACCCCGGCGCGTAGATCTGATGCTTGAACCAGTCTCGACGCGGAAGCCCGTCGCCATTGCCAAGCCTCTGCTCCGACGTCAGCAGCAGCTTGTTCAGCTGCTTCAACTGCGCGTTGGCGAGCAGCGATTGCGTGCTCATCCTGCCAATGCTGCTGTAGGCCTTTTCGAACTCCTGCGCGGACGCCCGCAAGGATTCGACCGCCGCGCGCACGGGTTTCAGGTCGACCCTCGAATCCTTCTTCTCGGACGCGAGCTTCTCGAGCTCCACCACGTAACGCATCAGCGTGTCGGCTGTATCAACGTACTGGAACGGCAAGACGGGTGCGTCGGCAAGCCGCAGCAGCAACGTGCCGGTCAACTGCGACAGCGTCCGCCCGTAGATGTACTCGCCGTCTGAATAGGTCTGATACCACTTCACCGTGTCGTAGGCCGAGTGATACACACCGCCCGGGCTTTCGCCGCCGAAGCCGACGCTCAACGCCGAGAGCGTCAAGTGCTGCAGGAACGGCGTGAAGTCCGATCCCGATCCAAGCGGCGCGAGCCTCAAGGACGGATCGGCCTCCGCTGCCTTGCGCGCGTCACCTTCGGGCTCACCTTGCACGGCATGCTTGCGCGCTTCCTCGAAGACCGGCTTGCCGGTGCGCGGGTCCATCACGTCTTTCGCCGCCTCGTTGGCGAACTGCTGCAGTCCGTGCGATCCGCCCATGCTCAGCCAGCCTTTGCCGGTGCCGTCGCTGTTGATGTAGACCGCTGCCTTCTGCTTCAACTCCGCGTCGTGCTTCTCCGCCCACTCGGTCGAGCCGAGCAGGCCCCACTCTTCGCCGTCCCACAACGCGAGAATGATGGTGCGCGACGGACGCCAGCCGGTCTTCAGAAGTTCGCCAAGGCCCCGAGCCGTTTCCATCAACGACACCGCGCCGCTCGTCGGATCATCGGCGCCGTTCACCCAGGCGTCGTGATGGTTGCCGAAAATGATCCACTCATCCGGACGGGTCGCGCCGGGAATGCGGACGACCACGTCGTAGAGCGGACGGTTCTTCCACTCGAACTTGAGGTTCATGTGGACACTCGCCGGACCTGGGCCGACGTGGTACGTGATCGGTAAGGCGCCCTTCCATTCGTTCGGCACCACCTTGCCCTTCAGTTGGCGGAGGATCGGAAGCGCATCGCCGTACGAAATCGGCAACACCGGAATCTTCAGAATCGTTTGCGCGTCCTCGATGCGGTTCTTCCTGCCGCCTGGCTCACTGCCCCATCCAGGCGTGAGCGGGTCGCCGGCGTGAATGGGCATGTCCATCACGCTCCCGCGCTGCGCGCCGAACTCCGGCCGGTAGGGACCGGCGGGGTACACATCGCCGGCGTAGTAACCGTCGTCACGCGGATCCGAGTAGATCAAGCAGCCAATCGCGCCGTGCTCGTAGGCAACCTTCGGCTTGATGCCACGCCAGCCGGCGCCGTAGCGTGCGATGACGATCTTGCCCTTCACGTCGACGCCGAGTTCCTTGAGCTTGTCGTAGTCGGCCGGCATGCCGTAGTTCACGTAGACCACTTCGCCAGTGACGTTGCCGTCGCCGGAATACGCGTTGTAGAGCGGCGTCTGGTCTCCTGAATCAGGATCCTCGGCGAGCACGGGCTCCTTCACCTTGAGCGTGTACTTTTCCGGACCCACCACTTCCACGCTCGTCTCGATCGGCCACGGCATCATCGCCTCGAACACCTCGAGGTTTGCATCCAGGCCGAACGACTTGAACTTCGCAAGCGCATAGTCGGCCACGCGTTTGGACGATGGCTGGCCGGCGACATGAGGCGAACGCGCGATCGCTTCCATGTACTCCTTCAGCCGGGCCGAATCCGGAATCTTGCGGAACTGCTCTTCGCGCTGCCGCTGCGCGGCAACCGCATCGTCCGCGAAGCCGCGGATGGGCCGGACCTGTGCGCTCGGTAGGCTGGTTGCGGCCAGTGCAAAAATGGCGATGATCAGCAGAGCTTTTCGCATGCGGTCAATATAGTCCGGATGCCGGTTTGGAGTATCCTCGGACGCATGTCGCGTCCAGCTACGGCCCTGCTTCTGTCTCTTTTTGTCGCCACCCACGCGGTTGCACAAACACCCGCACCGGCGCCGGCCCCGGCACCGAAGACGATCGTCAACCTGGTGCGCGATGCGATCGGCGAGCACGACATGAAGAAGGCCGAGAAGCTGGCGATGGACGACATGAAGAAGGCCGAGAAGCTGGCGATGGACGACATGAATGCCAACGGCGTCACCCCGCTCGGCATCGAGGCATTCTCGTGGCTCGGCCGCGGCTACGTGGCGACGAAGCAATACGACGAGGCGATGACCTACGCGGCTCGTGCCTACGAGATCGTCGATGAGCAGCTCAAATACCGCAAGCTCGATGATGAGACGCACCTGCCGATCGCGCTGGGCGCGGCGATCGAGGTACAGGCGCTTGCGCTGGCCGGGCAAGGGAAGCGATCCGACGCACTGCTGCTGTTGCGCCGCGAGATCGATCGCTACAAAGACACGTCGATCGTAATGCGGCTCTACAAGAACGTGAACGTGCTCAGCCTGGAAGGCCAGCCGGCGCTGCCCTGGCAATCAACCGAATGGCTTGGACCAAAGCCGCCAACACTTGCCGAGCTCAAAGGCAAGCCGGTCGTCATTTTCCTGTGGGCACACTGGTGTCCCGACTGCAAGAAGATGGGCCCCATCCTCGAAGCGGCTGCGAACAAATACAAAGCCACGGGATTGACCGTGATCGCGCCGACACAGCGGTTTGGTTACGTCGACAAGAAGAAGCCGGCGGGGCCGGAGGAAGAGCTGAAGTGGATCGAAGCGATCCGCGATCAGTATTACCCGTGGCTGAAGGACGTCCCGGTGCCGGTCAATTCATCGGTGTACGAGACCTACGGCGTGTCGTCGACGCCGACGCTGGTGTTCCTTGATCGGGACGGGAAGGTGGCGGCCTACAACCCGGGCCAGCTCACAGCGGAGCAGCTCGAGCCGCTCATCCAGAAGATCACTTCCGGCGCCACTGATCGCGCTTCGCAATAATCTCCTTCGCGAGCGCCTCGGTCACGGGCAGCTTTGACGCGCGATCGAGCATCTCGACCGCTTGCTCGTACGCGCCGCGCTGCGCCAGCACTTCCGCGAGGCCGAGCAGGTTTTGCGGATTCGAAGCATCGAGCCGCACGGCCTCCTCGAGTTCTTTGAGCGCACCCTCCACATCACCCTTCGCGAGCAGGACCCGGCCGAGGTTGCCGCGCGCGATCGCGTAATTGGGCCGTAGCGCCAGCGCGCGCCGGAACGACTGAATCGACTGGTCGAACCGCCCCGCCTGCGCCTGCGCGGTGCCGAGATTGAAGTAGGCAGCCGGGGAATCGGGTTTCAGTGCCGCCGAGGCTTCGAAGTGTCGAACGGCGTTGGCGGCAAAACCCAATCCCATGTAGAGCAACGCCACATCGTCGTGCAGCTCCGCGTCGTTCGGGTTCACCTTCAACATCGTTTCGTAGCCGACGATGTCCTCGCCGGTCATCTTGGCGCTGATCTCGGCATTCATCCGCTCGCGATCCTTGTCGTTGGTCGCCAACAGTTGGAACCACAGATCGCCCATTTCATCGCGGGAGCGCTGGCCCCAGTAGACACGTTTCGGCGGCAGCTCGGGATTGCGCGGGTTGGCCGCGGAGTTGTCGTAGGTGTATTCCATCGACAGTCGCGTGCCTTTCGGCAGCGGCACCGGCGTCACTTCGCGATAGACGTGCTGCCAGCGGAAGTCCCAGTCGTTGATCTGCATCACGACTCTCGACGAGCCATCCGGCAGCTGCGCGACGCCGCGAATCTCCTTCGCGCGGTAGTGCGCGTGCGGCTGGACGGCCAGCAACTGCACGTCGACCGGCAGGACGTACAAGTCGCGGATCACGTAGTGCGATTCGCCGGGCGGGATGTCGATGCCCTGCGAACCGAGGCGGAGGATGGTGGGCGTGCGCGTCGGCGTGCGATCGGTGAAGTACAGGCCGATCTCCGGCAGCACGTCCTCGACGGCACCGGTCGGCTGCAAGTGCAGTTGCACGACGAGATCGCTGCCCGGTTCGAGCGTCCATGCCAGCTCAGGCTGGACCAGCGGCGCGATCTGGCCCGGCGTCCATCCGAGGAAGTGACCGTCGGGGTACTCTGCCGATCGCGGCATCAGCCCGTCGTAGCCGGGCAAAGGATCCGCCTCGTCGAGTTTCCGTGTCGCATTCGTGCGATCGATGCGGATGTTGGCGTGGTGAACCACGCGCGGGTTGCCCGGATGAAACTCGATCCCGGTGACGTACTTGCGCTTCGACACCGGCAGCCGGATCGCGAAGATGCGGAACGCATCGGTGTTCTGCGCGGGCAGCCTGAACACGGCATCGGGTTTCACGATCAGATCCGGCCTCCCAAGGAGCCAGCCGTCCGCGTACTTTGGCACCGGTGGCGTGAGCTTGGGATCGCCCTCGGGGGTTCCCGACTTCGCCCACCGATCGAGCATCGCGATCTCGTCGTCCGTGAGCAGCCGTTGTCCGACGAAGTGGCCTGCGGAGGGATCGACCTTCCACGGCGGCATGAATCGGCTCGCCGTCACCTGCGCGATCTGCGTGGCGCGGCGGCGCACCTCGTCGTAGGTCGTCAGTGGAAACGGCCCGGGGCCGTTGGCGCGATGGCACGACACGCAGGCGTCGAAAATGACCGGCGCCACATCTTTCGAGAATGTCTGCGCACCCGCCGGAGTGCACAGGTGCAACAGTGCAAGCATGCTGAGGTGCCATGTGCGAATGGCACCACGCACGCGAGCACTCTTGCACCCCTGCACCCTTGCACTCATGGCACTCATTGCCTGACGAGATCCGCAATGATGCAGCCAACGGCCTGCGTCTGCTTTTGCGCGACCGGCTTGCCGGCGATCAACGCCCCAAGCGCATCCTCGAGATCGTGCGTCGTTGGCTCCGGGCGATCCTTGCCGAAGTCGATGTAACGATCATCGATGCGCCCGCGATAGAGCACCTGACCGCCACGCATCACCGCCACTTCCGGCGTCACGGTTGCGCCCGTCAATTGGACGAGCTTCTGGCTGGGGTCACGTTGGTAGGTGAAGGTGTAGCCGAACTTCTTGCGATGCGCGGCGATCATCTGCGGCGTATCGGCCTGGACGGGATACACGAGGACGAACCTGGCCTTGCCGGAGAATCGGCCAGCAATCCTCTGGATCTCGGGCGCGTAGCGATTCGAAATCGGGCAGTCAGTCGTCGTAAAGACGTAGACGGTCAGCTTGGCCGGCGGCGACGGGCCTTGCGACAACAGCGCTGAGAGTGCGAGCGCGGCGAGCATGGACGGTTCGTCCAGTATATCGGTGGAAAAGGAAACGGGCGGAACCTTGCGGCCCCGCCCGTCGTTACTGTCGTTCGCTCACCCAGGCACCCTGAGGCACCTTCGGCACCCCAGGCACCTTGGCAATCTAGGCCCTTACCACTTCACGTCGACGCCGAACCGGATGATCCGCGCCTGGAGGATCACCGACGGACGGTTGTAGGTAGCGGCGCCGTACTGCTGAGTGACGACGCTGGTGTAATCGTCCGAATTCAGGGCGTTGAAGAGATCGAGCTTGGGCGTGAAGCGGAATCCGCCGACCTGCACGTTCTTGCTGACCGAGAAATCGAACTGGTTGATGCGCGGCGTGTACTCCGTTTCCGGCGCGACCAGCGGCACGTTGATCGAGGCCACGCCGCTTGCGGCCATCGTCGGTGCGACCAGTTCACCCGGCCGGCACGGCCCCGTGCAATTGGCGGCGTAACGCAAGGTCGGCGTCAGCAGCCAGAAGGTGCCGAGACCGCGCGGGTTATCGAATCCGGTGCCGGCGGTGAAACCACCGTAAGCCTGCGCGGCCGAGCCGGCGAGGTAGCCGTTCAGCCCCTGGTAGGCCATGCTCACCGAGATACCCTGCCACGGCAACGGATACACGACCGTTGCCTTGAGCTGCTTCTGCCACGGGATGCCGCTCTTGCTTTGATCGCAGTACAGGCTGCGGTTGGGATCGCTCGCCGCGGACACGCACACGTCGTTCAGCGAGCGCTCGATGCTCAATCCGCCGAAGGCGCGCACACCGCCTCGCAGGCGCGCGTTGAACGACATGTCGAAGCCGTTGTACCAGCGCTTCATGTCGGAGCTGGTGCTGTCGACGTTGGCGACCTGTGTGGCCACGCCGGGTTTCGGCAGCCACACCGGAACCTCCTTGCCGTCGAGCGGGCTGACGACGGAGATCTGGTCATAGCTCGCGGCCGTACGCAGTGAGTTCTGGCGCACGGTGATGTTGCGGAAGTCGCTGCGGAAGTACTCGAAGGACGCGGTGAAGCCGTTCAAGACTTCGTGGGTCACCCCGGCATTGAACGCGAGCTGATACGGGCGCTTGAGATTCGGATCGAACTGCGCCAGCGAGCGCACGCCGAAGTTCGACGGCAGGCCGGCGAAGTTGATCTCGCAGCCGACGGTCGGGTAGCCGACGCATCCGCGTTCGCCTTGCGCGATGTCATCGCCATTGACGTCGGTCCACGCCAACTGCTGCGTCACGAGCGCGGTCGGGTTATAGAGCTGCGCGAAACCGGTCGTCTGGGCGGTGACGAACTTGTTGTAGCCCACGCGGACCGCGGTCTTGCCATCGCCGGACAGGTTGTAGACCGCCGACATGCGCGGCGAGAAATCCTTCCACACCGGCAGCACGATGTCCTGGTAGGCGGCGATGTTCGCGAAGCGCCCGACCTGCGCCTTCTGGCCGACGATGCGCTGCTTGTTGTAGTCGAAGCGGATGCCGTAGTTCAGCGTCAGCTTGCCCATGTTCCACGAGTCCTGCGCGTAGGCGCCGAAGTTCGCGTTGAGGTTCTCCTGCACTTCGAGCGGCGTGTTGAGTACCGTGACGCGCAGCGGCACGCCGTTCTGGTAGGTCTGGTAGAGATCGGCATTGGCGTTGTTGTAGCGGCGATACTTGCCCCACTGATCGTTGGCGCCGACCTTGATGTTGTGCGAACCGGTGACGTACGAAATCGATCCCTGGTAGACGAAGCGGTCCGGGTAGTTGCCCAGCTGGGCGCCCGACGCATTCCAGAGGAAGCCGGTGCTGGTGTCGTCCTTGCGCACGTTGCGATACCACGCCGGCGAGCCGCGATCGGCGTAAATACCGGGCTGATACAGGTTGTCGTAGTACTCGCGGTTGAACGAGAGGCCGGTTTCGAGCAACAGCTTCGAGGACAGCGTCGACGTCCACTTTGCAGAGCCGGTGGCGAACTGCGGCGTGTGCCAGATCACCGACGCGGTGTTGGGATCGGTCAGCGAGCCCATCGCGTGGCCGCGCAGGCGCAGCGCGCGATCGGTATACACGGCGAATTTGTTCCGCTCAGAAACCTGCCACGTCAGGCGCACGACCGGGTTCGCCATCTTCTCGTCCGACACGCCCTGCTCGCACGAACCCGGGTTCGCGGCGCACTTGGCATACGCCTGCGGATACGGCAGGCTGCCGTCGGTCTGGAACGTGTTGGCGATCGGCTTGTCGTAATACGCCTGTCGGAACGCGCCGAAGAACCACAACTTGTTCTTCACGATCGGCCCGCCCTGCTCGATGTTCACTTCCTCGAAGTGCTTGATCTTGTCGACGCCGGTGACGCCCATCCCCTTGAGGCGCGACGTCAGGTTGTCGCCCTGCCAGGACTCCGGCGACTTCGCCCACTTGGCGCCGCCGCGGAACTGGTTGCCGCCGTCCTTCGGCACGAGGTTCATCGTGATGCCGCCGGTCATCGTCTCCGCCGAACCGCCGGCGGTCTGGTAGACCATTTCCTGGCTCATCGCTTCGTTGTGGTACGCCTGCACGGCGCCGTCGCCCATCAGGCCGTTGGTCATCATGCCGTCGACCGTCACGACCGACTGCGCACCGCCGGTGCCGCGAATCGCGAAGTAGGTCTGCTGCATGGCGCGCGATCCGCCCACGTCAGGCGCATTCAGCGTCACGCCCAGCACCAGCTGCCCGAGACCCTGGATGGTCTTGGCCGTCGGCACGGCGTCGAGCACTTCGCGCGACAGCACCTGCTGCTTCACGTTGCTCTGCACGTCGACCACCGGAGACGCACCCGATACGGTGACCGACTCCTGAAGCGTGCCGACGCTAAGTTCGGCGTTGATCGTCGCCGTGAAGTTCGACTGCAGTTCGATGCCGGCCTTGGTAACCGTGTTGAATCCCGGAAGCGTGAACGTCAGCGTGTAGGTACCGGGCCGCAGATCGACGATGCGATAGAGGCCGTTCTCGTCGGTGATCGCCGACTTCACTTTTTCAATCAGCACCGGGCTGGCGGCTTCGACGGTCACGCCGGGCATCACCGCGCCGGATGAATCCTTCACCGTTCCCGTGAACACGCTCTGCGCGTGCGCGAGTGACGGCACTATTACGATGCACGCAACGACAAGCAATAACGTACGCAAGACAAACTGACGCGCCATTCGATTCCCCCATTTTGAACGGACGGAGCAACGCAAACTTCCGTAGCTACACGACGACCCTTCGGCACAAAAGGTCCCGTCGACCTTAACGCTGCCGTAGCGAAGTCGTCAATTGTGATCAGCAAAATCGCGATACGGAAATTTGGAATTGCCGTACGCAACACTGCCGCGTCTCGCATGAGCCGCGGCAGTGTCTTCGATAACGAAAGCTGATTGTGACGGCCTACTTGCCCGTGGCCGCCGGCTTGATTACGGCCTTGATGTAGGCCGTGGTCCAGCAGCACTGGAATCCGCCGCCGCCCACGCCTGACGAATCGTTGCCTTCGATGCGGATGAAGTACTCACCGGGCAACGAGAACGTGGCAGTGGTGTTGACCATGTTCTTCTCGATCGCCGGCGTACTGTCGGCGAATTTGATTTCGCCAGGTCCGCGGTATTTCGTGAGCGTCGTCGTGACCGGCGCGCGGCGTCCGCGCGCGTTGCCGGCGTCGCCGCCGGCAGCGGTCGGCGTCTCGTCCTTGCCGTCGTCGGTGATGATGTACTTGATGGCGACGGGTTCTCCGGCAACGCCGGTGATGACGTTGGCCTCCGCCAGCGGCGCGGGCGGACCCGTCAGGGCCTTGCCGGTCTCGCTGAACTTGATCACCGGCGGCCTGTTGCCCATCGCGGCGTCGAGGAACGGCTCGATCTGGTAGCCCTTGACGACGCCGAACGGCACCGACACGGTCTTGCCGTTGGCGGTGATCGTCCAGGTGATCTTCTTGTCGCCGAAGTCCTTCGGCACCTTGATGGTCAGCACGCCCCAGCCGCGGCCGACTTCAAAGTGCGTGGGCTGTCCCTGGTCGGGACCACCCGGCTCGATCTTGTTGTCGGGCCCGATCGGGATGTCGAGCGTTTCCTTCTTGTTGCGGTTGTAGTAGCCGACGAGCAGCGTGAAGCTGCCGTCGTCGTTCTTGTACCAGCCTTCGTACGCGGGGTAGACGTTCGACCCCGAGTCCTTCAGCGGTTCCATGGCGAGCTGCTGGGCGCCGGGCGTGACACCGGCCAGACACACAAACGCGAGCAGCATTGCTGCTGCTCGCGTGAACGAACTTCTAATCATGAAACAAGACCTCTACTGCTGTTGCTGCTGGCGGTCGGTCGTGGTGCCCGTCTTCGCCTTGCGCGCGTCAACTTCCTTCTGGAAGTCGTCGTCATTCATGTAGGTGATGTTGATCCAGGCGTGCGCCATCTCGTCGACGGTGCGGTCGCCCCAGCCGATCCACTGGCTCGGATCGGGGTTGCTCTTCTTCGCGGCGGTGTTGTCGTGCCACGCGGTGATCTTGAGGATGGTGCCCTTCGGCAGCAACGGCGCGTAGTCGTCGTCGAACACGTAGTTGTTCATCCAGTTGAATTCGAAGTTATTGACGAAGCCGAGGACCTGCTGCGTGCCGTTCGGCAGGATCGCCTCGACCATCATCGCCTTGCCGCGCAGGTGCATGTGCGGCTGGAAGTTCTCGACGCGGCCGGCCTTGCGCATCACGTGGAAGTTCTGGCCCACGCTGATCGAGTTCGGCGCGATGTCGAGGTTACGGTTGCCGCCGGTGACGGCGCTGTAGAGCGTCAGCATCGTGCGGAACTTCGGCTCCTGGCCCTTCGGGTAGAAGTAGACGCCGAGCTGCACGTCGTCGGTGACGTCTTCGCCGCCGTCGCTGTAGTGGATGTCCCATCGGATCTTCGAGCCGGGCAACATCAGCTTGCCGGTGTTCGGGCGCATGATCTCGCCCTGCTTGTTGACGGCCCATTCCATGAACAATCCGGCGCCGCTGTCGTTGTCGGCGCTGATCAGGCCCTGCGC
>CAZBYY010000037.1:0-18062 GCA_964495855.1 uncultured Acidobacterium sp. | reverse complement strand
CGGCTGTTAACCGGAGGGTTGCTGGTTCGAGTCCAGCCCGAGGAGCCAGACTTCGCTAAACGCTCGCTACGCTCGCAGCTTCGTCTAAACCAGGCCGAAGGCCTGGCCATGTGCAGGCGCTCACAGCGAGCACTCGCGAAGTCTGTCTCGCCGAAGCGCCGCAGGCGCGAAGGCGGACCTCCCTCTGCCG
The DNA here is from genome assembly GCA_964495855.1 of uncultured Acidobacterium sp. GTDB lineage: Bacteria > Acidobacteriota > Vicinamibacteria > Vicinamibacterales > UBA2999 > 12-FULL-67-14b. The sequence continues at coordinate 17,872 of CAZBYY010000037.1, read as the reverse complement.
CTTCTAGTACTTCGTACTAGCTGCCAGATATCCGGCGCGCGTGCGGACGCGGTAGTCCGGATTTCTGGTCGTCACCCTCAGGCGGTGATACGTCTTGCCGCCTGCGTTCTGCGGATAGAACCCCAGCGTGTATTGCTGACGGAGTTCTTCGGCCACCCGCTGCGCCGCGCCTTCCACCTCACGAATCGTCGACGCGATGATGACCGACCCACCGGTCGGTTCGGCGAGTCGTTGCAGCGAGGGCACGTGCACGTCGCCGGCTCGCCCCGCCACGTTGATGCCGAGCGCGTAGAGCAGCACTTCGCCTTCGCGCAGCGCGGCCTCCGCCTTAGCGGAACTTTCGAGCGGGCCCGGTGCTTCGAACGGATCGCCCCGGCCATCGCGGCTGGCGGCGATGATCGAGTTGTCGATGCCGTCGGTCATCAGCAGCATCGCCCGCTTGCGATGCGGCGTGTCCTGCATGTACGGCACCATGTCCGCGACGGCCTTGAACAGCTCCGTGGTGCCGGAGGTCGGCATGGCTCGCAGCGAGTTGACGATGGCCGGGTTGTACGGCCGCCAGGTGATCATCGTGCGCCGGATGCTGTCGAACGTGGAGATGCTCCACAGGTCGCCTGGTTGAAGCGAGCGCCCGAGCGCATCAGCGGCGCGAATCGAGGAGGCCATGCGCTCGCCGGTCATGCTGCCGCTGGTGTCGATCAACACGCCGACACTGATCGGCGCCGGCTCGGCCGAGAAGATGGCGACGTCCTGCAACGCTTCTTCGTCGTAGATCAGGAAGTCATCCTTCGCGAGACCTCGCACGATCGAGCCGTCCGGCGCCTGGACGGTGACGTCGAGGTAGACGACTTCAACACCGGACCTGAACTGCGGCTGCCGCGCGGCGCTGATCGCCACCGACGCCAGCAGGATCGTGACGATGACAGCGAATTTCATCAAAGGCGAAGGCCGTCAGCGAGATTACAACAGGTTCGCGCATCCGAGGATGACCGGCTCAGGGCATAATCACGCATGCCTTACGCCCTGACCGTCAACGGACAATCGACCACCGTCGACGTCGCCGCCGATACCCCGCTGCTGTGGGTGCTGCGTGACGTCCTCCACTACAAGGGCACCAAGTTCGGCTGCGGCGCCGGCCTGTGCGGCGCGTGCACGGTGCTGGTCGACGGCAAGGCCGTGCGCTCGTGCCAGACGCGCGTCTCGGTGGTGAAGTCTCCAATCACGACCATCGAAGGGCTCTCGGCCGACGGCTCGCATCCGCTGCAACAGGCGTGGATGGAACTGGACGTGCCACAATGCGGCTACTGCCAGTCCGGCCAGATCATGGCGGCCGCCGCGCTGCTCGCGCAGACGCCGAAGCCGACCGATGCCGACATCGATCGCGCCATGAGCGGCAACCTGTGCCGCTGCGGCACCTATTCGCGCATTCGCCAGGCGATTCACAAAGCGGCGGGCACGACCGCGGCAACCGCCGCAGGACACGCTAGTGATGCGGAAGGCGGTGCGCGATGAACGCCGCCCTGAACCGTCGCGACTTCCTGAAGATTGCGTCGCTGGCCGGCGGCGGACTGATGGTCGGCCTGTATGTCGACGTGCCGGAGACGTTCGCGCAAACGCTCGGTCGCGACCCCGGACTGCTGCCGCACGCGTTTGTCCGCATTGCCGCCGACGGCACCGTCACGATCGTCGCCAAGAACCCTGAAACGGGGCAAGGCGTGAAGACGATGCTGCCCATGCTGATCGCCGAGGAGCTCGACGCGGAGTGGCCGAAGGTGAAGATCGAGCAGGCCGACTTCGACGATACGAAGTACGCCGGACAGTTTGCCGGCGGCAGCATGGCGACGCCCATGAACTGGGACGGCATGCGGCGCGTCGGCGCCGCGACGCGGCACGTGCTGATCGCGGCCGCGGCCCAGCGCTGGTCGGTGCCGGCCGCAGAGATCACCACGTCGGCCGGGCGCGTGCATCACCGTGCCTCGAACCGTTCCGCCGGCTACGGCGAGCTTGCCGCGCAGGCGGCGGCCATGCCCGCGCCGGACCTGGCGAAGCTCACGCCCAAGGACGCGAAGAACTTCACCATCATCGGCCGATCGCAACGCGGCTACGACGTGAAGGACATCGTCACCGGCAAACCGGCGTTCGGCATCGACTTCACCGTGCCGGGCATGCTGTTCGCGGTGTTCCACAAGTGCCCCGTGTTCAACGGCAAGCCGGTGAGCGCGAACCTTGATGAGATCAAGAAGCAGCCTGGCGTTCGTCATGCGTTCCTCGTCGAAGGACGCGTCAAGGAAGGCCAGGTCCTCGGCTTCGAAGTGGATCTGGAACCTGGCGTCGCCATCGTGGCCGACTCGTGGTGGCAGGCGCAGAGCGCACGCAAATTGCTGAAGGTCACGTGGAACGAAGGACCGGGCGCGCAGCAAAGCAGCGCGGCATTCGCGCAGCGCGCGCAGGAACTGTCGACGCAGAAAGGCTTCAAGGTTCTTCGCAACGATGGTGACGTGGACGCCGCGCTGAAGCGCGCGGCGAAGACGGTGACGGCCGCGTACTCATACCCCTTCATCGCGCACGCACCGCTCGAACCGCAGAACTGCGTCGCCCACTATCGTGACGGCAAGATCGAGATCTGGTCCAACACGCAGATCCCGGCAGGGGGCCGCGAACTCGTCTCGCGAACGCTTGGCATTCCGGAAAGCGCCATCACCATTCACATGCAACGCGCCGGCGGCGGCTTCGGACGACGGCTCACCAACGACTACATGGTGGAGGCGGCGTGGATCTCGAAGACGATCGGCGCGCCGGTCAAGCTGCTGTGGACGCGCGAAGACGACATGCAGCACGACTTCTACCGGTCCGGCGGGTTCCAGTTCCTGAAGGCCGGCCTGGATGCGTCAGGCAAGATCGTCGCCTGGCACAATCACTACGTCGGCTACGGCAAGGACGATCAGTTCGTCTCGGCGGGCGACATCAGTCCGGATGAATTTCCGGCGCGGCTGATTCCGAACTTGACGCTCGAGTACAGCCTGATGCCGCTCTGGCTCAAGACCGGCGCACTGCGCGCGCCAGGGTCGAACGTCTACGCGTTCGTGTTCCAGTCGTTCCTCGACGAGCTCGCGCACGCGGCAGGCCAGGATCCGATCGCCTTCCGCCTGCAGCTGCTCGATCAGCCGCAGTCGCCTGGCATCGACAAGGGCCCGTTCAGCGCGCCGTTCAACCCGTCGCGGATGAAGCCGGTGCTCCAGCTGGTGGCCGAACAGTCGGGATGGAAGACACGCACGTTGCCCGCCGGGCACGCGCTCGGCGTGGGCTGTCACTTCAGTCACCTGGGTTACTTCGCCGAGGTCGCGGAGGTCAGCGTCACCGCCGACAATCGCGTCAAGGTGCACAAGGTGTGGGTCGTCGCCGACATCGGCAGCCAGGTCATCAACCCTGCCGCCGCCGAGAACATGGTGCAGGGTGCGGTGATCGACGGACTCAGCGAGCTCATGGCGCAGGAGATCACGCTCGAAAAAGGCGCCGTCGTCCAGAGCAACTACAACCAGCATCAGCTGGTGCGGATGTCGCAAGCACCGGTGATCTCGGTGCACTTCCACAAGACCGACAATCCGCCGACGGGCCTGGGCGAACCGGCGCTGCCGCCGATCCTGCCAGCCGTGGCCAACGCAATCTTCGCCGCAACCGGCAAGCGTGTGCGCGACTTGCCGCTGTCGAAATCCGGATACCGCTGGGCGTGAAGTACGCCGGCCCAGCGAGCGTCGGTCACCACGCCTGACTTCGACGGGGTCTCAGCGTATTCCGAGCCGCACGGTGAAGTTCTCGTTGTCCCACTGACCAGAAATCTGCCAGCGGCACGTGAAGATGATCGTCGCGCCGTCGGCGCAGGTGTCGGTCGGCAAATCAACGAAATGCCGCCCGATGCCCGTGTCGATGGAAAGGACGTCCTGGCTCGTCGCCCAGCCGTCGCTCGTCCAATGGATCAGGCACGGCGCGGCTTCGTCGATTCGCAGGATCAATCCCGGCGCAATCGTCTTCGGGCGCCGGTCGCGTCGCCAGATGGCGACGCGCGCGCGAATGCGATCGACGACGTAGCGTTGATGGGCCTGCTGAGGCATGTCGAAGATCCGCCCGTCGCGCAGCGATCGAGCGAGCTTCACGTGCTCGGCGTGCGCCCACACCAGCGGCATCGCCGAACCTGAGGGCCGTCCGAAGAACAACTCTCGCGCAGGCACGTCGGCCGCATCCCACGTCTGTTCGGGCAGCAGTCCCCCGTCGCCGGCAGACGCCTCGAGCGTCGCCAGGAGCCGCTCTGCTTCATCACGATGGCCGGCCGCGAGCTCGTAGTGCGCGCGCTCGCCGGTCAGCAGCGGCCACACTCGACCGATACCGGTACCGTCGAAGGCGCTGCCGTCGGCGTGTTCGCCGTAGCCATCGCCGGTGTAGCGCCGCCACCCCGGGCCCTGCGGAAGATCGACGCACAACGTGGCATCAAGGACCCGAACCGTGTTGACGATCCGCGGATCATCCGGCGCCCTCAGACCAAATCGCACCAGCGCGAGGGCATCGGGACTGACGATCTCCGACGCAGGGACGTCCGCGCTTGGCCACGGCCGATTCTTGATGGGCACAAAACCTCCGGCCGGCGACGCGGCATCCGCGGTTTCCGGGGGCGCCACACGCACGTAGTACCCATCCACGCCGGCGTCTCGCGCGATCGTCGTCTGCTGCACGTAGAGACACGGGTCGATGCTGTCGTTCCAGGCGTCGGCGGTGTCGCGAAGGTAATGCGACAGCGCCGGCTCCTCGTGCCGCTCGGCGGCATCGGCGGCGACGAGCAGCGCGGCCACTTCGGCCGCGACGGTGAACGGCGACAGGCCCGCGTTTTCCTCCCATCGATCCTGTTGTGACGAGGGCCCGTTGGCGACGAGGAAGCGCGCCGCATCGCGGATCATCGGCCAGAACAGGCGCCGTGCGTCTGCATCGAGGTGACCATTCCGGTTCAGCAGGTCGACGAGCAGGATCGGAAACGCCGTCTCATCAAGTTGAATGCCGTGCCAGTAGGACTCGCCGCTGACCCACATGTTCTGCGGCCACGATCCATCGGCGCTTTGCGTGACGCGCAAGTAATCCAGGATCCGTCGCGCATCGGCGTGCGCTCCGACGGCGATGAGCCCGCCGGCGGATTCGACGAGATCACGGGGCCACACCAGGTGATAGCCGCCAAGATCCTCATCGCCCTTGGTATCGCCCCATGGGATCGACAGGCTGGCGATCATCGCGCCGGGCACGCTCTTCTCTTCATGGCAACGCAGCACCGCGGCACTCGTGCGCACGGATCGGCTGTTCCCGCTCTTGGGCGCGACGAGGTCATCGAGCCGCTGCTGCCACTGCTGCCAGTCGCGGACGTAGGTGTCGAAGGCGGGACGGAATCCGGCCAGCAGGCTCGCGCGAGCGCGATGCCCGGCCTCGGCTGGCGTGGTCCCAAACGCCAGCGCGATGAGGAACGATCCATCGCTCGCCGCAAGATCCACTTCTCCCGTGAGCGCGACGTTTCCGTTCTCAGCCCGCGGGTACGTCCAGGTCATGGTCTTGTTCCGTGACACGTCGTGCCATCCGTCGGAGACGCCCACGAAACCCGTCGAGCCGCGCTTCCATCCGGGCGTGCACGCCAGCGCAAGGCAGGTGCCGCCACGCGCGGCGAACAGCATCGGCACGCCCTTGTAGTCGCCGACCCACGCAGAGTTGTCGCCGCCGCCGTTCGCCAGGTGAGGAGCGAGCAAGGCGTAGACCTGATAATCGGACCGGCCGTCGAGGGCGTCGAACTTCGTCTGCTGAAGCACGGTGTCGCGGTACGGGTCGGCGACGATGTGCTTGGTGATGCGATAGCGGCCATCGCGCGACGTGTTCACGACGCGAAACGCGGGCACCCCCGGCGCCGCCCAGTCCACGCGGCTCACCGCATCACGCTTCTCCTCTGAAAAGAACGTGCTGCCATCCGAGACCAGGAGGCCGAGATCTCGTACGCAAGCCTGATCGATGCTGGGGTAATAGATCTCGTTGAAGATGCCGTGGCTCAGCGTGAACCACACACGGCTGCTCGAACGGAGGGCGGTACCGACGGCCGACTTCGCGCTGGAGGTCCAGCGAGGCGGGATGCCGGGGGCTCCCGGGGGCTGGTCAGGATCGCTCACAACTCCGATGATGCCCCGAATCGGAGGTGAAGGCTCATCGAGATTCAGGGGCGCGAATGATGGCTTGCCTCCGCGCTACGGCTTGGGCCAGACGACGCCCTGGTTGCGCGAGGTGACGGGGGCCACGCCCTTGTACAGGAACCGCTGGATGCGCGCGCCGGTGTAGGTCTCGGTCGCGTAGAGATTGCCTTTCGAGTCGGTGGCCAGGTTGTGGACGCCGAAGAACTGTCCGGGGGCGCGGCCGCCATCACCAAACGACGTCAGCACTTCGAGCGTGCTGCGCAGCAGGATGTTGATCTTCTCGTCGACGCCGTTGGCGGCGTAGAGATACGTCTGCTGCGGGTCGCGCGAGAAGGTCAGGTCCCACACCGAACCCGATCGATAGGTATCAGGATCGATCGACGCTTCCTTCACGAACGTGCCGTCCTTGCGAAACACCTGGATGCGGTCGTTGACGCGGTCGCACACGTAGACAAAGCCATCGTTCGACACGATCGCGCAGTGCACCGTGTTGAACTGCTTTGACGGCGAGCCCTTCGGATCGTAGGCCGGCACCTTTTCATCGCTCGGCCTTGCGCCGTACGCGCCCCAGTGGCGCTTGTACTTGCCGGTCGCGACATCCACGACGATGACGCGGCGGTTGCCGTAGCCGTCACCGATGTACATCTCGCCTGCCGATACGTCTTCCCACAGCTTCGTCGGCTGCCAGAAGTTCTCGGTGTCGTTGCTGCCGTTGTGCACGCCGTGCTTGCCGATCTGGAAGATGAATTTTCCGGCGCCGTCGAACTTCAGGATCTGCGTGTCCTTCGCGCCGTTGCCGGCGAGCCACACGTGGCCCTCGTGATCGACGGTGATGCCGTGATTGCTGTCCGGCCAGTCGTAGCCCTGGCCTGGACCGCCCCACGACTTCACCAGGTTGCCCGCCTGGTCGTAGACGAGCACCGGCGGCGCGACCTTGCAGCACGCGCCGATGGGTTTCGGCGGACCGGATGCGGATCTCGCCGGCGCGCCCGGCAGCGCTTCATCATCACGACCGCGGGCGTCGCCCACCATGATGTCGGCGGCCTTGAAGTTGTCCTCGACGGTGTTCGGGCGATGGATGGTCCAGACGCGATCCTGCGCATCGACGGAGAGACCGATCGTCGAACCGGTGACCCAATGGTTGGGCAGCGGCTTGGGCCAGAACGGATCGACCACAAACACCGGCGCCTGCTTGCCCGCCTGCGCGAGCGCCGTGGACTGCGGGGCGCGACTGCCGACGATCAGCACAGCAACCGACACCACGATTCCCGCGCGAATACCCATTCGTGTCACCGCACCCTCCATCGGTTTGGTCCTATTTCGCGCGCGCGAGGACGTCGATCAGCGCCTGTGCCACGGGTTCCGGCTTTTCGTGCGGCACGAAGTGGCCGGCGCCGGGCACGAGCCGCTTGTCGATCAACTGCGGCATCACCGCGCGATCGGCCTGCGTGATCTCAGCGGTCGGCGCGCCGAACGCATCGTCGGCGCCATGCACGCTGATCACGGGCACGGTGATCGGCGGGCGCGCGGCGAGTTGCTTTTCGACTTCGAGGAAACGCGGCTCGCCAGGCGCGTTGAAGTTGCGATGCCGGTACGAGTGAATCACGCAGTCAACAAAATCCGGACTGTCGAACGAGGCAGCGGTCTGCGCGTACATCTCGGGGGTGAACTTCCACGTCGGCGACCACTCGCGCCACAAGGCTTCGCACAACGCGCGGCGATTCTGCTCGAGCGAGGCGCGGCCGATCTCGGTGTTGAAGAACCACTGATACCAGGAGCGGCGCGCTGCGTCTGGTGATGGCGGACGCCCGGGCGTGACGGTGTTCTGGATCGAGTAGCCGCCGATCAACACCGCAGCGCGCACGCGATCCGGGTGCAAGGCCGCGGCGACGCCGGCGGCGCGCCCGCCCCAATCGAATCCGGCGACGGCAAATCGCGGGAGCTTGAGCGCATCGGCAAAATCGATCACGTCCTGACCGATCGCCGCCTGCTCCGCCGTGCGCGGCTTCGAGCGATCGAGGAAGCTGGTCGGCGCATAGCCCCGCAGATACACAGCCAGCGCGCGGTACCCCGCCTTCGCGAGCAGCGGCGACACGCCATCGTACGCATGCGCATCGTCCGGGAAGCCGTGCAGCAGGATGATCGGGAAGCCGTTCGGATCGCCCGACTCGTGATACGCGATCTCGAGGATCGGCGTCCTCACCGTCTTGATGGGCGGAGCGGCTTGCCACGCCGTGCCGAGGCGCGGCGTGAGGACGAGGCCGCCGGTGGCGGCGAGAAACGCTCGACGATTGATCATGGGATGCGGCGCGGCGCGCGCTGATGTGCGGTGGCCGGGCGCTGAAATTGTAGCCGACTCCACCGCGACGGCCGTGGATCGGCGCATCTGCACATGATGCGCCGACGCCGGTAGAATGTGCCCATGGCGACTCCGGCGGTTGAGCGGTCTGGCGCCGTGCCCGGCCCGGCCTCGTGGCTGCCAGGCGCGACGTTCCTGAAGTTCCGGCGCGACCCGCTCACGTTCTTCACTGAAACGCATCGCGCCTACGGCGACATCGCCCACTTTTCGTTCGGCCCGCAGCACGTCTATCTCGTCTGCCATCCAGAGTGGATTGAAGATGTGCTGGTCACCTCCGCGAAGAAGTTCCACAAAGGCGTTGCGTTGCAGCGCGCCAAGCGGCTCCTCGGCGAAGGGCTGCTGACCTCCGAAGGCAAGCAGCACCTCAAACAGCGGCGCATGATCCAGCCGCTGTTTCACAAGCAGCACGTGCAGAAGTTCGCAGCGGCGATGGTCCGCCACGCCGAACGCTGGCGCGACTCGGTGACGCCCGATGCCGACTTCAACATGACCGATGCGATGGGCGCGTTGACGCTTGCAATCGTCGGCGAGACGCTGTTTTCGAGCGACGTGCAGCAGGATACGGACGAAGTGCGCAGTGCGCTCGGTGATGCCGTCGCGAGTTTCGGCGCGGCCTTCCTGCCGGGCATCGAGTTCTTCGAACGGCTGCCGTTGCCGGTGTTCGTGCGTGTGCGCACCGCGCGCGAGCGGCTGGATCACGTGATTCATCGCGTCATCGCCGAACGGCGCGATTCGAGCGGCGGCGACTTGATCTCGATGCTCCTCGCCGCTCGTGACCCGGACAACCCGAGCGAACCGGGCATGAACAACCAGCAGATCCGCGACGAGGCGCTGACGATCTTCCTCGCCGGTCACGAGACCACGGCCAATGCGATGGCGTGGACGTGGTACCTGCTCGGCCTTCACGAACACGTCGTCATCAAGCTCCAGGACGAGCTCGCGCGTGTGCTCGATGCGCGCACACCGGCGGTCGAGGACGTGCCGAAGCTCGAATACACGCGCGCGGTCATCGCCGAATCGCTGCGCCTCTATCCGCCGGCGTGGACGATGGGACGGAAGGCGATCGAGCCGCACACGATCGGCGGCTACGCGATCGCGCCGGAGTCGCTCGTCATTCTTCCGCAGTGGGTCGTGCACCGCGACCCGCGGTGGTGGCCGAATGCCGAGACGTTCGATCCCGAACGGTGGCTCGTGAAGACCGATCGACCCAAGTACGCCTACTACCCGTTCGGCGGCGGCGCGCGCGTCTGCATCGGTGAAGCGTTCGCGTGGACCGAAGCGATCCTCCTGCTGGCGACGATCGCGCAGCGATGGCGATTCGCGATCAGCGCCACGCCGGAACTCGAACCTCGGATCACCCTTCGGCCGAAGGGACTGGTCATGCGGGCACGTCACGCCTGAGTTTCGCGGCAATTTCGCAGTTGCAATTTTCAGCAAATAGGCGCAGAGTGCGCCGTCAAGGCCACGCTGCTTTAGGCCCGATCGCTCCTTCATAGCTACAGCGCGCATTCGTCTTTCGCTCGTCGTCGTCCCGAAACCCTGTTCGGAGGCCGTCATGAGTCGCAGAGTCGTGCTTGCCTTGCTTGTGCTCGCTGTCAGTTCGTCTCTCGCATTCGCCCAGGCCGTGACGTCGGGCACGGGTGCGCTGAATGGTCGCGTCGTCGACAACACCGGCGCCGTGATGCCGGGCGTCACGGTCACGCTCACCAGCCCGCAGCAAATGGGTGTGCGAACGACCGTCACCGACGGCGACGGCACGTATCGCTTCCCAGCGGTGACGCCGGGCGACTACGCAGTGGTGTTCGAACTGGCGGGTTTCTCGACGGTGAGGAACGAAGGCATCCGGGTCAGCCTGGGGTTCACAGCCACGGTGAATGCCGAATTGAAAGTGGCATCGCTGCAGGAATCGGTGACGGTGACTGGCCAGTCACCGGTCGTTGACACCTCGGCGACGCAGATCGGCACCACGTTCGACGCCAAGCAGCTCTCGGCGCTGCCGACATCGCGTGACTACTTCTCGCTGCTCGCCGGTTCGCCGGCGGTGCAGATGGCGCGCATCGATGTTGGCGGGAGCACGAACGGCACGCAGCAGGCCTTTGTCGTGTACGGCACATCGGGCCAGGTGCGCGTGATCTTCGAAGGGATCAACGCGACGGAAGCGACGGGCGCCTTCGGCAACTATCCGGATGTCGGCGGCATGGAGGAAGTGCAGATGAACACCGCCGCGCATTCCGCCGAAGCGTCGACACCCGGCGTGCAGACGCAATTCATCAGCAAGTCCGGCGGCAACGCCTTTCACGGCACGTTCTTCGGCGGCTACTCGCCCCAGGCCTGGCAATCCTTCAACATCGATGCCGACCAGATCGCGCGCGGCTTGAGCGGCGGCGGCGGGCTGAAGCCCGGGGACGTCAACCGGCTCTCGTCCTACCAGGACGAAAACGTCGGCCTCGGCGGCTACATCGTCAAGGATCGCTTCTGGTATTACGGCTCCATCCGCCACCAGAACATCCAGGCGCGGTTCGTGAACTTCCCCGTCAAGCCGCAGCAGACGATCCTCAACAACTACAGCGCCAAGCTCACGTATCAACTGTCGAAGAACAACAAGCTGATCGGCTACACGCAGCCGTCGCAGAAGAAGCAGCCGCAGCGCTTTGACTCGTGGCTGCTCGGCGTCGACACCGGCATCAACAGCACCGAGGCGACGACCTGGAACCAGAATTTCTGGGCGTGGGTGCACAAGGGCGAATGGAACGGCGTGCTTGGCGACAACGGCTTCGTTGAAGTTCGCGGCGGCGAGTACGGCTACAACTGGCGCAACGGCGTCAACGGCAGCGGGCTGCGCTACGAAGACATCGGCAACAACGTGATCACGGGCCGCAATCGCAACTGGGCGCGCAATCGCCGGCGCGACCAGGTCCTCGGCAGCTACAGCCTGTTCAAGAACGGATGGGGCGGCGATCACAACTTCAAGTTCGGCGGGGAGGTGTTCCGCGAAACGGTCGACGACATTTTCATCGACGGCTTCGAGGAAGACGTGCTGCACGTCCTCAACAACGGCGTGAAGACGGACGTGATCCTGTTCCAGCCCGGAGACTCGATCGGCGGGTTGATGACCTACGGGCTCTACGCGCTCGACACCTGGCGCGCGAGCAACCGGCTGACGTTCAACATCGGTGCGCGCATCGACCGGTATCGCGCCTTCTCGCCGGCGCAGGCGCACCCGGCCGGCCGCTTCAATCCGGCCGCGCAGCAGTTTGCAGCGGTCGACAACTACATCTCGTGGAATCTGCCGGCGCCGCGCATCGGCGTCACGTACGACTTGAGCGGCAACGGCAAGACGGTGCTCAAGGCGAACTACGGGCGCTACTGGTGGAATCCCGGTGCGGATTTCGTCTTCAACATCAGCCCGAACGCGTCGGCGTGGTGGAAGCGGTATCGCTGGAACGACTTGAACAACGACGGCCGGTGGCAGCCGGGTGAGGAGGGCCAGCTCACCGATCAACGCGGCGGTGCGGCCGCCGAGTCCCTTGATCCCAACCTCCGCGACACACGAACGGAGGAATTCGCCGCCTTCGTCGAGCGCGAGTTGATCGCGAACTTCGGCGTGCGAGCCGGCTACGTCTATCGCGGCCAGTTCGACCAGTACGGCCGCTACAACATCAACCGGCCATACGGCGCGTTCACGGTGCCGGTCACCGTCCCCGATCCAGGTCCGGACGGGCGCGTCGGCACGGCGGACGATGGCAAAGCGCTGCAGGCCTACGATCTTGCTCCGGAATACCGCACGCTGCCGATCGTGAACCAGACGATCAACGTCGACAGTCCCGCGGCGTACCACACCTTCGAGATCACCGGCACCAAGCGCATGAGCAATCGGTGGAGCCTGCTGGCATCGTACGGCTACACCAAGAGCTTCGACCAGACGAACTCGATCCAGGGCAACTCGATCCGCGCCAACAACCTCCCCGTCTCGCCGAACGACAAGATCAACGCGAACGACAAGGGTCAGCTCGAGTACACGCGACAGACGGTGAAACTGAACGGCACGTGGCAGACGCCGTTCTGGAACATCGTGATCTCGCCGATGCTCCGTTACCAGGCGGGCGTGCCGTTCGGCCGCACGTTCTCCTCGTCGGTGCTGAGCATCGGCAGCGTGCGCTTCCTGGCCGAGCCGATGAACACGCGGAGGCAGGACAACATCGTCATCGCCGACCTGCGCGTCGAAAAAGTGCAGAAGTTCAGCGGCGGTCGCGACGTGTCGGTGTTCTTCGATCTCTACAACATGGCCAACGCAAATCCCGCGCAGAACCTGCAGTGGAGTTCAGGTACGACCTTCAACCGCCCGCTGAGCATCGTGCCGCCGCGGCTCGCACGCATCGGGATGAAGCTGAACTTCTAGGCGCTGGGCGCGGCGGCCGGGCGCCACCCTGGCGCCTGCCGCCGCGCGATCTCGATCCGGCCGGGCACGTGCCCGCCTGCAAGAAATGTTCGCAGCGACTAATATGGAAAGGACATGGCCGTCCTGGTCGCTGACCAACTTCAAAAACAGTACGTCACCGGCGATGCGCGCGTGAGCGCCCTGGCCGGCGTCTCCTTTTCGGTCGAGGCCGGCGAGTTCGTCGCGCTGATGGGGCCGTCCGGGTGCGGCAAGTCCACGTTGCTGCACCTGTGCGGCGCCATGGACCGCGCCAGCGGCGGCGCGATCCGGCTCAACGACCGCGACCTGTCCACGCTGGGCGATGATGAACTCACGCGCGTGCGACGCGAGCAGATCGGATTCGTCTTCCAGTTCTTCAACCTGCTGCCGACGCTGACGGTGTCCGACAACATCGCGCTGCCCTGTCTGCTGTCCGGCATGAAGACGAACGACGCCGAGCAACGCGCCCGCGATCTTGCCGCACGCGTCGGCATCGCACACCGCCTCGATCATTACCCGCAGCAGATTTCCGGCGGCGAAATGCAGCGCGCGGCGATCGCGCGCGCGTTGATCCACCAGCCGGCGCTGCTCGTCGCGGATGAGCCGACCGGCAACCTCGACTCGGAGAACGGCGCGAAGGTGCTGCAGCTCATCACCGAGCTCAATCGCGAGCTCGGCGTCACGATCCTGATGGCGACGCACGCCGCGGACGTGGCCGCCGCGGCCACGCGCGTGCTCAGGATGAAGGACGGCCGGTTTGCGGCTGTTTAGCCAGTTCATCGTTCGCCCGCTCCTGAGCGAACGCATCCGCACCATCACGACCGTGCTCGGCGTGTCGCTGGGCATCGCCGTCGTGATCGCGATTCAACTGACGAACGAAAGCTCGGTCCGCGGATTTTCGACGGCGCTCGAAACCGTCGCCGGCAAGACCGGCGTCGAGATCATCGGCGCCGGTGCAGGGGTGGACGAGTCGGTGATTCCGCAGATCGGCTGGCTGCGCGACTTCGGCATCGTCAGCCCGGTGATCGAAGGCAGCGCGGCACTGGTGATGGGCGACGTGAAGACGCTCAACTCGCGGCGACAACTCGAAGCCGTGAAGGTGCTCGGCGTCGACATCCTGCGCGACCAGCCGTTTCGGGAATACAACCTGCTCCAGGTCGAGTCGGGCGGACTGAAGTCCGCCCCTACGACAGAGGTCAATGCCCAGAGATTTCTCGAAATCCTGACCAGCCCGCAAACCGTGATCATCACGGAGAAGCTGGCGACACAGCGGCACTACGCGCTCGGCGGGCCGATGCGGTTGATGATCGGCGACCGCGTGCTCGACTTCGTCGTGCGCGGCATCCTCAAGAACGACGGGCCCGCGCGCGTGCTGGACGGTAACTTCATCCTGATGGACATCGCCGCCGCGCAGCTGGCGTTCGATCGTCTCGGCCGTGTCGATCGCCTCGATGTGCTGCTGCCCGAGGGCGCGGACCCACGAGCCGCGGTGGATGCGATCGGCAAGCGGCTGCCTGCCGGTTTGGTGGCGCAGCGCCCAGGGCGCCGAGGCGAACAAGTGGAGACAATGCTCGCGGCGTTTCACACGAACTTGACGGCGCTGTCGTGGATCGCGCTGATCGTCGGGTTGTTCCTCGTTTACAACACTGTAACGACGTCCGTGATCGCGCGCCGCCAGGAGATCGGCACGCTGCGCGCGCTCGGGCTCACGCGCAACCACGTGCTGTGGCTCTTCCTCGGTGAAGCGGCCGCGCTTGCCGCCGCCGGCATCGTCATTGGCCTTGGACTCGCGCGACTGCTCGCTGATGCCGCGGTGACGATGACCTCTCGCACCGTGAGCACGTTGTACATCGCCGCGGTAGCCGCGCCGCCGCAGATGAACAGCAGCCACGTGTGGATGGCGGTCGCGATCGGCCTGCCGCTGTCGCTCATTGCGGCGGCGATTCCCGCGCTCGAAGCGAGCCAGGTGCCGCCGACTGCCGCGATGCGTGGCCACGACACGCTCGACATGCGCGTGCGACTGCAACCCGGACCGCTGGTAATCGCCGTGGTGCTGCTGGGTGTCGCGTACGTGATGGCCCACCTGCCGCCGATCGGCCGCCGGCCGCTGTTTGGCTATACCGCGTCATTCCTCATCGTGATCGGCGCGTCGTTCCTGGTGCCCGCCATCATGTATGCGCTCGCGAAGTTCGGCCGTCGGCTGTTGCGGCGGCGGCTTGGCGTCGAGGGCCTGCTCGCGCACGCGAACCTGACGTCGGCCATTCCGCGCCTGTCGATCTCGGTCGCGGCGCTCGCCGTCAGCCTGTCGATGATGGTCGCCATCGCGGTGATGATCGGCAGCTTCCGCGATACGGTCGTCTACTGGATCAACCAGAGTCTGCAGGCCGATCTGTTCATCGGCCCCGGCATTCGACCAACGGTCGGGTCGGACCAGACGGTGTCGGACAACGTGATCGCGAAGATCGCCGCGCATCCGGCCGTGGCGTCGATCGACCGCTTTCGCAACATCGACCTGGTGTACGAGGGGAACCTCACCACGCTCGGCGCCGGCTCTTACGACGTGGTGGTCGGCTCGGGAGGCCTGCTGTTCAAGGCGCCGGCCAACGCGCGCGAGCAGGTGCTGGCCTCGATCGGCCAGGACGCGATCATCATCTCTGAGCCGTTTGCTTCACGCTACGGCAAGACTGCCGGCGACGTATTGACGCTGCAGACCCCGGAGGGTCCACACGAGTTCCGCGTGGTCGCCGTCTACTACGATTACTCGAGCGATCGCGGTGTCGCCGTGCTCAACTGGCCGACGTTCCGCAAATATTTTGGCGATCTGCCGCCGACCGGCGTCGCGGCCTACTTGAAACCGGGCGCGGATCCCGATCGCGTGCGCGTCGAGATGCTCGACAGCCTGGACGAGGGTCACCGCGCGTTCATCTTCAGCAACCAGACATTGAAGCGAGAGGTCCTGCAGGTCTTCGACAGCACGTTTGCGATCACCTACGCGCTCGAAGTGATCGCCATCGCGGTGGCGATGCTTGGCGTCGCCGGCACGTTGCTGACGCTGGTCCTCGAACGGCGGCGCGAACTCTCGCTGCTGAGGCTCAACGGCGCAGATCGGCGGCAAGTATCGCGGATGGTGATCATCGAAGCGGCGATGATCGGCGCGGTCAGCCAGGGCATCGGCCTTGCCGTGGGATTGGGTTTGTCATTGGTGCTGATCTACGTGATCAACGTGCAGAGCTTCGGGTGGACGATTCAGTTTCACCTGCCGCTCGCCTTCCTCATCCAGGCGTCGATCGTCGTCGTTTTCGCCACGTCGATCGCCGGCCTGTATCCCGCCCGGCGAGCTGCGCAATTGGTGCTGTCGCATGATGAATAGAAGGGGTGCATGGGGTGCAAAGGGTGCATGGGGTGCATGGGGTGCTGAGTGCCTGCTGCTGATTCTGGTCCTCGCCTCGCTTGTCCATGCGCAGTCGTCGCCGTGGAAGCAGGCCGAAGCGGGTTACCAGTATTCGTTTCCGCGCGATCATGCGGCGCATCCGGACAACAAGATCGAGTGGTGGTATTACACCGGCAACGTGAAGACCGCCGATGGGCGGCGGTTCGGCTATCAGATCACCTTCTTCCGCGTCGGCATCGATCACACACCGGCGAATCCGTCGAAGTGGGCGCTGCGAGACTTGTACATGACCCATCTCGCGGTGAGCGACTCGAAGGGCCAGCGCTATCGATTCAGCGAGAAGCTCTCGCGCGGCGGGCCCGGACTCGCGGGAGCCGACGTGGATCGGTATCGAGTGTGGAATGACGGATGGGAAGCGGGCCTCAGGGATCAGGGACGAGGGATCGCGGCTCAACACAAAGTATTTGCAGAGAGTAAGCAGGCGGCGATCGATCTCACGCTCGATGAAGGCAAGCCGCCGGTCATTCACGGCATCAATGGCATCAGCCAGAAGGGCTCGCAGCCCGGCAACGCCTCGCACTACTACTCGCTGACGCGCATGCCGACGCGCGGCACGATACGCGTGGACGGCGAGACGTTCGAGGTCACGGGCGAATCGTGGATGGATCACGAAAGCGGCACGAGCTTCCTCGAGCCCGAGCAGCGCGGGTGGGACTGGTTTGCGCTGCAACTGTCCGACGGGCGCGAGATCATGCTCTACCAGCTTCGGCGAGCGGACGGATCTCGCGATCCGCGCTCGAGCGGCACGATCGTCGCGCGCGACGGCAAGCCGACGCACCTCACCGAGAAGGACTTCGTCCTGACACCTGGATCGCGGCGGTTCACGTCGTCGAATGGCGCCGTCTATCCGACGGAATGGATGGTGTCGATTCCGTCTCAGCAGCTTGAATTACGAGTCACGACCCCGCTCAACGATCAAGAGCTGTCGCTCGTGAAATCCACCGGCGTGGCGTACTGGGAGGGCATGATCGACATCGCAGGCCGGCAGACGGCCGGGCCAACAGGCCAGCAGGAACTACGCGGCGTCGGTTATCTCGAGATGACGGGTTATCACGGCAGCCTGGGACGAGTGCTCTCGCAGTAGGGTGCGTAGCGGTGCCTCGGGTGCCTAAGGTGCCAAATGAAGATTGCGGTCATTGGGGCGGGGATTGCGGGGCTTGCGGCAGCGCGGGAGTTGGTGGCGCGCGGGCATCGCGTGACGGTGTTCGAGCGGGCCGCGGTGCCGGGCGGGCGCGCGGCGACGAAGACGATTGACGCCCTCGAGCTGCCCCGTGGCCTTTCGGGTGAAGTGGCGTTCGATTACGGCGCGCAGTACTTCACCGTGCGCGATGATCGATTCTCTGCGCTCGCGGCGGAGATGGAGCGCGACAGGGTGATCGCCAAGTGGAGCGGCCGCATCGTGTCGTTCGACGGCGAAGGCTGGGAAGACCTCGAGACCG